>JBIIOE010000033.1:0-30421 GCA_044337105.1 Bdellovibrionota bacterium | reverse complement strand
GCCGTGGATGCGAGACACGTGGGGTCAGTCTAGTCGAAACAACGACAATCGGGCTGTGTTTGCAGCAGACACCAAAGCGGAACAGAACAGAAAGAAGGCAACGATGCGGGAGGCCTCTCGGCCGGCCGCAAAGGCCGACGAGGAGCTCGACTTTCAAGCCCCAAATATCGAGGTAATGAAAGACGCAGACGAGGTCAAGGGAAGTGGAGGTATTCTGATCTCGCAGCGCGGTGTGCAGGTGCAGGCTGACCAGAGCACCATGAACATGCGGACCAAGCAAGGCGTTGTTTCTGGCAATGTCGTGGTGACGTCTCCACAAGCCGTTTTCTCCGCCGATTCAGCCTGGCTCGACATTGAGAGGGAGGTGGGTAACTTTCAGAACGGCGAGTTCCAAATGGAGGAGAGTCAGTATGACATCCGCGCCAAGGAGGTGCGAAAGCTCTCTGAGTTCGAGTTCGATCTCGATGACTCGGATATGACCACCTGCAAGTGTCTGGACGGATCGCGCCCGTGGGAATTGAGCTCGGGATCGTGCAATATCACCCAAGAAGGGTATGCACACGCATACGATACTTCGTTTCGCTTTCAGGGGTTGCCAGTGCTGTATACACCCTACATGGTTTTCCCGGTGAAAACGAAACGTGCGGCTGGTCTCCTTGTGCCGCAGTGGGGGATGACTAACAGAGATGGATTCCGCTACCGTCAGCCGATCTTCCTGCCAATTGACGATTCGACTGACTTCACACTTACGCCGTTCGTTGACACGAAGTCGCGTGTGGGCAGTTCGGTGGCCGTCCAAAAGGTGTATTCATCAACCAGTAATTTAAACGGGCGCGTGTACTACTCCAATGAGTCGATGCGTGGCAACAATCTGCGTGGCTTTAATGTAAGTACGTACTCAGATCCCACCGTCGATACGAATCGATTTGGTGGTTTCTATCGGCAGCAGTGGCGTCCCGACCCTCGCGCTGAGCTTCCGATAGAGTTCATAGCGGATGGTCACTATACGAGCGACAACCTATTCGTCAAAGAGATTGAGGATATCGATATTGGGCCACAGCAGTCCCAATTCCTGACCTCCACGGCGATAGTGCGAGGGGTTGCCTTTAAGCGTGTCAACGCTGAGCTTCGGTCGGAATACAACCAGATGATCTTGAGCCCTCAAGAGCTTCAGTTTCAGAGGGTGCCAGAGCTTTCGCTCTCTACGCGGGAGACATTCCGACCGTTTGGTTTTAACCCGTACGGATTGAAGCTTGTGACGGGGCTCAACTCGACGACTACCAACTTCGTTAGACAGGATTACTACGACGGATGGCGTTCGGATCTCGTGCCACGAGCGGCAGTTCCGTTTCACGTATCAAACTACGTGCGCGGGCAGTTTTCCGCTGATTTGCACCAAACCTACTACTCTCTCGGCGAAACCATGGTGCCGCCGACGCCTACACCGAATCGCCCTAGGCCTACGCCTGGCGGGCCTTCGAGCGGAAACACAACGCCCGACTCCACCAATACTATTGCTGGGACCTCCAATGGTGGCACTGAGGAGGATACCTTTCTGGAGGCGTCCAATTCTAGAACCCTTCCGATTCTCAATTATGGCATGGCTACTGGCGTGGAGAGGGTCTATCAGTTGGAGCGTGATGGCTTCTTGACGACGCTGGCAGGTCTCGGCGCAGAGAATCAGACCAGGGAGCTGGTTCGCCTCAAGCACACGTTAGAGCCGTCGGTACAGTATACGTACATCCCGGGAGTGAGTCAGGGCGGTCTTCCGCTCTTTGATGCGACAGACAGGTATCGCCAACGCAGTCTCTTCTCGTACGGCGGAACCTCGCGCATTTATGGTAAATTTATTCGTCCTTACGAGCGCTCGCGAAACGTCGAGGAGCTCGCAGCGTCAGGCGATACGCTACCCACGTTCGACCTTTCGTCGTCTCTGCTAGGATTCGGCAGGGGAATGGTTCTTTCTCCTATGCTGAACATGGATAGGCAGCAGTCGGACGTCAGAGAATTGGCCCGCTTCGATATCAGGCAGACCTACGACTACATCGAAGCCACGAAGGACGTGGACCCCAATCAGGATGAGTTCTCAGACATAAATCTCTCCATGATCCTGTCTCCGTCGAGCTATTTCGCTACGGGAATTCAGTCTAACCTCGATGCGGGTTCCGGGGATTTTTCGAGCTACGACATTTCGATGGCGATGAGGGATGATCGGGAAGACGCCCTTAGGCTTCGTTATACATTTTTCGAGCCCACTACGGCCAACGGCGACCGTACGACCAACCAGATCGAGGGCAATGTGGAGTTCAAGCTCCACGAACAACTCCGAGTGGGGTATTACACCCGCTACGACATAGACAATAGGCGCGCCATTGAGACCAGGGCTCTTATGCGCTTTATAAATGCGTGTAAGTGCTGGAGCATCGACCTGGGTGTCAGCGACCGCTTCAACCCGGACCGAACTGCGGTGATGCTAAGCTTTACTTTTGCCGGGTTAGGCGATATCACACAAAACGTTGGATTACCTCAGAATAGTGCACAATAGCCGCGCGTGAGCGCCCGTTCCGAAGGAAGGTCTTGTGAAAGTTCTAGTTACAGGAGCCGCTGGATTCATCGGCAGTAACCTCGTTCATTATCTGGTGCAGCAGCGCCCATCGTGGGACATCTTGGCGCTCGATCTTTTGACCTACGCCGGGAACCTGGAGAATATCGATGGCCTGCTCCGGGAGAAGAAGGTTCGCTTCTCACGCACCGACATTACCGACGACACAGCGGTCGAGGCACTTTTCGAGGCTGAACGCTTCGACCTGGTATTTCACCTAGCGGCAGAGAGTCACGTAGATCGGTCGATTCTTTCGGCCAAGGAGTTCGTGAGGACCAACGTAATGGGCACTCAGACGCTGCTTGATGCTGCTCTCGCAACGAAAGTAGATAGGTTCGTGCACATCTCTACCGATGAGGTGTACGGTTCGTTGGGCCCAACAGGGGCGTTCGTAGAGACGACTCCTCTGGATCCTACGAGTCCGTATGCGGCGTCCAAAGCAGCGTCTGACCTAATGGTTTTGGCAGCTGGTAAAACCCACCGTATGAACGCATCAGTTACGCGGTGCACGAACAACTACGGCTCCTATCATTTCCCGGAAAAACTCATACCTCTGTTCATCACTAATGCGCTCGAGGACAGGAAGCTTCCTCTCTATGGTGACGGTATGAACGTGCGGAGCTGGTTGTATGTCACTGACCACTGCGATGCGTTGCTACGTGTAGCGGAGAAGGGACGGGCAGGTGAGGTGTACAACATCGGGGGTAGTCAGGAGGCTGAGCTTCCGAACAGAGACGTCACGTTCATGATCCTCGAAAGTCTGGGCAAGTCGCGAGATCTCATAGAAAGGGTGGGCGATCGGCCGGCGCACGACCGTAGATACGCAGTGGATTACTCGAAGATAAACGCAGAGCTCGGGTGGAAGCCGCAGACTCCGTTCCGTGAGGGGATCTTGCAAACGATAGAGTGGTACAAGGCCAACGAATCGTGGTGGCGCACGATCAAAAGCGGTGCATATCGTGAGTTCTACGAGAAGAACTACACGCATCGCGGATAGGTGGGGTTGTGAAGATTTTATTGTTCGGTGGTAGTGGCCAGCTTGGATACGAGCTGAAGAAGCGTGCGGCAGACCTCGCATTCGACCTGGTTTCTCCTGTGACGGCTGAGCTGGATATCACCGATCGGCATCAGGTGAAATTTCTTACTGCTTCCGTAAAGCCGGATGTGGTTATCAACAGTGCGGCGTACACCGCCGTGGACAATGCAGAGGTGGAGATTGAGCGGGCGTTCGCGGTCAATAGAGACGGCGCTCGAAATATCGCGGAGGCCTGCGAGGCGGTGGGCTGCCGCTTGATCCATATTTCGACTGACTATGTTTTTGATGGGATGCACGGTCGTCCACTCAGAGAGGACGACCCGGTCAATGCGCTGAGCGTGTACGGGCGATCGAAGCTCGAGGGCGAGGAGGCCGTGAAGAGTGTTCTTGGGGAGAGGGCTCTGATTGCTCGAACGCAAGCACTCTATGGCCAGAAAGGGGTGAACTTCGTGCTCACGATGCTCAAGCTTTTTCCTGAGCGGGAGGTTCTCAAGGTGGTGAACGACCAATGGGTTTCGCCGACATGGGCCGGTTGGTTGGCAGAGGCGCTGCTCGACTTCGCGAGAATTGGTCGTGGTGGTGTCGTTCACGCTTCGTGTACGGGCTCGGTATCCTGGTTCGGCTTTGCGCGTGAGATCTTGGAGCTTGCACGACCTCACTTCGCGGGAGTGAAGCTTGCGCGCCTCGAAGAGACCACTGCGGCAGAGTTCAACAGGCCGGCTCCTCGACCAGCGTATTCCGCTTTTGATACCAGCGGAGTTACTGCTTTGTTAGGTCGGTCTCCCATCTCGTGGCAGGAGGGGTTGAGGGCGTTTCTTGGCGAGATTGGAGTTCTCGAATAGGAAGGTGTGAGGTGAGCAACGTTCAGAAAGGGTGTGATACCGTTGTAGCGATACTTGCTGGGGGCCAGGGGAGTCGTTTTTGGCCGATGAGTCGAAGCGCTCGGCCCAAGCAGTTCCTCTCGATCAACG
The DNA here is from genome assembly GCA_044337105.1 of Bdellovibrionota bacterium. GTDB lineage: Bacteria > Bdellovibrionota_C > UBA2361 > UBA2361 > OMII01 > OMII01. Next base: position 25,812 of record JBIIOE010000033.1, on the reverse strand, counting down.
AGAGTGGTGAGAGCCTCATCCAATCGACCGTTCGTAGGGTCGAAGGGATAGTTTCACGCGAAAATGTCTGGGTGATATCGAATCCGGGCCTTGTTGGTCTTATTACGGAGCATGTGCCGGGGGCGCGAATCGTATGCGAGCCTGTCGCTCGCAACACTGCTCCATGCATCGGTCTGGCTGCCGTACACGCGTTGATTCACTCCAACGGAGGCGATCCGGTCATGGTGGTTCTTCCTGCGGACCACGCTGTCAAGGATGAACAGAGGCTGCGAGCAGCTCTGCAGGAGGCCATCGATCACGCTCGACGCGCGGATGTGCTCGTCACAATTGGGATTCCACCTACCCATCCCCACACCGGATATGGTTACATCAAGCGTGGGGCTCGCGCCGAGGGAAGCACCTACAAGGTAGAGCGCTTCTTTGAAAAGCCGAACTTGGAGCGCGCTACGAAGTACGTCGAAGATGGTTCGTACTCTTGGAATTCGGGGATGTTCGTGTGGCGTGCGAGTGTCGTCCTGGAGGCTTTCAAAGCGCATCTTCCGACGATGTACGATGGGCTCATGGAGATTAAGGCGCTGATCGAGTCGGGCATGACGGCGGATACTCAAGAGCGCTTCGAGAGGTTGTTTTCCGGTTTCGAGTCGATCTCGATCGATTTCGGTGTGCTCGAGCACGCCCGGAACTGCCTGATTGTTGCAGCTGAGGAGTTTGGGTGGAATGATGTCGGGTCGTGGGACCAGTGGGCCGAGAGTTTCGAGGCTGACGAACTCGGAAATCTCCTAGAGGGAGATTCATTGGCAATCGACAGCACTCGCTGTGTTGTGCGCTCTGAGAAGCGCCTGATAGCCGCTGTGGGGTTGACGGATACCATAATCATCGACGCAGGCGATGCGTTGTTGGTGGTGGCTCGCGATCACGTGCAAGAGGTGCGTAAAGTGGTCGAGGAGCTGAAGCGTCGGGGTCGACACGAGCTTACGTAACGAATAACTATCGAAGTAGAACTGATTGATTTGAAACTAGAGTGATTGAGGGATGTATGGCTGAGAAAGTAGCGCTCATTACAGGTATTACGGGACAGGATGGCTCTTATTTGGCCGAGTTCCTGCTTTCGAAGGGATACGCGGTGTTCGGCATGGTGCGACGAGCATCCGTCGATAAGTATGAACGTATCGCCCACATCATGGACAAGGTTACCCTGATACAGGGCGACCTCCTCGACCAGTATTCTCTCATTTCCGTCCTTAAGCAGTGTAAACCTCGGGAGGTTTATAACTTGGCGGCGCAGAGCTTCGTGCCGACGAGCTGGGCTCAGCCGGTCCTCACATCGGAATTTACTGCGATCGGCGTCACCAGGATGCTTGAGTCGATCCGACTTGTGGATCCAACCATTCGCTTCTATCAGGCGTCGAGCTCCGAGATGTACGGCAAGGTTCGTGAGACCCCGCAGACGGAGCTCACCCCGTTCTATCCTCGCTCTCCGTATGGTGTGGCTAAGGCCTACGGCCATTACATCACCGTAAACTATCGGGAGAGCTATGACCTTTTCGCGGTATCGGGAATTCTTTTCAACCACGAATCTCCTCGGCGAGGCTTGGAGTTCGTCACGCGCAAGGTGACAGACGGAGTGGCGCGGATCAAGTTAGGGCTTTCGTCTGAACTTCGTTTGGGAAATCTCGATGCTCGCCGCGATTGGGGATTTGCTGGCGACTATGTTCGAGCGATGTGGATGATGCTTCAGCAGGACACTCCTGATGATTTCGTCATAGCCACCGGTGAGACGCGCACAGTTCAGGAATTGGTAGAGGTTGCCTTTGAGCGAGCGGGGCTCGACTGGCAGCAATATGTTAAGATCGATTCGGCGTTCATGCGCCCTGCGGAGGTCGATCTACTCGTGGGCTCTCCGGAGAAAGCCGAGAAACAGCTCGGTTGGAAGCCAGAGGTTTCGTTCAAGGAGATGATCCATATGATGGTTGATTCCGACATCGAACGACTCTCGAGCGCTGCGTAGGTCGACTTTCGGAGCAAGTGATGCGAGCGCTCGTGATCGGGGCAGGGGGTTTCGTAGGTCAGTATCTGACTCGCTACCTGCTCGAGGAGGGGGATGAGGTCTTTGGGACGAGCATGGATGGTAACGTGCCAGGTCTCGATGCCCAGCACAGCGTGCTCCTGGACATCACCTCGCCCGAGGGCTGCGCGGAGGTTGTTCAGAAGGTCCGACCAGAGGTGGTCTACCACTTGGCGGGTATCGCGTTCGTCCCAGAGGCCGAGGCTGACTTTGGGCGCACGCTTCAGGTCAACGTTGGCGGCACCGCCAACGTGGTACGGCAATGCCATCTGCTTAACCAAGGTGTGTCACTCTTGTTTATAAGCTCAGCCGAGGTGTACGGCCAGGTACCGGCCCACACGCTTCCCATACGTGAGGAGGCCGAGCTGAGAGCCGCAAACAATTACAGCCTCAGCAAGCGCATGGCAGAGCTCGTGGTTGAGCGGTATGGGCGGGCAGGTTCCCTGCGCTATACGATCGCCCGTCCGTTCAATCATATCGGGCCCGGGCAGGATGACAGATTTGTGGCGTCTAATTTCGCTCGTCAGTTGGCGTCGATAGCGCTACGTCAGTCGCCGCCGGTGTTGGAGGTCGGAAACCTCGAGGCACGCCGTGACTTCTCCGATGTCCGAGATATCGTTAGAGCGTATCGACGTATCGCCGAAACGGGTGTCGGAGTGTACAACCTCGGGTCTGGGGTTCCCCGGTCGATTCAATCGCTCCTGGATACCTTGATAGCGGTGTCGGGGCTAGAGGTCGAAGTTCGTCGAGATCCGGCGAGAATGAGGGGGCCCGAAGTGATGGAGCTGTATGCGTCCACAGACAAGGCGTGGCGCGAGTGTGGATGGAGGCCCTCTATCTCCTTCGAGCAGTCGTTGGAGGATATCTACCGTCATTGGTACGACAGGCTGGCGAAGCAGTAGGGTATGCCGCGTTTTCTCATTGTGATGGGGGTGTCTGGGTCGGGCAAATCGACCCTTGCAGAGCGTTTGGCTCAACACCTGGAATGCGGTCCGATCTTGGAGGCGGATCACCTTCACCCTAGCGCTAATCGCGACAAAATGAGGAGTGGCGTACCGCTGACGGATGAGGATAGGTGGCCGTGGCTCGCGAACGTTAATGCCGAAATGAGGAGCTACAATGGTGTACGTCTTGTAGTGGCCTGTTCGGCGCTCAAAGTGGCGTATCGCAAGCGCCTCAGCGAGGGTCTTGAGGGCCGGGTGCACTTTTTCTTTCTGCATGCTGACCGCGAAGCTCTGCAACGTCACCATCGAGAGCGGGTGCACGAGTACATGCCGGCGAGTCTTCTGGACAGCCAGCTCGAAGTGCTGGAACCCCCTACGATGGACGAACCTGCGAGCTCGATCTCAGTTGCAGGAAGTGCAGATGAGAGTCTCACTCAAATGCTGTTAGTGCTCCGCGGGTTGCAACAACGTGGTTGATGAGCGTCGGAAGGGTGCTCATCAGCATCTAATTAGCTCACCCCCTCGGTGCCGCTAGCGAGCAAGTAGCTGATCAGTAAGGTTTTTTGTTACATATGGATGAGCGACGACGAACAATTCTGGTTGTAGACGATGAAGCCGCAGTCCGCGATTCCCTGAGCCTTCTTCTCAAATCAACCTTTGAAGTCTGTGTTGCTCAGGACGGTGAGGAGGCCCTAGCGGTGTTCGAGCGCGTCAAGCCGGACTTGGTGTTACTCGATTTCCTTATGCCGAAGATCGATGGCCTTGGTGTTTTGCGCAAACTGCGCGAACTGGGCTTCGATGTTCCAGTCATCATGCTTACCGCCACGACGACGGTACGGAGCGCCGTGCAAGCGATGAAGTACGGCGCCAAGGACTTTCTCAATAAGCCGTTTGACGTGTCAGAGCTCACGTCATTGATCATAGCAACGTTTGAAGAGCAAGAGGCGAGGCTGGTTGAGCCGGTTGTGGCCTCGCCGTCCGAAGGTGGTCGCTTGCCGAATCCTCCTGGAGATTTCGGGTGTATGGTTGGCCACTCCAGTTCTATGCAGGATCTCTTCGGGCGTATCGAGCAAGTTGCGGCTCGCGATTCCACAGTTCTCGTTACTGGTGAGTCTGGAACCGGCAAAGAGTTGGTTGCCCGACAGATCCATGAGTGTAGCTCTCGGCGTAGTGGGCCTTTTGTTGCGATTAACTGCGCCGCGATTCCCGAGACCTTAATAGAGTCCGAGCTCTTCGGTCACGAAAAGGGCGCTTTTACTCATGCTGTCGAACGGAGGCTCGGACACTTCGAGTTGGCAGACGGGGGCACTCTTTTTCTGGATGAAATCGGAGAGCTGACCTTGGCGGTGCAGGTAAAGCTCCTGCGCTTTCTGCAGGAGCAAGAATTCTACCGCGTAGGGCGATCCAAGCCGATCCAGGTCAACGTGCGTATCATCACGGCTACGAATAAAAACCTCGAAGAGCTGGTACGCACAAAGCAATTCAGACAGGACCTGTTCTATCGGATTAATGTAATCAATCTCACCCTCCCTCCACTTCGTGAACGGTACGACGATATTCCGCGGCTGACGCAGTTTTTCTGTGCGAAACTAGGCCAGCGATATGGGGGCAGGGCACTTTCGTTCTCTGCGGGGGCGATGGAGTGTCTAGCGGCGTATGATTGGCCAGGAAATGTGCGCGAGCTGGAGAACGTCGTAGAGAGTCTTCTCGCTCTGGCACCCACGGACGAGGTAGCCCTGGAAGATCTTCCGAGAAAGTTACGGGAGCGATCGAGTGGTCAGGGGGCGCTAACGCCCGTGTTCACTGCCGGGCTCGGCTTCGAGGAGGCAGAGCGAATGTTCGAGACGGAGATGATTGTTAAAGCTCTCAAGCGCGCTAACTTCGTTCAGACCCGAGCGGCCGAACTTCTCGGAATAAGCAGGCGTATTCTGAAATACAAGATGGACAAGCTGAGAATCAACGAGCGCGGGGAGGTCGTGGCTTCTGAGGCGATACCGCACGAGTAAATAAGAACAAGGATTTATGTTGTCTCTCTAGCCGTTCAATAGCATCTAAGGCGAAGATGCCGCAGAGACCGCTCGATTCGTGACGAAGTAAAAGAAGATATTGAGGTTTCGAGGCGTTAGCCCCATTATGATGAAATGCCGACTACAGATAGGCTCATGACCGACTCCGCACATCAACTCTCGCACAGGGACATCAAGCGCAAGGCGCGAGAGTCATTCAATGCCGTGATCAGTGAGATACACTGGCTCGTGCGTGTTATGATCTCCTCGGCGGACCGGTTTTATTGGGACAACGGGTTCTCCAAGGCGGCGTCGCTTGCTTATTCCTCGCTACTCTCTCTGGTCCCGCTGACGGTGCTCTGTTTTGGAATATTCGGTAGCTTTATCCAGACGCCCGAGCAGGCTGCTCAGGTGCAACAGTTTCTCTTTCAGCAGTTCTTGCCGGTTGAAAGCTTGACGGATGTTCTCGATTGGCTGCATCGCTTGAGTCAGAACATCAGAGCGCTCAATTACGTGGTGATTACAACGCTCATCGTCACGTCTCTGCTGCTACTCAATTCGATTGAATACGCACTCAATGAGGTGTGGCAGGTCTACGAGGTTCGACCTATCACGGAACGCTTGGCGATATTTTGCGCGATCATCGTACTCGTTCCTCTGTTCGCGGTGTCCGGTTACTATACGAGCACAACGGTAGAGCCGTTACTTGCAGGATACGGCATTCTTGCCACCATGTACGAGGATGCTGTGCCGTTCTTGATAGACTTCCTTGCATTCGTGGCGTTGTACTTTCTTGTGCCGAAAGCGCCGGTTAAGGTTGGCGCAGCGTGCCTAGGCGCCTTTTCCGCTTCGGTGCTCTTCGGCATGGCGAAGCACTGGTTTGCGTTGTATCTCGTGCGCTTCACTCGTTACGACCAACTGTATGGCGCTCTTGCAGCAGTCCCTATCTTCCTCTTTTGGCTCTATGTCTCCTGGTCGATCGTCTTGGTCGGCGCCGAGATCTCGTATCAGGCTCAGCACCTCCCCCGCACCGGCAAGTTGTGGAAGCGTTCTCTAATGAGTGTGGGGGATGGGGCGATGTTGCTCGCAATACAGACGTTGGTAATGGTGGTGCATGCCTTCAGGCGCGGCGAAAAGATCCCCAATGAACTAGAGATTGCGGAGCATATCGGGTGTAGCTCGGTTGTTCTCAAGCCTACGCTCGATGCGCTGACGCAGGCGGGTATCATAATGCGAGGAGGGGGGCGTAACATGCCTCTGCTCTTGATGCGCAGTCCGGATACGGTCTCGGTTGCCGAGATTCGCGAAGCGGTTTTCAAAAAACGAGCTTCGATGTTCTTGGGCACGGAGGTCAGGCGTTTGTACGAGTGCTTCAGCGTCAACGGCGATCCGAGAAAGGTGTCTTTGGCTGATCTCGCCAAGGAGTAAAGTCCCCTTCGAGGTACAGAGAGGGCAAAGAATTCGAAAAGGAGCTAACCTTATGATTACCACCACGCAGTTATCCAATCGATTGACGGTCATAGTAGAGGAGATGGACCATGTAGAGTCCGTTTCGTATGACCTTCTCGTCCCTGGTGGCCTGATTGTCGATGGCGCGGGTACCGTTGGAGCGAGTCTGATATTCGCAGAGCTTCTAGGCAGGGGAGCCGGAGGCATGGACTCGCGCCAGCTGTCTGCGGCTTTCGACTCAGCTGGCATTCGCCACGGCGAAGGGGTCGGAATGGACCGCTTTAGTTTGAGCGGCTCGTTGGTAGCAGACAAATTAGAGCGCGCCATCGAACTGCTCTCGCTCATGGTACGCGAGCCCAGCCTTCCAGAAGAGGAGCTACCGAGTATTCAAAGCGTCATGCTGCAAGATATCGAAGCTCTCAACGACAATCCCGCGCGAAAGTCGATGGTCGAGCTCACGAAGCTTTATTATCCCGCTCCGTTTAATCGCTCCTCGCTCGGTGAAGCGCAGGGAATATCCGCTACTACACGGGAGACCATGGTGGACCTGTACAAGCGGTACTTTGTACCTGAGCGGGCGATTCTGTCGATCGCGGGCAAGGTCAAGACCTCAGATGTGCTCGAATGGGTAGAGCGGTATTTGGGAGGCTGGTCGGGATGCGGGTCGGAGCTCCCGACCTTTGGTGCCATATCGCCGCATCGTTACTATCCTATCGAGGTGGATTCAGCGCAGCTGCAGATCGTGATGGCCGGGCCTTCGGTTAAGTTCAACGAGGCTGCCTACTACGATGGCAAGGTAGCCGTGAGCCTGCTGGGCGCGTCGATGTTCGGGCGTTTGTTTGTCGAGGTGCGCGAAAAGCGCGGGCTGTGCTACTCGGTGTATGCGCGCCACGGGGCGACAGCGTCGTATGGAACTGTCACAGCGTATGTGGGCACGACACCGGAGCGTGCGCAAGAAAGTCTAGATGTGTTGTTGCGCGAGTTTGAAGGGCTGCGAGGTAGTGTTGCTGACGAAGAGCTTGCAAGGGCCAAGACGAACCTCAAAGCCACGCTCGTCATGGGGGAGGAGTCCCCTGGATCCAGAGCTGCTTCCAATGCAGGTGATTGGTGGTTGTTGAAACGTATCCGGCCGCTCTCGGAGATCTCGGCAGCGATTGATGCCGTATCGCTGGAGAGCGTTGACGCGTTCGTGGAGCGCTATCCGTTTCGACCATGTTCGATTTTGACGCTGGGAAGACATCCGCTCGAGGTTCCGGCTGATGTCGTTGGGTAAGGGGGAAGATATGAACGCGCACTTTCACAAGCACACTTTGCAAAACGGATTAACGGTTCTCGGAGAGGTGAACCCCTCCAACGTCAGCGCCGCTATCGGTTTTTTCGTCAAGACCGGAGCTCGTGACGAGACGGAGCTAGAGTCGGGGGTTTCCCACTTTCTGGAACACATGATGTTCAAAGGGACGCCGACGCGATCGGCGATCGATATCAATTTTCAGCTCGGCAATCTCGGAGCGCAGGCCAATGCGTTCACCTCCGAGGAGAATACTGTGTACTACGCAGGTATCATTCCGGAACACTTCAGCGCGATGCAGGAGCTCTTGACGGATATGATTCGCCCCTCCTTGGACCCGGAAGAGTTCGCGATGGAAAAGAAGGTCATATTGGAGGAGATCGCTCTCTATCAAGATCGACCCCATTTTTTCCTTTTCGAGAACGCCTTCAAGGATTACTTCGGAGAGCATCCGGCGGGCAATTCGGTGCTAGGTAGCCACGAGTCTGTTTCTGCACTCACACGCGATCAGATGAAGGCGTACTTCGAGCGACGGTATTCGCCTTCAAATATGGTGTTGGCAGCGACCGGCAACTTTTCGTGGGAGCGCTTTGTGGCGGACGCAGAGAGGATGTGTGGTGCTTGGGAGAAGTACCCAGTCGGCCGCACGACCTCGCGGTACCTCGGAAAGACAGTGGAGCAGCGACTGGGTCGCAAGAACCTTAGCCACGCGCATGCGATACTCATAGCTCCTGGCGCTTCTGCACAAGACCCAGAACGGTATGCGCTCTCACTCTTGTCAACGGTGATGGGGGATTCCTCGGGATCTCGCATGTACTGGGAGTTGATCCATAAGGGCTTGGCCGACTCGGCAAGTGTCGATAGCGACGAACGAGATGGCACCGGCTGCTTTTTGGCCTACGTAAGCTCGAGTCCGGAGCAGTTGGACGAGGTGGTCAATATTACACGATCTATCCTTGCTACTCCGTTGGATTTCACGGAGGACGACCTCGAAAGAGCTAAGGCCAAGATCGTCTCGCGCATCGTTCTGGACGGAGAGCTACCGATGGGACGTCTGATGGCTCTAGGCTTAGAGTGGAATTATCGTCAGGAGAACACTCCTTTGGCTGAGGTAATCCGACGTGTTCGCGCGGTGCAGCGTGCTGATATCGAGCAAGCTCTCGCTAAGTTCCCTCTAAAGGATTGGGCTGAGTATCGTTTGATGCCAGAGTAGGCAGCGAGCCCAAAGAAAAAGCCCTCGGCGTACCATACAAGTCTCGCCGAGGGCTTTTATGACGGGTGTGACGATTACCTAGTCGTCGTCTTCTTCTTCTTCAGCCTCGTCTTCCTTTTCGTCATCATCCTCATCTTCGTCCTCGTCGTCGTAATCATCCTCCTCGTCGTCGTCGAGATCTTCGTCGTCAAGGTCAATGTCGTCATCGTCGTCGTCATCTTCCTCTTCTTCTTCAGCGACCTCGCCGTGAGCAAAAACCTCAGGGTCGATCTCTTCGAGCGCATCCGAGATGGCCGAGACGATAGATGCTAGATCTTCCGGCGCGCAGTCTTCGTTCTCGATAACCGCTTCGACCGCGGCTCGCAACTCTGTCACGAGGGCATCTTCGAGGTCTACGCTACCTTCCTCGCTCTCTGATTCGGTCTCCTCCTCGCCCCCTTCGACCTCGGGATCGAAATCTTCCTCGAGGCTTTCCTGAAGTTCGGCGAATCCCTCTACGAGTTGGGTGAGTGCCTCAATAATCTTCTCTGTCGCCTTTGTGGTCATAAATAATTTTCCAAGTATATACAGGCCTCATCGAGCTTAATAAGGCTAGGTTTTTGTTTCTTCGTTGCTCCGAGCGTAAAGCCTTTTGACGGGTAAGATCAAGAGGTAACCATGCCTCAGTACCTTAGTCGTGCTATTTGGTCCCCGCATGACCAAGCGCATACTGGGATGGCGTGTGGTACGAGATCGATTCGCTTTCTCCCCTTGCAGACAGAGCATTTCCGAGCTAACCAAGGTGACGAGACGTCACTAGAGGAGGCTGCATGCAATCACGACCCGGAGCAAAATTGGTAGTAACATGTGCGTTGGGTGCGGCGATGGCTCTTCACATTGTAGGATGTGCAACGCGGGGAGCTACGCGAGACATCCCGCAAGCGACAGCCGTCGGTGGCGATCAACGTCGCAGTGTTACAACGACTCCGCTTTCGGTGCGGGTCCCAGAAGCGACGCAGCTCGCTACGATTGCCTCGGTCCTCGTATTGCCACCTGTGTTTTCCAATTCGGGGCAGGACGCATCCTCAACTGTCGTCCGTACAGTCGAAAGGCTTGAGTCCATTGCACAGCGGGAGTTGACGGTGACCGTCTTTGGTAGGCGTTGGGTCGAGGAGTCTCCTGAGCGCGCTCGCTTAGTCGGTGAGATCGGTCGCACTCCGTCTTTGGCAGCGTTACAGCGGCACGGGGTGGACGCTATCTTGCGTACTGAGCTGACTTCCTTTGTGGAGCGCCGTGGTTCCTCGGTCGGGGGAGAGCCAGCCTCCGTTTCTTTCGTGATGACCTTGGTTCGTTCGGCAGACGCCAGGGAGCTGTGGCAGGGCACCTACTCGTATAGTCAGACGCCCTTAAGTGATAACCTGCTGCAACTTGGTGATGTTGTAGGTCAGAAGCGCAGGGGGCCCGGCTGGAGCTCGGGTAGTGAGATATTCGAAGCTGGGGTCTCGAGCGCTCTGAGAGACCTGAATACGCGCCGCGAGCACCAGTTCCTAGCCCTTAAATAGCCTTGGCAGGTGATGGGAGTTTCATTCCTAGCCGGTAAGGATCCTCGAAATAGCCTCTAGGGCGAAGGATCTCCTGGTGCTACTATCTAAACACAGGTTGGGAGCGCGATTTCGCAAGTGAGCGAGCATTGAGGTTTCCCAGTTGGAAATAATTATCTACCCCTCGAAAAGAAGAGGGGAGCTATGCGTGCTTGGTACACATGTCAGCAGTTCAAAAGAGAAGGTCATCCACTCGAGTAAAAACGCAGCGCTCGGCCAAAGTCGCCCCCACGCGTGCCAAAGGCGCTCCTCCGCAAGGAGCGCTCCGCCCTCATGTGTGGGTACGGGACGTGATTTCGTTGCTCTTGTTCGCTACGGCAGTAGTTGTGTTGTTGGCCCTGTCCTCATACGGCTACATCCTGGTGTCAGGTAAGGCATTAGTGCCGACAGATAACATCATGGGCCCTCTCGGACACGTGCTTGCTACGTTGTTAGCGGGAACCTTCGGGCTAGCATCGCTGCTCCCTGTGGGTGCGTTGGTGTGGTTGGCGCTCCTTAGAAATCGCGGTGGAGAGCAACGCCCTCGGCTCTACGGTACGCCCGTTGTCGGCGTCTCTTTGGCTGCAGTGGTAATCGGCACGGCCTCATTCCTGGCGCTCGTGGTTGATGAGCGCTGGGGCGGAACGTTGGGAGCCGCCGTGAAGAGGTCGCTGCTCGGAACCTTTGGCTCCGGGGGAGCCTTCCTGTGGGTGCTTCTGGTGTGTGCCGTGAGCGGTGCAATCCTCGCACAACGCTCCGTTGGTGACGTCGCGCACGGTCTTAGATGGCTGGTGCAGACCGGGTGTGCATATGCATTCGTTAGGGCGCCCCTAACGACCGCCCGTCTTCTTACTACCGGATTAAAGGTCGCGAGTCGGGCGAGCGTAACAGGGTTGAAGGGGTTGGCTCGACTGTTCGTGTCTCGTTCGGTCCCGTCGCAGGAGGATGCTACGCTCCCACGCCCAAGGTTACGAAAGAATGTAGTTCAGACAGAGCCCGCCCTCGTGCCTTTAGCGGCCAAACATTTCGAGCCACTTCCGCTACGCACTGTTGAACCAGTAGCCTACGAGCGGGCTGCCCCGATTATCGTCAAGCCCAAGCCTGCGGAGCCGGTGGTAGCCAAGAAGGTGCGAAGCTCGGCGGACACCAAACCGGCGAAAGGCGAGCGTGAGTCGGCGCCACAAGGAGCGCCGGCCTTTGAGTCGTATATCCCACCGGATGTAGCGCTACTCAATCAGGAGGAGTCTGACGGCGTCGGAGAAGACGACGAAGAGCTCCGACAAAAGGCGGAGCAGATCGAAGCTAAGCTGAGGGACTTTAATATCGCCGGACGGGTTACACAGGTGCATCCGGGTCCAGTCATCACGCTCTTTGAGTTCGAGCCCGCTCCAGGTGTAAAGGTCGGGCGCATTGCGGCGCTGCAGGACGATCTCTCGATGAGCCTCAGGGCCAGCAGTATCCGCATCATCGCGCCGATTCCGAAGAGAGGAACAGTAGGTATAGAGGTGCCTAACAAGCACCGTGCGATGGTTAGGCTGCGGGAGTGTCTCGAGAGCGAGGCGTTTGCCACGGCAGACTCGATTTTGAGTGTCCCTCTCGGGAAAGACACGTATGGGGATAGCGTCGTTGTGGATATCGCGACGATGCCGCATCTACTCATGGCAGGAGCTACCGGTACCGGAAAATCGGTGTGTATCAACGCACTGTTGCTGAGCCTTCTGTACCGCGCACACCCCTCCGAGCTTGGTCTTATCTTGATTGATCCGAAGGTGCTCGAGCTGAGTATCTACGATGGCATTCCTCATCTACGTGTCCCGGTGGTCACCGATCCTCGTCAGGCCAAGGCCGTTCTCAGCTGGGCGGTCAAGGAGATGGACCGGCGATATCGCTACATGCAAAAATTCGGGGTTCGCAATATCGACGGGTACAATCAGCTTGTTACCGGGGGAGAAGTACCTGACGGCAAAGTAAAGGGCTCCGATGATCGGCAAGAAGAGTTACCTCTGTCGATGGATTCTTCGCGCGAGGACGAGGCTCAGCCTACCGCTCCCGTGGAGTCCGTTGCGCCCGAGCAGCTCAAGCCGCTACCAAAGCTCGTAATTGTGATCGACGAGTTGGCGGACTTGATGTTGACGGTCGGTAGGGAGGTCGAGGAGCTGATTACGCGCCTGGCGCAGAAGGCTCGTGCTGCCGGTATTCACCTTATCGTGGCCACGCAACGTCCTTCGGTTGACGTTATCACCGGGCTCATCAAGGCGAATTTTCCAGCTCGTTTGTCGTTCCGAGTTTCGAGTCGGATCGACTCGCGTACGATTCTCGATTCGATGGGGGCGGAGAAGCTGCTTGGCAAGGGCGACATGCTCTTCATGTTGCCGGGGGCCGTGCCGCTCAAGCGTGTGCATGGAGCCTTCGTCTCTGATCAAGAGGTGCAGAGGGTGGTTGGCTCGCTCAAGACTCAGTGTGCTCCCCAGTATGACGAGAATATCATTTCGGCATGCGAGAAGGCGCTGGCCGAGGAGGGTTCAGGAAATGGAGAGGGTGGCTCGGGCGAGGATTGTGGTGGAGAGGAGTACGATCCGTTCTACGACAAGGCCGTCGAGCTTGTCATTGAAAAGGGCTCTGCGTCTACCTCAATGATTCAGAGGGTCTTTCGAATCGGGTACAATCGGGCAGCCCGCATCATCGAGACGATGGAGCGTGAAGGGGTTGTGGGAAAGACCGATGGCGTAAGGCCACGCGAGATACTGATTACCTCACCTGTCGGGGAACCTGAGGCATAACTATGAGCAAGGCCTGAGAAGTGCCAGAACTCATGTGGGTTCGAATAGTTAGTGCTCGTAATCAACCCCGCAAGGTATTGAAGATGGGCCTCCTGGCGAATACAATAGAGAGAGGCAAAGACGCTACGCTTTGCCCAGCACGATTCTGGTCCTGGCAGAGAGGCGATGTGGTTAGCGGTCCATGAGGTGAGTTTTTCTATGAGTGCGAGTGACGACAAATCATCGAAGACAAAGGAAAACACGAACACGAGTGGTGGCTCTGGCCCAGCGTCGACGCTACTGGATAAGATCAAGCAGACACTTGCGAGCACCTCGCCTGATCGATGGGAGGAGGCAGGGGAGCCTCTCGACTCGAGTAAGAAGTTTCAGAAGCCTCAGGAGACCTGGGAGCACCTATACTGTACCGACGCCAAGGCGGGAGTTCTTGTGTTGAGATGCTCGAAGCCTGTGACCAGTAATTTTTTCGGGGGCGGTTATAGCTTCGTCGAATCAGGGATGCCCTGCTATACGATCGAACTGCGAGGTCGCGGTTGGGCTCCGAAGATGCTAGTCGACCCGTTCTATCGCTCGAGTGGCGCGCAGGATAAGAATTACCAAGTGCTGGCTGAGGGTGATGTCGCGAAGCAGCTGTACTTCGAAGTTGAGACGAGTCTGAGGCAGTATCGAACGAGTCTCAAGCGCGATTTTAATGACTCGGTAGAGCGGCTCATTTCAAATGTTCGTGAGCAGATCCAGGGAACCGCATCAACGGACTGGAAGCAACTTGAGGGCGAACAGGGCTACACGGGCTATAAGGGCGACGTCAACGGCATAACGGTGACGATAGCGTGCATCGTCCGAGACCGAGTTGCGACCTACACCATGAACTTTATGAAGTACGGAATGCGCTGGGATTGCCGTGATTCGGTACTCATGCGCGATGTATTCAAGATCGTTGATGATTCAGTTCGTCAGGCATCTCTCGAGCAGCTTGGGAAAGTGCTCGAAGATATGTTGTAAAATGTCCTGAACAATCTGGGGAAATTCGAGCCTCAGGCGAGTGATTGGCTGATTTTCCCATATCTCGCTCGGTCACATACTGAGTTGCTGTTCGACGAGCTTGGTGTACTCCTCTTCAAGGTCCTTGTGTTGGCTCTTGAGTCCCTCCAAACGCTCGTGAACGGCTTGATAATCAATGAAGAGATCTCGTAGTCGACCGCTGGCGCTCGTGAGTGTGTTAGAAAGCTCTTGGAACACGGCCTTCTGATCGGTAGTCATTGGGACCTCGATTATCATCGTGTCGAGGTTCTTGAGTGATGCAGCTAACTGGTGTTCCAGCGATACTGACTGGCTTGAATAGGTGTCGTACGCAGCGGTGATCTCCGACAAGCGATTTTCATCCTCTTCTTTAGCTGACTTCATTTCTTGCTGCGCGCCTTCTTTTGCCTCTACATCTTTCTGCGCTTGTTCGAGTCGAACCTCGAGATCCTTGATGAGCTGTTTCTGGGCTTCGAGTGCTTGAACAAACTCCTCTGTCTGTGCCACTAGGCTGGTGAGCTGCGGTTTGGAGAACCGTCCTTCCGCAGACGCTCCAGATGAAGTAAGTCGATCCTGCAGCTCGGCGGACTCGCTGATGAGACCCTGAATCTGCTCCTTGGTCGCACCGGCACCCAGCTTTTTCCCGGCAAGGATTGAGCCTCCTATTGCGATGAGGGAGATGATTGCCGATAAGACGATATAAGTCGTTTCCATGTCGGAGATTCAATTGATAGCCTACTTCCCGTATCATCCCGCCGTTTGCCCCTCGGTGGCAAGCCCAAGCGAGAGCCACGTGTTCGAAATGAGAAGGGGAAGGTACACCTTCAAACCTGGGAACTCTCGAAAAATAGGGCCGATAATGCCGAGGCCGCCCCTCAGAGTGCTCCCACTGGTGAAAATCGCAGGCACAGAGTGCCTAACTGGAGGTCTCCCAGGGCGCGAGGTTCCCGACTGCATGGAAAGCCCTTCATTCGAGCCTTGAATGCGCGCGTGCTGGGCTGAAGCACATTGTTGGAGAGCGCCGGCAGGAGCTGTGCGATCTGCGAATGAAGCGCCTCTCCGATAGAAACGCGGAACTCGCCTTCGGCCGATTCGCTCCCCTTGCGAGTAAGGTTTAGGGCTCTACCAGCGCCGTCGACGGCGCCGTATGAGGAGGTGATCTTTACCTCGGCCAGGTCGACACTGTCTGGATCGAGGGTCCCCCGTACATGGATCGTGCCGTCTGAAAGGGACGAGAGCTTAATCAATGGTATGGACTGCGGGGGATTGGGTACTTCAATCTGACGTATGTCTACATCGAACGACCCCTGCGGTGAGTTTTCGTTAACCAGTTTGAACTCAGAAAGCACGCCGCTGATCACGGCCGAGGCTATACCTAACGCCCGAAATTGGTCGTGCTTGGCGAGGTCTACGCCGTGAAACGTAGTGGTGATACGCGGGGATGTGCGTAGCTGTATAATCGTACCTTCTATCGAGCCACCGTATGCCGCCAGCGAAAAATCTACGATCGGGTCGAATAGCACGAGACTAATGGGACGGACGTGTATCTGCGATCGCTCCAGATCGATCTTGATGGGGGGTCTTATACCTCCTTGGAGTCGTGGACCGGGAAGCCATGCACCGAAAGATTCGACGGAGACAGTGAAACCGCTCACCTCCAATCCTTCCCACGAAATACGAGCGCCATCACGCTGGGCAGAGAGCAGAGCTTCTTGCGCCATTACCCGCAGGATAGTTGGCCACAGGAAATAGACTCCAACGGCGAGAGCCCCGACTATTCCTACGATGGTTCGACGTATACGCATGCTCGCATCTCCTTCTACTTGGAAACTGCCTCGAATCCACTGACTTCCAGTTGGACGGCCAGAGCATCGCTTGTTTGCCTCTTCTCAAGATTAATCTGGGAGATGAGCATGGGCTGTTGGCCGGTAGTGAGGGCTTTGAGAAAGGCCGTAAGGTTGTCGAGGCTGGTGGTCTCGAACTTCACGAGGAAGATCTTGTGGGCGTACTTCCCGCCGAGCTGCACACCCTCTCGCGGAGATACGTTGTAGGCGCCCGGAGCCACGTTGGCCACGTCGCGCAGCAAGCGTTCGAGATGCGATAAAGGGTTCGCCTTTATGTCGACCTTTTCATAGAACAGCTCCAACTCCTTACGGCGCGCTGCAAGTTTGGCATATCGGCCAAGTATGCTGGGAGCAACTGAGGCCGTGTTCGAAAGATCCTTGAAGGCGGCCGACTGACGCTCAAACGCGGCTGCGGTTGGCTCAAGGACAAACGAATACAGTCCCATCGCTCCGAGAAGTACGATTGCTACCAGCCCGATTGCAAGCTCGCGTGGAGTGCGCTCACTGATGTACTTGGTCACCTGGGGTGAAAAGAGTGATGTAGTCATGCTATTGCGCCAGTATCATCTCGATAGTGAAATTGAAGCGGGAACCACTCGCCGTCCCAGGAGTAGCGGTTACCTTGCTGAAGAGGCTCTTGCTCGAACGGAGGGTTCTCTCTAAATCCTCAATCGCACTGAGCTGTGGAGCTATTCCCGAAAGCTGCGCGCGGGTTCCTGATACCTTGATGGACGAGACCTGCACACCTGTAGCATCGGGGATGAGTCGAATTACCTCGATCAGAGCGTCGAGCGGGGTAATCTTGGCTGGCGATCCAAGCACCCCGAGATCCTGCGAGATCTTGCTCTCGGCGGCGATTAGTGCAGCGCGAATATCCTTTGCCTCGGCAGGGAAATCGGTGACAACGGTCTGCAGTTCCGAAACGAGGTTATCCCTTGCGCGAGACAGATTGAACTCACGAACTCCGTAGACGCCTGCGACTGTAAACGCGACCATCGCGACAGCGGCGAGGATGTGTCCGGCGGTCTCTGTGAGTGCGCGTAGCAGTTCCCCGAATCGTGGCCGGAAGGAGAATTGCTTTGTTCGGAAGTTCGACAGCGGTAGGGCTGTGCCTTCGTCTTGGGCGAAGAATGCACCGAGCGGAGAAAGCCCCAGGTCTGAATCAGTTGTCTTGACGATGTCATTGAGAGTCAAAGGCTCCACGGGCCGACCCATGAGTTGATGAAGAGCGAGCTGATCCGGCACCGCACCGAGCACGTATATGGTCTCTACGCGGATGCCGTATCGACGTTCGGTGGCAGCCACCATTAGCTTGAGAGCCGTAAATACTGGTCTCAGATCCCCATCGCCGCCTTGGGCCGCGCTGGCCAGCAGGTTAGAGGCGTGCACCACCTGCTCCGAGCGCACCCTTCCGTCGACTAATAGCGTAATCGAGTAAGCCTCTCCGGTGCTTCGAACGATAGCCGCATTACCTTGGAAAAAATCCTTCGCGAGGTGAAACACTGCGCCAGCCGCGCTTGAAGGAACGGTCACCACCGCCGGATCGAGCCCTGCTGCGCTGCAAAGGTCGATGATGTTTTTTACGTACTGTGTCGGCAGAAGTCCCACATGCACGTCATGCGAACCACTCGCACTCTTCATATCTGAGGCGGACTTCGGGAGCGGACCAAGAGCGGAGTGTTGAACAAGAAATTCGTCGAGCTCGAACGGGACGACGTCTTGAACCTCGAGGTCTACTATCTTCTTGAGGTTCTTGGGGTCGCCAAACGGGAGGCTCAGGTTGAGCGCCAAGTGCTCGTACGGCGGGATGATGACAGCGGCTGATGTCCACGCAGGCTCGAGCGCGGAAAGTGCTTCTCTCAGGGCGTTCACTGTGTACTTTACTGAGCGTGCGGTGGCCTCACGTACGAGGTCGGCATGCGCCAGGGAGTCGTCATCATCTGCCGAAGGCTCATCAGAGCTTTCGGCCGCGGTTGAGTCGCTAGGCTCGCCAAGTAACTGAGCGCAGTCTTGATGCAGGAGGGTCTCCTGATTGCCGAACAATGGTAGATCTACCGTTCGACGCTGAACGACCTCTACTACCGTCCCCGAGATATGAGAAACGGTGAGTTCACACGGTTGAGAGCTTAGATCTACACCAAGAATACACTGCATAACCCCAAGAAGTTACTGGGTCAGGCACGATGGGGCAAGGGTGAGATTAGAGGGATTTCTGTGGCTCAGTTGAACAGGTTCTCCCAGAAGGAGTGTTCTCGAGTGCCTGGGGAACGGCCGGTAGTTGCACGGGAATCTCGGTCGAGCGGCTCTGATACGGGCTCTCCCGAGTGTCGAGAGCAGAGGCTTGCGGGTTCGGTTCCTCGAACAAACACCTCCTCTAAGACGCTTTCGAGCGGGCATTCGCGCGTGGCAACCTCTCCAGTCTCTGCGTCGATTCGTACGACCGACACCCCAGGCGGGCGCACGAAGCGGAGGTCTGCCATAAAGGGCTCACTACACTTCATGAAATCGCCCCAGATCGGAGCAGCTGCCTGCCCCCCGGAGAGTCCCGTGGGGCTGTTGTCGTCGAATCCAACCCACACCCCCACGCTGAGATTGGGTGTGTATCCAATGAACCAAGCATCACGCGCCTTGTCGGAGGTGCCCGTCTTTCCGGCTGCTTCGCGGTCAAATCCGCTCGAGCGCGCCGCTTTACCCGTGCCTCGACTGAGCACCCCTTGCAGCATGTTCGTGAGCACAAAGCTTGCGGCTTCGTCTGCTATGCGTCGTTCGCGTATCGTAGAGGTCGACAGGCGCACTCCGGTGTCGTCCAAGGCCGACACGAAGAGTCGAGGTTGAACGAATACGCCCATGCTGGCCAGAGCGCCGTAGGCTGAGGTTATCTTGAGCAGGGTAGTATCGAGCGCTCCGAGAGCGAGCGCGGGAACTCGCGGGACCGACGAGGCCAGCTGAAACGCCTCGATCGTTCGTGCTAACGCCGGAATTCCCACGCGCTGTGCCACGTAGACGGCCGGCATGTTAAGGGAGTTCTCGAGTGCGAAGCGCAGCGTCACGTCTCCTCGGAAATCTTTGTCGTAATTCTCTGGAATCCAGGTCGCTTGCCGTCGTGCGGCGATCGCCATGGGCTTGTCCTCGAGCACGCTCATTGGCGAAGCGACCTTGTAGGAATTGAGCGTTCCGTCGAGTGCGGTAAGGTACAGGAACGGTTTAATAGTCGATCCGACCTGTCGCACGCCTTGGCTTACGCGATTGAACTGACTCTCGGAGAAATCACGACCACCGACCCATGCTTTCACCAACCCCGAATGCGGTTCGATCGCAACCAGGGAGGCTTCAAGAGGTGGGCTGTGTTTCGAGAGTCGTGGCTGGGCCTTCTCCAGTCGCGCTAGACCGTTCTCGATCGCCTGTTCGGCGCAGCGCTGCATTCCGAGATCGAGTCCGGTGTATACCGCAAGACCCGAGACCGGCGCCGATTCCAGATCCACACTCTGCGACAGCTCGGTTTCGAGCGCGCTGGCGAAGTAGGGCGCCACCCGTCGGTGATGTTGTTGAGGTGCCGTAGCCAGAGGTTTCGCACTACCGGAGGAGTGCTCTAACGCGCTGATAAAGCCAAGCTCGCGCATCTTTCCGAGCACCGTGTTGCGGCGTTCGCGCGCTCGTTCGGGGTGCTTGCGCGGATTATAGTACGATGGTGCCTTGATGATTCCCGCCAGCACCGCAGCTTCGTCTGGGGAGAGGTCCTCGATACGCTTGCCAAAGAACGCACTGGCGGCCTCTGGAAATCCGTGTACGGCGATAGCTCCCTCTTGCCCTAAATAGACCTCATTCAGGTACAGCTCCAGGAGTTGATCCTTTGAGAGATGTCGCTCGAGGCTGAGCGCAGTGGGCACCTCAGCCAGTTTGCGCCAGATCGTTTTCTTAGGTGATAGGAAAAGGTTCTTTGCGAGCTGTTGGGTGAGTGTGCTCCCTCCCTCGACCAAGCGCATTGCCAGGAGGTTTCGAACGAGGGCCCGCGCTATACCTATCACGTCCAAGCCGAAATGATCGTAAAAGCGCTCGTCCTCGATGGCCAGAACAGCCTGCTTCACATAGCTCGGCATCTTGTTCAGGGGGGTGAACTTACTGGCGCGCAGCTCGGTGGTGCCGATGTACGAGATAACCTGCGGTTCGAGGAGTAGATTGGAGGAATCGTCACCTCGATGTCCTACGACCTCTGCGGTCTGGAGAGCAAGCTTCAGTTTGCGCGAGGGAAGCGTAACACCCGATGCAGTCCTGAACTCGCGCGTTACGATTGAAAGAAAGCGGTCGGCCAGAGAGAACTCTCCAGGCTTACTCGGCGCAGAGACTTCCGAGTAGCGCCGATCGAGGAGTATGGCTCGCAGCCGCTCCTCCAAGCGCTCGTTGGAGTACGACAGACGCGCGAGTGTTCCCCGGATGTCGAGCGGGCAGGAGTAAATTACCGGTAAAGTCGAGTTGCCGAGTGATCGCAGGCGCGACTCCACGACATGGTCGTTGTAGACACAGACGCCAGTCAAGATAACAAGGGCTAGGATTCCACACAGCACAAAGCGGCTTATCCACCGGGATCGTCGCTTGGGGGCTGCCTTGCGCTTCTTGAAGGGGCGCGCCGTAGCGACCTTCTTCCGGGGAGCACCGGGAGGCCGCTTGGTTTTTGGAGACTTGCGAGGCATGATTGTCAGGTCCAACGCTAACCACGTACATCGTGGCTCACGCTCTCAATATCAGCGGTGTTCACGTTGCGAAAGTGCTGTATACGTGTACGAGAGAAAATTGGACACTTTAAGAGGTATCTATGATCGGACGTTTGCGTGGCGAAGTGGCTGAGATAGACGGTGATTCCGTCTTGATAGATGTCCAAGGGGTCGGATACGAGCTGGTCTGCACCTCGGCCCTCATCTCCAGACTCGAGGTGGGAGCCCAGGCGGCCCTTAGTGTGTATACCGACGTTCGCGAGGATGCCATTCGGCTCTTTGGGTTTGACTCGCCTGCTGAGCGCCACATGTTCTTGCTCCTGAACCGGGTTTCTGGGATGGGGCCACGTTCTTCGTTAGACGTAGTTTCCAACGTTGCTATTCGAGACCTCTTGCGCGCAATCGGCTCAGGCGACGTGCAGGCCCTTATGTCGATACGGGGAGTCGGCAAGAAGAAGGCTGAGCGGATAGTTGTCGAGCTGCGTGACTTGGTGGCGTCGATGGCGGGCGAGCGTTCGAGTGCTTTGCGGTCCATGTTGACCGTCGAGCGGGGTGCGGGAAATGAGACTCCTGCACTTTCAACGGATGCGGTGTCCGCTCTAGAGGTGCTTGGTTTCGCGCGACGGGACGCCGAGGCTGCCGTTTCCAAGGCGGTGGAGGCGAAGGGGGCTTTTGGTGAGGTGGGGGATCTGGTGCGTGAAGCATTGCGTTTCGTGTAGCCACAGCTCCTCGCGACGTGTAATCTAGGTCGAGAAACAGAAGTAAGGGGGAGTATGTCGACCGCTGATAAAAGGGGTTCTCAAGGCGGAGACTTCGAGGATGAGATCGAGATGTGGGGCTCTGACGGCGTCGCAGCCGAGCCGCTCGACCCAGCACCTTTACGCGAAGACGAGGAGGAAACAACACACCTCTCGCTTCGGCCCAGCCGTTTCGATGACTACGTGGGGCAGGAACACGTTCGCAATAATCTTCAGATCGCCTGTAATGCGTGTAAACGCCGGGGCGACCCCCTCGATCACGTATTGCTTCACGGGCCTCCTGGGCTGGGTAAAACCTCCCTGGCGCGCATCATCGCCGGTGAGCTCGGTGTGGGATTTAAGAGCACCTCGGGTCCAGCCATCGAGCGCCCCGGGGACCTCGCTGCTATCCTGACCGCTCTTGCGCAGCACGATGTGCTGTTTATCGACGAAATTCACCGACTCTCTCGCGTAGTGGAGGAGATCCTCTATCCCGCAATGGAGGACTTCGAGCTAGATATCGTCATCGGCCAAGGCCCCTCAGCACGATCGGTAAAGATTCCACTTAAGCCCTTCACCCTTGTAGGGGCAACGACCAGATCGGGTATGCTTACTTCGCCGCTACGGGATAGGTTTGGGATAGTTCACCGGCTCGATTTCTATTCGATAGAGGATCTGGGAAGGATCGTTATTCGCTCTGCGGGTATTTTGGGAATTGAGTGCAGTAAGGACGCAGCGCACGAGATTGCGTCGCGCTCGCGCGGCACACCGCGAATTGCAAACCGGCTCTTGAAGCGGGTGAGGGACTACGCAGAGGAGTGTGCACAAGGAGAGATATCGGTTCCGGTAGCGCGCCAGGCCCTCGAATTACTCGAGATAGATCCTGTTGGATTGGACCGCACCGACCGCGCATATCTCGCGATGGTCATAGACAAGTTCGAGGGAGGGCCTGTGGGGATTGAGACGATAGCCGCAGCCTTGGGTGAGGACCGAGACACCCTGGAGGACGTGTTCGAACCCTATCTGCTTCAGGAGGGTTTCATCGCGCGCACCAAGCGTGGTCGAACCGCAAGTGAGCGCGCCTACACGCACTTGGGGCGGGTCTTCGCAGAAGAGGCTCGACAGCGAACACTTTTCTCGAAGGACTAGTACGGCTGTGCTGCGACTCCTTTCAATCGTTGTGGTGGTTGCGGCTGTTTCTACCCAGGGGATGTTCAACGTGTTCTGGAGCACCAAGGAGAAAAAGGCTGTCACGGTTTACGGCGCTGGGCTCACCCAATCGGTAATCGAATGCCTCGATTCATCGCGGCAGTCTCGCGTGAAGATAGAGGTTCGAGTGTGTAGGCGAAACCCTGCGTGGTTCGACTCTTGTCGGCCGAATCGGAGTGGTCTCAATACAATTGAGTTCGATCCGATTACCGAAAGCTATCGTGTCGTGTCAGACCTATTCGGCGACAATGCCGATCCTGCTTCCATCGGGATCCCCTCGCGAATCGAGGCGGTCGAAGTGGTGCTTCAGACCCGAGCGATACCGCTCGAATACCTCGCGCAGGAAGATACGACAGTTGTTCAGGAAAAGGGCACCTACATTCAGGTGCGAGCAACTACGTCTTGCCGGGGGAGTGTCAACAGATTCTTCGCCAACGTTTCCCAGATCCTGACGCTGGGAATGCTTGACGTGGTCGAGTCGACCACCGACTGGCACGATTTCACCCTTGCCTCTGATATTTCGACACCAGCATCGGAACCATGAACGACATTCGCAGGCGAGCACGAAAACTCCGCTGGGTTTTGGCGGTAACAGCAGTCCTCCTCGTACTGCTGATTGTCGTGCTAAGTGTCGACTGGAGTGGAGCCGACGGCTCTTCTCTGAGCAACATCCTAGTGTTCGTGTTGGTCAATCTCAACGTGATGGCTCTTGTAGTCCTCGGGTTCATGGTTGGCCGTAATGTTGTGAAGCTTATCTTCGAGCGTCGGCGTGGAATACTAGGCGCCAAGCTCCGCTCACGCCTGATGGTCGCATTCGTTCTCATCGCTGGAGTACCGATAACCCTCACATTCATCGTTTCGAGTGGCTTGATAGGGGAAGCCATGAATGGCTGGTTCTCTGATGAGGTGGAGACGGCCGTGACGAGCGCAGTCACGATAGCGCGACAGCACTTGGCGAGCGTCAAGGTGTCGGTTCGGGCGGCATCGGACAGGATCGGCCGCGCGCTTGAATCGTATGCGAGCGCCGAGGTAGGGCAACTGAGGCAGATCCAGTCGCGATTGGAAGACGTCAGATATCGTAACGACCTGTACGCAGTACGGATCGTAGACCGTAGCGGTGTCGTGATCGTCGAGTCGGCGCATGCGACGGCAGGAGTTGAGTCCTTCCAGGAGCCTGATCTAGACAGTGACGCGCTCCGACGAGCCTACAAAGCGACACCTGTTCTGAGGGTCGAGGAGCGTGGGGCGAGCCAGTTCGTGCGCTGCTACGAGCCGTTTGGGGAGAGAATCCTCGTCGTTTCGCACCGGATGGATCCCGATATTGTGCAGGCCCAAGTAGCCGTGAGCGAATCGTTCGCAGAATACGAGCAGCTCAAATCTCTCAAGCATCCCTTGAAGAGCAACTTCGTCCTGACGCTGGCACTCTTCAATTTGCTCACCATTTTTGGCGCAATATGGGTAGCCTTCTTTATATCCAAGCAGATTACGGGGCCGATACAAAGGCTTGCGGAGGGAACACGAAGTGTGGCGAAAGGCGATTATGACTTCGCCTTGGAGCCGGTGCGAGACGACGAGGTCGGCTTTCTCGTCAACTCGTTTAATCAGATGCTGCGCGATTTGCGAGCTTCGCGTGACGAAGCGGAGCGACGTGGGATATTGATCGAGACGATCTTGTCGAACCTGGCGGTCGGCGTGATCGCCCTCGATACCGAAAAGCGGGTGACAACGGTCAACAGCGCGGCAGGAGCGATGTTGCAGGTCGACCATATCAACTTCTCGCCTGGGATCCCGCTGACGGAGCTGCTCAATCGCGAGGACTTTCAACCGATCGCCCCCCTTTTAGCGTCGCTAGCGCCGTCGACGAGCCAGCAAGTCCCTGTGGTGGCTGAAGTTGAATGTACAATACACTGTGGAGGGCGAGAACTGTTGGTTCTCTGCACTGCGGGTCGTATCGTCGGCCCTGAAAGCGAGTGCCTCGGATTCGTCCTTATCTTCGATGACATGACGGAGATCTCGCGCGCCCAACATCTAGCGGCGTGGAGAGATGTGGCTCGTCGAATCGCCCACGAGATCAAGAACCCACTCACACCGATACAGCTCTCCGCGCAACGTCTGGAGAAACTGTTGTCGAATACCGGTCAGTCGGAGTCTGTCGAGGAGTGCACGCGAACGATCGTCGAGCACGTCGCAATTATCAAGCGCCTCGCCAACGAGTTCTCCGAGTACGGACGCATGCCCACAGCTCAATTCGTGTCCACAGACCTGCAGGGGTTACTCGTGCACACGCTCGGCGACTTTCGCAACAATTACCCCGAGGTGGAGTTCCAATTGCGCATAGCGGGCAAGCTTCCCGAGATACTTCTTGATCCAGAGCAGATTCGCGGGGTCGTGATCAATCTGCTCGACAATGCAGTAGCGGCGGTCGCTCAGGTTCGGCTGCTAGGTCGTCCTCCAGTCGTCGAAGTGCAGGTGTCCTTTGATCGCAGAAACCGTAGGGCTGTACTTGAGATTAGCGACAACGGACCTGGAGTGGCGGCTACGGACAAGAACCGTATCTTTCAACCGTATTTTACGACTAAGAAAGGTGGAACAGGACTTGGTCTTGCAATTGTGAGCTCCGTCATATCGGACCACCAAGGCGAAATCCGAATTTTCGACAACCATCCCTTCGGCGCGCGCTTCGTGATCTCGCTGCCTCAACATCCGCAACATACTACAGTGAGGAGGCTCGGAGCGGGTGTTGGTGAGACGGGAGGCGAGGCGTAGCCTGCGTTGTTTCAGCTACTTATAAAAGTGGCTCATCGCGTTTTAGAGTGGGCGATAGCGAGCTTGGAGACAGCGTAAGCCCTTGTTTTGACCTATAGATCGCGCCTTTCCACGTGAACGTGCTCGTGCACGTAAACGTGAACGTACCCGAAAAAGCAACTTTTTCCGCTCCCGCCCGAAATAGAGCAGTATGCTCGACTATAAAAAACTAGACGTCTACCGAACA
>JBIIOE010000218.1:0-2597 GCA_044337105.1 Bdellovibrionota bacterium | reverse complement strand
AAGGCGACGATCCGCATCTGAGCTTTGCACTTGGGGCACTCGAGTGGATCGATTTCATAGATGCGTTTTATGCACGCGGCCCAAATGCTCTTACGGAACTCTTGCCGATAGTTGCTCTCTTGTTCTTACCCTCACCGAGATCGTCGTCGCGGGGAATACACGAGACTGAGGAAGACAAGCATCAGCCTGATTGCGAGTCGTATCGGAAGCGACTCGCCGCTGCGTTGCGAACCTTGGATCCGCGAGAGGACTACGAGTTTTCTTTTCTCTTCTGCCCCGGTCGGGTGTTGTTCGGCGTCAAACGGTTCGGCTTCATCAGAACCGATCGGGCCATGCGACTGGTCGACCTCCCCGGATTAAGGTGGGGTTGTCGCTCCGATAACTCTCGAAAGAAGCCTCCCGTCCTAAGGGTTGGCATTACGCGGTTAAGGAACTCCTCCATCTCGTGGTCTCGTTGCAATGTTGTCTCGGGAGCGCTTGAGAGGTCTACCGAGGCGAACAGCTCATCCACCTCCTTCCGCTCTAATTTCTGCTCCGCTCTATATCTCTCCAGCATTGCGGCCTTAAACATAGGACCTATTCCTGGATGATCTAAGGTAAGTCGTATGACCCCTCGATCGAACTCCGAGAGTGAACCGTGCTGCGCGGTTACCAGCTTCGTCAGGAGGTATTGCGCGACGTGGGGCGCTCCTCCCATGACCCTCTGACGATACGCAAACGCGAGACAAGCGTACGGGTTGATCGACACGCCGCGGTCGAAGATACCTCGTAATGCGGTCTCGGGACCCCCTTTTCGGAGAGCCAGCTCGGTGAAGATGAGGCTCTGGAGCACCGAATCAGCGGGAGTATCGTTCCATACGGCGATCGCCTCGTCGGATCTGCCCATAGTGAGAAGTGCTAGCGAATACGGTGTTCGAACATCCAACCCCTTGTTCGCGCCTAACAACGCGGAGAAAAGTCTATCCGCAACGTTCACCCCCTTTTTCATTCCAGCGGCAGCCACGCTTATCAGCAGGAAGGCCACGTTCGGGTCTGCGGCGCATCGCTTTGAAACGTGGAGGGCATCCAGCCATGCGTCCTGTCCGATCTCATGCTGAAGTTTTACCAGGGCCGTTTTAAGGAAGGATTTAGTTTGCGGATATTCGCTAAAGACGGCGAACCAGATGTCGAGACCTTGGTGGTTCTTGCCCTCCCGAAAACAACCTTTGGCTACATCCATCCACTCCCGCACGGTTTTGGTGGTTCCCTTGAGGTACAAGGGGCGCCCGCTGCACTCCTGCGGGAACGCATTCGTAGGTCTCGTGCTCGTTATCTGCGCAACTTCACGCACCACATCCAGGAGATCCTTACTAATCGTCTCTGGTATCTTGTGCCTCTCACAGAATCGAGTAGCTGCCCGCGCGAAGGAATGGTTGTCTTGTACGAGCTTGAGGAGTGCTTCACAAGCCCCGGCAAGATCTCCCTGGACAGCACGTTCCTGAGCAAGGGCCAGAACCCTTTGGGTCGCCGTGAGAGCCTCCCTCGTGTTTCCCTCTTGTTGAGACGCTGAGTCCTTTTCGATTCGGCGCAGATAGTTTTTATGAGGGTTGAAAAATTCGCCCGGAAATTTCTCCAACGCGAGCTTCCACAGAGGCTCAGTTCTCTCCCGCCCGAAGCGCTCGTGTAGGTTGTTAAGTATGCCGCAGATATAAGAGATGTCTTGTGGGCCAGGAGACTCCAGCTTCAGCGCTACGTGTACGACCTCAACGGCCTGATCGTATTTATAAAGACGTGCTAAAAGTTCGGACAATTTTCTGAGGTTCTCGCCTCCTACAATCATTTTCGGATCAATCGGCCGTTCCGCGTACAACTGCCTCGCAAAGTTGGTATCAAATCGTGCTGCGTTCAAGAGAGCGAAGGTCAGCAAGGTATTCTGAATGACCGGCGAGGGGTGTGTGATACCGCGTACAAGATCGCCGTAGAGTTCTCGATTCGGTATGATCTCCTTGAGGATCTGAAACTGCTCTCGTACAGGCATGGAGGGTAAAGGTGTCAAAATCGCGGAGAGATCGGGACGCGCACTGGCTGGTGGCTTAAGTTTGGAAAGATCTCCCGGTGCCGCACCGGCGTTCGGCGCGGTGAGGTTAGCTTTCAGATCTGAGTCCTGGTTCTTCGTTTTCATGATGCGATAAAAAGATTCGACGCAGGTCCTGTTCGCACGGTATCCCTAGGGTGCCGATGCCGAACGCGTAGTATAGCACCTCCATGGTTGTACGCTAATCGTTGGAGCTAGTGAGTTCTCATATTCAACTTTTTGTATACTTCGCGTCATAGGATGATGGATACGAAGATCGATTAATTCCGGAGTTATATCAGCAAACTAGGTAGTTGGGATTTGTTGGTGTGGAAGTCCAGGTGTTGCTAGAGGGAGTTTGAGACGAAAGTGACGAAAGTTCTGCTCCACCTTGAGCGATAAGCGAGTTTTTTCGGGAGGCGCCGAGCCTTATTGAGCCTTATTTCTGGATTTATAGTCCCTAGGAGCCCCCAGCTATGCTTAAGAGCCTCATTTGAGATGCACCGCGCCAGCCCCGTCTCTGTGGAAGCGGTTTTTAGAGGTC
>JBIIOE010000140.1:0-8933 GCA_044337105.1 Bdellovibrionota bacterium | reverse complement strand
CAACGTGCCACAGAGGGCACGTCTCCGCGCCTTTTGAGCCTGCATCCTTGCCCCTCGACCTTTCGCGTGGCCTCGCGACGAGGATATTTTTGTTACGCGCTCTTATTCCAGTAATCATCGAAGGATATTACCCCAGCTGTTCCTATGCTCGGATTCAGCTTGAAGAATCGCTCAAGCCCAGTCTGCAGCGAAGCAAAGCGGTGCCCTAAGGAAAAGAAGTACTCGTTAGCTTCTGGAACGGAACCGTCCATTACCGTTGGTGAAATCAAGACAACCTTCTCCCGTGCGGCGAGGGAAATTAGAGGCACAGTGAGAAACGTCCACACGTCACCAACAACGATATCCACCTTGTCTTGATGAACAAGCTTTCGAAAGGCACTTACGGCAGAAGCTGGGGTTGATTTTGAGTCTTCGAACAAGAGCCTGAGCTTTCTCTTTACTACGGGCGAACCATTGTGCTCGGAAACCCCAAGCTCCAATCCCTTGCGCGAGTAGTCAGCCCACACCTGGGCGGGTCCTGTGATACCCACGATCACACCAACCTTTAGCTCCTGCGCCGAGCCGTCCAATGGCCGCAGTAGTAGCGCGACGAGGATTAAGAGAGATGAAAGATACGACCTCACTGTCGCTGCAGAGGACGTCAGTAGAGCACCCCAAGCTTCCCTTTCGCTGCAGGGAGAGGGTTTGCCTTGCTTACCTATAATTGCTGCCATATCACACGTGTTTGCATCGCTTCCCTAACAAATGTGTGCACCTTGAAGGAGAAACTCGCCTTTCTCTCGTCACTGGGACCTATGAGTAGGTTCGCCTCCGTTACCACCCCTGGCGGAAGCTCCAGCAGAGCCAGGTTCGCGGAGCCAGAAAGGTATGATTCAAATCGATACGATCCGTTTTGTGTGTTAGCGAGATCTACCTGTAGCTGAGCGACATCAAACCCCGCGAGCTGCAAAGGCTCCCGTACCGAAAGGAGAATCGGGCCGTAGGACGCCGTTCGCAGTTGATTCGGCTCGAGATTCGACATCCATTAAGTATATCTCATTGCTGGTCATAGGGAAGCAAGGCGACCCCTATCCTGCGGTGGAAGCGGCGACTTACGTCACACCGTGGCTTGAAAGTCCCATACTAGGTACATAATCATGCAGAACATCCACCATGAGGCCCGCGGTCCGACGAATATAATCATCGTGCTCGGCGTGTTACACCGCTGGGAAGGCGATTCTTTGCACCGCGCTCTGCCTCTTGTGGCGGGTGAGCTCAAAGTGCTCGAGCGTGCGAACGACAGGATCGTTCTTATACTCGCGAAAGATGAGGATGTCTGGGTGTTGGGAACGGCGGTCGGGGGATGATTAGTGCGGATCGGAGAGACCATCGGAATATTCACCGACATTTACGCGACGATACAGGGAGATATTTCGCCTTTATGGAGAGCGAATACCAACTAGAGATCCTCTTTCGCAGTAGCCTAAGCAGTGGCTTAGGTTGTTGCATCGGCTTACGCGAAAACTGTTGATAAGGAGACACCTATGCGCGACAAAGGCTCGACAATATCCACGCTAACCCTTGCAGCACTTTCCTTCGTAGGAGGCTGCGGTCGACCGGACGAATCACAGGACGCCCGCCCTAGCATCGTCCCGAAAAGCGCCTCGCTTGGAGAGCTTGTGATGCAAAAAGACTTTCAATCTCGAGAGAGGATCTCCCTTGGCGATATTCCTGGTTCCTCAGTTGAATTATCCCCGACACTTCCCTACCTGGTGGAAGTTCCGCACGGTACCTTCAAGCAGGTTCGCTCATCAGTCATAGACCATACCTGGGGCCCTGCAAGAACAGACGACAGATATGTTTTCGAGGTGCCTGGCGATCCAAGCAACTACGCTCTACAGATAGAGCGCTACATCCGATCCACCAAGTACCTTGAGCGGCCCAACGGAAATTATATGCTACTGAGGAACCTAGCCGAAGGAGGGAAAATCGAAAGTGCGGTGTTTATTCCTGTGAGGCGAAATTTTTATGGCCCAGATGGAACCATCGAAAATCTTATACTTTTTAAATCCACCGCGAGCGGCCAGATTTACCAGGTCACGAATCCTAAAACAATCGAGAACACAAACAAGATGCGAATGCCGAGACACATTAAGGAATTGCGCGAGAAGATCTTCTCAGCCCCCCCCTCGACGAATGAGCCCTAAGCCATTAGTCCAGATGTTCTCTTCTATAGAGAAAGGAGGATCACAAAGAGAGCGGCGCGAGCAGTGAGGGGAACAGAACAGGCGACGAGTGCCGTGCTTCGAGAAGACTCCGCGAATTTCATGTAAATGATGAGTTGAATTTGGAGCTTTATACCTGCGAGTAGTAGTGCGCGGACAAGATGCAGCTGATACGAAGGCTCAAGAACGCACGGCTCAAGAACGCACAGCTCCAGAATAAGGCGCACCTCGATCGGCTCAAAGGATACGGGCGTACTTTGATGCGGCTGGGCACGGTGACGACTTGGATGGGGAGTTGGTGCGGCCGCTCCATCACAACAGGCACAGCAAAGATGCCCGGCGACGGATGCACCCCGATATCATAGACCGAGTGCTGAGAAAGTACGCTCGCAAGATTGGGCTTTCGCGAGGCTACTCTGCGCACTCTATGCGCGCCACGTTTATTACAACCGCTCTTGAGAATGGGGCGAGCCTAGAAGACGTGCAGAAAGCAGCCGGGCACAGAGACCCCTCGACGACAAAGCTCTACGACCGACGCGGATACAACCCGGAAAAATCCGCGAGCTTTTTTGCCACCTACTAAACAGCTGGCCGTCACCACGAAACTATTCGCTCTAGTATCCGATTATCAGGGACAGTTCCGGGCGTGTCTTTGACGCTCCATCAGCTTAACTCAGACAAGAGTAGATAATTCCATGACGCCAAGTGCCATCACCACGCGAACTTCCCAACCTGTCCCGTACACAGATCACAGCCAGGACTACGTTCCACAGACTAGCCCCTGGAACGAGCGACGGATCTGCGACTAGATCTCTGCGGATAACCTCGTTGGACAGCAGAAGTGCTGTAGCGGGGTAAGAACCATCGATCGCGCCATCGATAAGGCTTACAAGAATGGAGTTCAATCGCACCTGGGGATTAAAGCGATTCAGGAATACCCCTGCATCACTCAAGGCGAGATGTCTAAGCTGTCAAACGATCTTGAGAAAGCAATCAAACGGCACGGCATCAAGATGGATACACCAGAAGGGCTCGATGCCTCAAATCCCCCCGGGAATACGGACATTTCCATCATCCAGTACTGCAAGGAGGTTGTTTTTGAAAACTCTCGAGGGAACTAGGGAAGGCCGCGAATTCAAGGCCGATCGCTTTCAGTAAAAACGTACTGAAATATTGTCAGCAGACGCTCCCTCTTCGCCCACATCCTCACGATCCTTCCCTGTATACAGGCTGGTAAACCCCTAAGGTCTACGAGCTAGTGGTATCCCTATAAGTAGAGACAGGTCGCGGTCTTGAAGGAGTTTCCCACGTTCATTTGTAATCCAGGCGATCCTTTGTTCAATAAGATACCTGTTGATGCAAAGACCATCTTCTGCCCGATACACGACGGCCATCGTTCTTCCGAACTTACCACGCACTTGACCTGTTCGGTCATAAGCCATGGAGGTGATGGCCAGAGGTGCTCCTGGCTTGAGTAATTTTGCTACTTCTTTTCCTCTACCCAGATTGCAGCATCACGCTCTTCCTTTCGCTTTATTTCGGGGGTATCGACTCGCTCGAGACGAACCCGCTCCTTGAGCCTCATCGACCAGCCAAGATCGATCTTAACATCGAGCGTGCCCCCATCAACCACTTGAAGCAAGATGGCGGATCGGCTGAATCTGTCTTCGGGCATCTCCTTGAAATCGTCGAAGTTACTCATGGTAGGCCTTACTTCTAAGATATGATGAGACTGAATGAAGCAGTCCAAGACCTCAACAGGCGCTCAAGAAAACCGCTACAGCAGGCGACGGCTACCGCCACTATCCTGTTCAAGCCGCCTTCGTTCCCTGCATCTTTGGCTTGAACGATACCTCCATACCTAGTTGAGAGAGAATTGTAGTGAGGCTTGAGAGACGTGGATTGCCCTCCTTTGAGAGCATGTCATAGAGGTTTTCACGATTGAGTTGAGTGGCATCGGAGAGAGCCTTCATCCCGCCTTGAGCTAGGGCGACGTTTCTAATTCCTTCCAGAAACACATCTGCACCTTCTTCGAGGCAGGC
Source organism: Bdellovibrionota bacterium (assembly GCA_044337105.1). Taxonomy (GTDB): domain Bacteria; phylum Bdellovibrionota_C; class UBA2361; order UBA2361; family OMII01; genus OMII01. The sequence goes on along the minus strand of JBIIOE010000140.1, from coordinate 4,687 downwards.
CGTTAAGTAACCGGCTGCATATTCAAGATTTTTAAGTTCTGCGATTAGATACTCATCGTAATCAACCGTTTTCATACGCTTTGCTCCTCTGGTAATCTTTCCAAAATGCTTTCGCCGTTTCGATGTCGCCATCCTGAGAGCCTTTATCACCACCACAAAGGAGGATCACAACGGTATCGCCTTCGAGGCCGATGTAGACACGATAGCCTGGACCAATAAAGAATCGGAGCTCAGAGACGCCATCCCCAACCGGGCGATGGTCTCCAAGGTTTCCTAAACGGACACGAGCAAGCCGCGCCTCGATCGCTTGTTTTCCTCGGACATCCCGCAGCCCTTTCATCCATCGCACGAAAGGGAGATCTCCGTTTTCGCGCTGATAGATCTTTAAGGCTTTTCGGTGAACTTCCATGTATCTTTCATTGTAGGTTAAAACCTACACCACCGCAAGCCAAATCATATCAAATCTAATCCATTGTTTTCACGAGATAATACCACCTCGATATGGAGGGAAGAGAGAGAAGCCGTTTTTAAGAAGCGTGGAGAGCCCATGCCCATCAACATGCGACAAAATCCCAAGATACGACTGAAGCGCCTGATAAAGTGAGCCCGAATCAATCTCCCCTCTAAACGCCTCCCGGTGCCTTTCGGTCAACTTTCGAAGCATCCTGCGCTGCGTTGTTGTTCTGAGCGTGCGGTGAAATGGATGCACCAAGATACCTAAGAAGTCGATACCCTGATTTAGGGGCCGTATGCTTACCTTGTCAGGGTGAAGCGCAAGCTTAAGCCGTACGGCTAAAAACTCTTCAATCTGCGGTAGCAGCTCCTCTAACTCTTGTCGATGAGGGACGAGGAAGAGGCAGTCGTCAGCAAACCGGAGATAGTGCTTTACTCTAAGCGAGTGCTTCACGTGCTGGTCAAAATCATTCAGATAGATGTTGGTAAATATCTGCGACGTGAGGTTCCCGATCGGAGCCCCTTTTCCAACAGCACCTTCCACATGAAAGCTGTCGATAATGTGCCCTAAGAGATGAAGGGCCCTCTCGTCGTGAATCACCTTTGCCAGCGTCTCTTTGAGGATCTCGTGGTCAACGGAATCATAGAAGCGCTTAATGTCGCATTTGAGTGCCCAGCAAGGATGCGTGAGGTTTTTGCTCACCTTCCAGACTGCGCGCTGCAACGCATCTACCGCCCGGTGGGTGCCCTTGCCGATTCGATTTGAATAGACGCCGCTGTAGAGCCGTGGCTCATAGATCTGGCGTAGGGTCGTGTGGAGGGTATGGTGTACGAGACGATCGCGCACACAGGCTTTTCTAATGTGGCGCCTTTTTGGATCGTGCACAAAGAACGACTCATACGGTGAGTGCCGATACGCGCCCGAAGCAAGTTCACGGTGTAATCGAAAGATGTGCTTTTCCGCGTATCGACCAAACTCTTGAACGTCGCAGCGGTTACCCTTCCCTTTCCTAAACTCGTACCACGCCTCAAAAAGGCGCTCGGGAGAGATCATCTCGTCGAATATATTGGAGACAACTGACATCACCAGAGGACTATGCAGCAATTAGACATTCCCATCATCAACAAAACGTATGAGCTCTACCGGGCGCTACACGATCTTCAAAAAGGCATACCGAAGATGGAGCGATACAGCCTCTGGAGCCGTGTTGAGACAACCGCTCTTCAGATGTTAGAGGGTTTTGTTCATGCGGGATACCTGCCTCTTGAGCAGAGAGCGCAGAAGTTGACTCGTCTTGCCGCAGACGTTGATATGTTGCGGATGTTTATCCGACTTGCAGGCGATATAAAGGTCCTTCCATTAAAGAAGGTCGTCCGGCTCCAAGAACGGCTTGATGAGATAGGACGCATGCTTGGGGGGTGGATAAAGAGCGTTCGGCAGAGGTAAAAGAGGAGCAGAAGTTCCAGCCGGCGAGAAGCCCAACATTGTTGTTAGCATTGTCGGCCGAGTAGTTGTTGTTGACGTTCGAGCCATTCTGATTAGAATTGCCGAGCAAAACGCGACAACCACGATCCGCAGCGTTTACCCCAACCCCTTACGAACACACCGCCGCTTGATCACACATGTGAACTCGCGGTTGAATTTAATGCGGAGGGGTTGGGGTGCCGCTGGCTAAGCTTTACGACTTTGGCATCGTCGGATACCAACCCACAAGATCCCCTCCATAGGGCAGAGGCAAGAATTTCTGCTCCGTCACAGCTCCGCACGCTCGATGAATCTAGAATTGGCGGCTTCGCCGCCTCTTTTAAAGACGCAACGACTCTGGCAGTTTCAGCGGATATTCTCCTACTGACGTTACTGTGGGAACAGCCCTCAGGTGCAAGGAAGCCTTAGCCGCCCTGTCATTACCCAAGGTAACCAAAAGGGTAGCAGAGCGGTGAAGGCAGCTAAAGTAGAAAAATTTTCGATCAAAGGACCAAGGATCAAAGACCCAACCCCTCCTTGCGGAGGGGATCAAGAAACCAAGATTCAAGGATCAAATTTTTAATTCCAGCCGGCGAGAAGCCCAACATCGTTGCTAGCATGGACGGCCGAGAAGCTGCCGTAGACGTCCGAGCCATGCTGATCAGAATCGCCGAGCAAAACGCGACAACCACGACCCGCGTTTTGTGTATCGGCGGTGCGCCCGTAGATACCATAAAAAGGGAGGTCCTCGACGTTTGCGCCATTATTAAGTTGCAACCTAATAACGTTATCTAGCACGTTCTTTATCGGTCGGTAATCAGTTGGCGAGCTATACTTCATCTCTCCAACGATCTTTGGCTGCCCGTTCTCATCCAGAAGGACCTTATCCTGCTCACGCCCTGAGAGCCCTCTCCCATCTGTACCAAGAGAACCAGGAACGATACTCTTTTCAAAGCAGTACCACGCGTTAGTATTTGGATCGAAGCCTAGGATGATGTGCTCTGCAATCTTTCCACCACGGATGGGGTGAGTTGCGTTTAGAAATTCTCTCGAGAACTTCTCCGGGATAGGCGGAATCGCAAGGTTTTTATCAATTACGCCTAGTGCCTTTAATTGCTTCTCTCCTAGAAAGATGCCGCCTGCGTTTGTGATGAGGTTATCGGCGATTCCTTGCGTGAGTGCTGCTTGAGCCTTGGCGCGTGTATGGGGCGCTGCGGTTGGTGCTGCGTCTGCAACTTCCGCTGCTAAAGCCGTTACCCCTTGCGCGATTATCTCAGCTTGGTCTTGCGGCGAGAGTGTTTCGGATGCCTTGAGAACCTTTTGACCTTCTCCTGATAACTCTCCCATACCTCTCCTACTCCTCTTTCAAAATCGAAAGTACGTTCTTTAAGATCTCAGATTTATCTGCTTCCGATAGCTCCTCCATCAGGAGCAACTCCTCTACCTGCTGCATCAACAGCTCTGCCGTGACATCGTCCGCTTTGTCGTTTTGCATGGTGGTGCCCTCTGAACTTACCAATTAGATTGTGCACGATTCGCCGGGCTACTCAAGGGCTGTCACAACCTGTCGGTTTGGGTTAGGAAGTGGCCCCTTACCTAAGCGGCCTCGCCGCCCGTAGCGCAGCAGCAACAGTCTTGGCAATTGACCCTAACATCTCGCCGTTAACGGAATCTGCCGTTAACGGCACAATGGTTTTTGCCAAAGTAGCGCCAAAAAGGAGCCCTCTTTGATATACGAACCGAGAATCTTACTCGCTTGTTCTCGTTGAAAGTTGCTTCCTCACGTGCCGGGACCGGAGGCGCTGCGACTTATGATGGCCGAGATTTCCTCAAAGCCTTTCCCATCCCTTCGGTCCAATATTCCTCAAACTGCGCATACTGCGCATGTGCGAAAGTCGCAGGACAAGATGACGGAGGGTTTTTTCTCATCTCTGCCAGGATTTGCTCTTCTGCCCCCATCATAGCCATACAGGCGGCGCGCATCATGACTTGAAAAGGCACGTATGTACGTGCAGCTTCTTCAATTCGCAGCATGAACCCATCCAGCTCGGAATCTTGATCGGAAGTAGCACAGGAGAACGACCGCTTCTTCTGTTTGCGTTCGGGGCGAGCGAGGGCTTCTTTCTTCGGAACTACGAAGGCGAAATCTTTAACGGTTTCTTTGGTTGTTGGCGCTGGCTCATCGGTGTTGATCGGCCCCTCTTTCGCTACCGTATTACCAACAGCGACCGTCATAGGAGGGGGTCCCCCCGCTTGAGATACCTGCCGAGCGAGATTTCGATTCGCTTCTGCTTCTATAGGGTCGCACTGAACTTCCTCAAACTTCTTCCTAGCCATTTGCTACTACCCCCTGCCCTACTTGAGCGCTTCCGATACGTTCGATTCGCTCCTCTGTTCACGCAGCGAGTTTTAGATACTGCTCTACTGCCTTATGTGTTGGCTCATACTCGAAAAGAGTTTGCTTGGAGGTTGCGGACTTTTGGATCGAGTAGAGATGTTCGCGTCGGCGGTGTTCTCTCCCAGCAAGCCTACGTGGCGCCTGAACGTCAGGTCCTTAGGGCAGTGCCCTAAGCCGTTAATCCAAATGTTGGAGGAGCGCTAGCGAGTTCAACTTTGGATCGAGTAGAGATGTTCGCTTTGGTACCCTACTCGTCTGCCCCAAGCCTACGTGGCGCCTGAACGTGGGGTCCTTAGGGCAGCGCCCTAAGCCGTTAATCCAAATGTTGGAGGAGCGGTAGCGAATTCAACTTTTGGATCGGGTAGAGATGT
>JBIIOE010000139.1:0-9026 GCA_044337105.1 Bdellovibrionota bacterium | reverse complement strand
ATCGGTTCCGGTGTCGGTACCCGTATCTGTTCCGGTAGGCGTGCCTGTATCAGTACCAGTGTCGGTACCAGTATCTGTTCCGGTAGCTGTGCCTGTATCAGTTCCGGTGTTGGTACCAGTATCCGTTCCGGTAGTCGTACCTGTATCCGTGCCAGTGTCAGTTCCAGTAACAGTTCCAGCGCTCGTACCAGTGTCTGTTCCGGTGCTAGTACCAGTATCAGTACCAGTATCAGTACCAGTATCAGTACCAGTATCAGTACCAGTATCAGTACCAGTGGCCGTTCCGGTGCTGGTACCAGTATCAGTACCGGTAGCTGTTCCGGTACTCGTTCCTGTATCAGTACCAGTGCTCGTTCCTGTATCAGTACCAGTGCTCGTTCCGGTATCAGTACCAGTAGTTGTCCCAGTACCCGTACCGGTACTCGTCCAGGTAACCCCCTCAGACAGTGCCGAAGCCGCACTCACCGTGTACGACATCGTCAGAGGGTTAGAGTAATCAGATGTTAGGTTGCTGCTAAAGGTAGTAGCACGATACGACATCATGAGAAGCGCTGAAGGCGCCATCGCATCGGGCGATAGGTTAAGGGAGTTGGGGGGCGCGTGTAGCTCGGAGCCGTCTTTGAACTTTACCACCTCCCCAGGCAGCAAAGCGAAGAAGTAATAGCTCTTATCCGGGTCATCACCGTACGAGCCGAGCACCGTGCGCTCGAGGTTGATGCAGGTCGAAAGCCGGGCCTTCTCCAGGACTATTCTGTTAATTTCGCCCCGAGCCCATGCGCGACTAGTTGGATCTCCTTGTGCCGTGAGCGCTTCAGCAAGGGGCCGATTCTTGGCGACTTCCGTTACTACTTGGGTGATCGAAGCCTGCCCACAACTGGAGCGGAACATCATCAACGCTATCCCGATGCCGCCGAGCATAACAGCGCCAATCACCAAGATAACGAGCCCAAGCTCCGTAGTAGAGACCCCGCGGTCACGTCCGCGCTGGTGAGAAGGCGCCGAATTAGCACGCATGTGTTAACCCTGTATCGAGCAACAGGATGAAATGTGCGATCTTCAAGTTCCGAGCCATCATTTCAATCATACCGTATGCAAACAATGAGGGACTCTAAAAAACTGCAGCCTTGAAGAGCTTTTGGGAGCTCTGTGTACGATTTCTCGCTCGCCTCACATGTATTACCAGGTGTTCCCCGAGGTGTCATGTGCCAATCACCACAGAATGTCAGAGGTTGGCCTAGCACGATGCACCACTGACCACTGTGAGGTTCTCTGACCTCGCGGCACCCCACGCGCCTCAGCGAATCGCTGTTTGGGAGCAATGCGGCCCACTCGGTATGAGATGTGCTTACTACCTAGTAGTTACGATAGCGGGTGTCGGGAGCGGTAGAGTTCTCGGCTACTTATAATCACTCGAGCTAGGCAAATTTTACCCGGGACTCAATGGCGGCTGCATCTGGGCTCAAAGCGGACGACTCGTATGTCGATATTTGGAGGAGAGTTCCTCCAGAGGAAAAACTCGAGCTCATGGCTCGTGCACAGTCGCGCGGGGTCGGGGCCAGCTTGGTCATCTTGCTCATCACAGGCGCAGTAGCGGTGGGGCTGCGTATGCCGTGGTTTTTTTGGGCGGCATTTTTCACAATCCCCTTCGCCTTTCAGTTCGCGTCGGCTCGCGCTTGGCGCGATATCAAGCCTCGCACGATGCTCGAGTATCTCGCAGCTCGCTCGGCAGCTCGCCGCTACGCATACGGCGCTCAGTCGAAAGACCTCACCGTGGAGCTAATCTTCAAAGGAATACTCCAACGAGACTTTTCTACCTTGGGCGAGAGCGAGGAACTCGAAGCGCGTATCGAGGCTCGAGACAAAGTTGCCGTGTGGGTATCGCTGTTCGCGGACACCATCGTCATGATGTCAGAACGCCCTGGAGGAGCAAAGCTCGAGATGATTCACAGCATCCTCGAGCGCATCGAGGTCACTCCCGAGGGATTTGACGACTCGGGCGCTCAATCGAGACGGCTCGTCTTTGATATCGAGGTACGCAAGGGCGAAGTCGAGCGCTGGTTTCTAACGAGTGCCTATCCGGCTGCTCTTCTCGTATGCGAGCGAAAGATCAAGCGCGCCGTAGAGGAGAACAAGATCCACCTCGAAAAACAACTCCTCGCTACCAAGGGTCTCTATACTCGGGAGGCTCCTGAGGAGCATAGCTTCTCGTTCGACTGACCGCTCGAGAGGTAAGGCAAAACCTCCCGGTAACGAGAAAGCGGTAACTGGGTAGCTGGTGCGCATGCGATAACCTCATAAGTCGTCGAATTGCTAGGCCCGTAACTGCGTCTCGGGGCTCCTTATCAACTAGGCTAGCGCGGGCACGTAATTTGAGGCATCTTTAAGCGTTTAGAAAAGCGTACGTGGTCCAAAAATGTTATTTGGTCCAAAATGTGGGTAAGATGTCATTTGTGCTCGAGCGCTTAGTGCGGCAATTCAGGTTGGCAGCGGTGATTTTGGGAACGCTCGTTCCGACCGTGGAGCTCGCAGCACAGCAATTCTCGAAAAAGCTAGCGGTAGAGTCGTCCAAGAGCGGAGCTTCTCTAGGGTCTGCGGCCATCACTATTCAGAAAATCAAGCGCACAACGGCCGTGAAGCTCACCGCTCCTACGGAGATCTCGGCGAATGCTTTCTTTCTCGACAGCCCGGCTCGGCTGGTGGTGGATGTTTCGGGGTGTAAAACCCGCCGCTCCGAAAAGTTCTCTGTACCCTCCGATCCGCAGGTATCTGGCATCCGAGTTGGGGCGCATTCGGATAAGCTTCGAATGGTGGTTGACCTTACCTCCGCAACCAAACCGGACTTCAAGGTCACCGTTGGTAGTCGCCAAGTGACATTGACGATTTCAGATGGAGCATCAAGCGAGCAAAATTCGGATCGCAAAGAGCCTCCGATGCGAGCCGAACCTACGACGGTGCCCACGAGCGTGCCTTCAGCGTCTCCGGAAATACTACCGATACAGATTGAGCTACCGCAGACGGCCGTAACATCCGTACCGGCTACGACGATAGCCACCATAGCAGAGCCTGAAGTGGTGTCGACCACCCCGGTTATCGCGCCAAGCGTTAGTCCCACGGCCTCACCAAGCGCCACGTCCACGGCTTTGCCAAGCCCGAAGCCGACATTGAAACCGGTGGTGACTGAGAATAGGCCCTCCTCCGCTGAACCGACCCCGAAGCCTCCAGCACCCACTCCGATCCCAAGGGCTGCCGCGGCCGCTCCCCTTCGCGGGGGGATTGCCTATCTCCTGACAGGATATCGGTTCGAGTATCTAGAGCCTGGCCGAGTGCCAATTCTAAAAATCCTACTCAACAAGCCGCGGGCCAATGCTCAGATAAGTAAGGTAGGGCCCAAAGCTTACAAGATAGTCGTCCCGAGCTGTACGATCGCAGGAAAGGGGCTCGACCTTCCCCAATTTCCCCCAGCCGACTTCTTGGGGTTCGTAATGATAGCAGCCAAGGCGGTTGACGATAAAACAGAGATCACCGTCAGTGTCGAGCAGGGCGTAACGCTGGGAACCTTCGTTAGACAGAATGAGATCTGGGTGAAGCGGCTCTGAGGGGTACCCCTACATGCGCTGCGAGCGTGCCCTGCGAGCATCGCACAACCGCGCCACTCTCCCCACCAGCGCCACTACGCGCGCTCTATCTTGAGCGAATCTCCGATAATCTTGAGCACTGAGCCCTTACCGTTGATACTCGTTTCGAGCACCACCTCACGCTCCCACAATCGCGCGACATGCTTGAGGGTATGCTCGGCATATTCAAGCTGAAGATCTCGTCCGTCGTGGTAGTGCTTCAAGTAGAGGGTGCGATTTCGACCGAAATCCGCGTCCTCGACCTTTATGACCGGAATAGACCCGGTGCCTACGTTCTTAATCAACGTGTCACGCAGATCCTTCCAGTTCTCTTCGTCGGCGACCTTGGTAATCACACGCTCCTTCCCACGCCGCTCGTGCTGAAAGAGATTCAGCTCGTCCATCAACTCACGCGTCAGAAAACGCCTCAGGAACGACTGATCACGATCCGACTCACGAACCTCGAAGATCTTCTTCCGGCCCGGCGTGTCGTTTTCATTCTGCGTCTTGGGATCGATTATGGGAGTGTCGTCAGTCCATTCACGACCCGTGTCGCCTTCATTCCAACGGCGCTCGATATCGTGCCACAGAACGAATCCGAGGTGGTATGGATTTAAGCCACCCGGATGCGGCCTGAGCACCTGGTTGTGACGCACAAGGAACTCGAGATGCATACCTTGGGGCAGCTCTAGGGCATTGAGGATCTTGTGATGCCAGTAGCTCGCCCATCCCTCGTTCATGATCTTGGTCTCCATCTGGGGCATGAAGTACTGGGTCTGCTTGTCGACTATCTGCAAAATATCGCGCTTCCACTCGGGGAGGTACAGATTGTAGCGCGCTATGAACTCGAGCAGATTCTCCACCGGTTCGACCGGGGTCTTCGAAAGATTCGGCTCGATATATTCCTGAGGCGGATGAATATCGCGCCACGGGTCCGGCGTTGGCTGCGCCCTCTCCCACGCTCTGACGCGCTGTTCTTCGTTGGAGAGCTGCTGAATTGCAAGATTTCGGGAGCGCTGGTAGCACACTGCGTGCGCGTTATCGATAACGCTCTCAACCGCCTCGATACCTATCGAAGGATCCTCTATGTACGAGCTGATACGCCGGCCGTGACTCTTGAAATTTTCCAGCACGTGCTTGGCATCGGTTCCGCTCGTAAAGGTGAAATTATTGGCGAAGAAATCGTTGTGCCCGTATACGTGCGCAATGGTGAGCACCTGCAAGAGTAGCGTGTTGTCACGCATCAGGTAGGCGAGACAGGGATTGGAATTGATGACCATCTCGTACGGCAGACCCGACACGCCGTAGTCATACATCGTCTTCTGTCGCTCATACGATTTGCCATAAGACCAATGCGGATAATGCGACGGCATCCCGGTGTAAGCCATGTAGCCCAACATCTCGTGGTGGTCGCAGACCTCGAACTCCTGCGGGTAACACTTCAAGCCGAAGCGGTCTACCCACTCACGAATCGTCTCGTCCCATTTTGCAAGCTCGTCGATATCGAATGACATACGCTCCTACGGTGCGGCGGAAGCAGCCCCTTCACTTCCACCAAATACTTTACCGTGCGCCGAAACGCCGCTCACCTTGTCCTTCATGAGGAAGCTCCGGAATCCCTCCCAGAGATCCTCCTTCTTCTCTATCGTGATCATGTGAAAGTTCTCGGCTTTGAGCTGTCCGAACACCTCCAGCATGCTCCCGCTGTAGTAGGCGCTACCTGAAGGCTTTATCTCTCCGTACCCGAAAAGGTTACACACCTTGCACAACTCGTCTGCTGCTTGCAGCGCGCGCTCGTTATCGGAGTAAAAATTGTCGCCGTCAGAGCAGTGGAAGGCATAGATGTTCCACAGCGACGGATGATATCGATCTTCGATAATCTCGAGAGCCTTTCGATATCCCGAGGAGATGTACGTCCCGCCCGACTCCACCTTGTGAAAGAAATCCTCTTCAGTGACCTCCTTCGCCTCTGTGTGGTGCGCAATAAACACTACCTCCACGTTAGTGTATTTCTGTCGAACAAATTGGAAGAGCAGGAAGTAAAAGCTCCGCGCCAAGTACTTCTTGACCGTTCCCATCGAGCCCGAGGTGTCCATAATACAAAAGACCACGGCGTTGGATGCTTCCTTCGTCGTCGGCACGATATGAAAGTAACTCATATCGTCCTTGTGAAACGGGAAACGCTTCTCCTCGCCGTCTGGCTGAGGCTCCTCGCGCCGGTGCGTCGAGAATTTGCGTCGCACACGATTGCGCGCCGTAGCACGTTTGTCGAGACGTGGGCGAATACCAGCCTTACGGTGTCCTTTGCGCTTGCGCGCATCATCGGACATCACCTGCTTGATCGCTTTTCGCTCGAGCTCTGGCAGCTCGAGGTCGGCGAACATGATAGCGATCAACTCCTCGAGAGTGACGTCGGTTTCGAATGCGTCGACACCGGGCTGATTACCACCCCCTTGTCCCTGCCCCTGCCCATCTGGGCTTCCAGGGTCGACCACATCTCCCGGCTTCTGCTCTCCGTTACCTTGAGCAGCACCTGGGGAATTTTCGCCGTATATGAAGCGGTATTCCTTCACCGAGCGAATCGGAATCTTGATGATTTTGTCCCGATCACGCCCGATAATGGACTCTTCTGCCAGGATATCTCCGATATTGTCACGGATTGAGTCCTTAATTTTCTGCCGATGCCGCAACCTGTCGCGGGCACTCCGATCCGAACGTTGCGAGGTCGGTGTGTAGGGGCGAAAGATCGTCGACATCAGCGTTTCTCAGACTCGAAAATACGTTAGCGTTAGTCCTTCCAAAGATTGTTCGCAGCGTACTTGAGGATCACATCCACACAACTAGCTGGGTATCCGTTTCGTATGAGCTGCTCGACCATACGTCCGTACTTCTTCTGCTGGTCGTCGTCTCTGGTGCGGGCTTTGGTGATGATACGCGACACATCACGCACGCTCATCATGAGTTTCTTCTCGATAGCCTCCTTGAGCGGCTCGTAGCTCTCATAGCTTACCTTCTCGCCGCGTCGTCCAGCCGACCACAGATACGCTATCACCTCTTGGCGGAACCCATCGCATGCTGTTCCGATGATCGCGATCTGCTCCTCGATCGACTTCATGAATCCTTCGTCTGGCTCGAGCACCTCTCCGGTACTCCTGTCCTTGAACTTCTTCTTGGTGACGTAGGATTCTGCGTGATCGAGGTAGTTCTGAAAGAGCGACTCTGCCTGTTCTTGGTACGAGTAGACAAAAGCCTTTGTAATCTCCTTCTCGAGAACCTCGAGATACTCCTTGTGTAAAGTATCCTGTAGGAACTCCAGGTAACGCTTCTTCACGTCGTCTGCGAAATCAGCCTCTTTGACCATGTGCACGAGCGACTCACGAACCGAAATCGGGTGAATCGCGTTCATCTCGATATTGTCAGAGAGCGCATTGTCGAGCGCCTTCATGATGAAGCGTGTCGAGATGCCGTTCATGCCCTCGCTCTTCGCTTCTTCTCGTAGCTCGACCACGTCAATCTTCTTGGTCTTACCCTTCTCGACGACCTCTTCGCCGTTGTACAGCTTGAGTTTCGTCATCAAGTCGCACTTGTTTGTCGGCTCGAGGCGCGACAGTATCGCGAACATCGACGCTATCTCGATGGTATGTGGCGCGATGTCGGCAGTAAACTGTGACTGCCGAATAATCTTCTTGTAGATCTTCGTCTCCTCCGAGAGCCGCATGTTGTAGGGTACCTTGACCGTGACGATACGGTCCAAGATCGCTTCGTTGGTGTGGTCGCTCTTGAACTTTTTCCACTCCGCTTCGTTGGAGTGCGCTACGATACAGGTGTCGACGTAGATCATGCCGTGACGGCCCGGGGCTGGTATCGACTTCTCTTGCGTCGCGGTGATCATCGCATGCAGGTACTCCGTCTCGTTCTTGAACACCTCGATGAACTCGACCATGCCTCGGTTACCTACGTTGAGCGCTCCAGTCAGGTCGAGTACTCTGGGGTCCCCCTCGGAATAAAGATCGAGCTTGGAGATATCCTCACCTCCGATGAGCACGCTCGTGTCCTGATTGTTGGGGTCTACAGGAGGAACAACACCGACACCACGCTTAGCTCTAATACTGAAATCGTAGGTTCGGACGGGAACCTCTTCCCACTTACCTTGGAAGTCCTCTTTCAGCCGGTAGCGGCACACTGGACAGAGATCGCCTTCTATCTCGGTACCGAGCATCTTAGAAAACTCTTTGCGCAGATGACGCGGCACGAGGTGTAGAGGCTCCTCGAACATCGGACAGCCTTCTATGGCATGAATCGCCGGAAGATGCTCGAGTCCCTTCTTGAGACGCTCTACGAGCGAACTCTTACCGGACCCTACTGGACCAACTAGGTAGAGCACCTGACGGCTCTCCTCTCCTTTGAGAGACGCTGAGTGAAAGTAGCGGACGATCTGATTGATCGTCTTCTCCATACCGAAGAACTCATCGGCGAAGAAATTAAACACTCGCAGCTTTTCACCTTTGAAGATGCGCTTGAGCCGAGGGTTCTGCTCGAGATCAACCTCGATCGTGCCCTGGTCATTGATCATGTCGTAGAGGCGCTTGTGTGCGAGCTTGTGGGTTCCAGGGTTTTCGCGAACGAGCTCGAGATACTCGAGCATCGTACCTTTCCACGCAGATTTCTTTCGGGTTTCGCGATCTTCCTGAATCAGCTTCTGAAAATCATTGTTACCATTATTCCCCATGGAACCTTCTCCTCGCTACTAGCCGCTCGACACTCGCCACTCGACAACACATCTCCGGTACCATGAGAACCCAGCCTCATCGTTCAGTGGTTACGCCCCTCTAAGGCAACCGGAATGTGTGGGTCTATCTATCTACGGTAAACGATCCGAGCTCAAACCGACAATCGGAATCGACCGCTCACCGCAAGTAAGCGAGGCAAAACCCCTCTCTGCAACGAAGGCGGATATGATTTGCCTCGCTTCCTCAGTGGCTTCAGACTTTTACCCGTTACTAGTTTGATGTCGGAGACCAAAATTTGATTGCTGGAATCGTGCAGTATCCTCAAAAAAAATCACTGCTTAGAGAAACAGCGTACCATTTATGAGCATTCCACAACGATTTGTGTATCGACAGCTTATCCTGCCTGAATCACATGAGACGCTGACCGCTCTCATGGACTCCCGTATCCTCGTAGGTGTGGCGTATACACTTCCAGTTCGAGGGTTGTGTGAACTTACGTCGCTCTGTCGAGGCTGACTAACGAACGCCCTTCGGGGAGCTAAGATGTTTAGGGGGGCGAGGCAAAACCTATGTTTCCTCGCACGTGAACGTGCTCGTGAACGTGAACGTAAACGTACCCGAAACAAAAACCTCAAGTTTTTCGGGTACGTTCACGTTTACGAGCACGAGCACGTTCACGTGG
>JBIIOE010000032.1:0-31849 GCA_044337105.1 Bdellovibrionota bacterium | reverse complement strand
CGACGTGAACGTGCTCGTGCGCGTAAACGTGAACGTACCCGAAACAGGCATCATGCGGGCTGAAGGCATAGCTTGGAAAGCATGGGTGCAATATTTGTAAGCAAACGCTTACCCGCGCGATACTCGTCGGGGGAGAGATAGTTTAGAGCGTTTAACAGGTCAAAGAGCGCGCCACACTCCATGACGGGTCCCCGTGCTATTGAGAAATAGCACTGTTTGTCTGCCTGTTTGTCTGCCTGTTTGAACCTGCCAGCACCTTCGGCAATGTTGAGCACTATCGGGAAAGATGCGCGTGAACTGACCCACGAGTTCCCCGCTTCCTCTAGGAAGACGATCGCGAATCTCAATCGTAGTGATGACGAACTCAAGCGCGGTTCGATAGACGTCTAGTCTTTCATAGTCGAGCATACTGCTCTAGTTCGGGAGCGAAGAGATACAGTGGCTCGTTCGGGTACGTTTACGTGCACGAGCATGTTCACGTGAAAAGGTGCTATTTATAGTCAAAACAACGATTTGCGCCCTCCCTGGCCTCGGTACTCCCCACTCGATTCCACGATGAGCACGAAGAAAATGGTCGTGTTGTAAGTGAGTTGAACGACTACCACACGTAAGATGAAGAGGGCACCTCGCACCTACCTTCGCATAGCACCGAATAACCTCTCAGTCGCTTGATCGATCTGCTCCATGAGAGGTCGAATCGACTCGTCCTGCCGGGATTTCGCGTTGAGTAGGCGCTTCAAGGCCTCAGGAGTAAGGTTAACGCAAACGAGCCGCTCGTTGTACTTGTGGTTGAAGGTCTCCTCGTATGGACTCGATAAAACGACCTCTGCATGCGGCGGAAGACTTATATCCGCACTACTCAGGCGAAACTCAAGGAAGAGAATAGCCCCAAGCTCTAGTATACCCTGATCTCTACCTTGGTCAGACGCTCTCTGGTCACTGAGCCTCCTATTGTAGGCAGCTATGTGTTGAACGAGCGGATGTGCCTCAAAAAGATACTCAAGACGTTCCTGATGTTGCCAATATCGGTATCCATGGATCGTGCTGAAGTCTCGAAAGTACCCACGAGCACTGCTTGCGTCCCCTTGGAGCTCCTCCACGGCGAGGAGGAGCGATTCGAGGAGCTCGTCCCCGAAAAATTTTCTGGTCTGTTCACTGACCTGAGAGAGAGCCTCCTCGTGAGTACTCTCTTGCTCCAGGAGCCGCTTGTACATCTCATAGCGCTCCACTGGATCCAAGTCGGCTTGGGCGAACTGCGAAGTATTTGCTAGACGGTGAAGCTGGGTGGAATGGTAGAGCAGCGGATCCAGTAGCGACTGCGCATGAGGATCGTAACGTCGTGCATCCGGATTGAATAGCGGCAAGCACGACATAAAGAGATCAATTGTGTGTTTCACACTCTCTGGGACCGGATAGGAGGAACTTGTATGACTTCCGTAAGAGACCTTGAAAACACCATCCACCGCAGGTAAAAGTACTAACGCACGCTCGGACAGCACACGAAGGTCGGCTTCAAATGCACGCACCGCACAATAGCGAGTAGGCTCTAGAGGCTGCTCTAATCGTTTGGCAAAATCGGTGCTTATTGATACACACGTGATGAAGCTGTCGTCTGCGTCCAACTTGTTGACGCAGCGATACGGCTTACTGATCGGGAGTGCTGTATCCAGAGAAACCTCTGTGCTCCGCGCACCTGTCTCCTTGACTACGTATGAAAGAGCAGCCAGCATCTGTCTCATATGCGCATAGGACGATGAGTCCGAACGCACAAGTTGGTTAGCAATCGCTGGTGATATCCGAATTTCAGCGCTCATGGTTGTGATGCCTTCAGCATCTGCGCTTGCTCGACGACAAACTTTCCACGGGCATGTGTCGGACAGTTTAGAATCCTCGATGACTATCACCGAGCAAACACCAAGCTGCTCTCGGATAGATCCGTCGATTTCGAGTTGTTCCTTGAGAGTCAAGTGCGGAGCACTCGCCGGGGGCTTTACCCTCGAGGAATCCGCAAGCAGTCGCTCCAACATGATCTCACTCCCCAAAATAACAGGTCAATTTAGAGATATGCCCCGTTTTAACCAACTGTTACATAGCGACATTTGCTGTCGGCCTACCACCAGCAGTTAGCTCCGACGCACGCAGCAGACGGCTTAGCTAAGGTCTTGAGATAAAAGCTTCTTGTACGACAGAGCCCCGGAAATAGTGCGTCAAGATCTCTTCGTACGAACGCGGTGCAAAGACTCCCTCTTTTCCAAGGGCCATGCCAAGTGCCCCAATCTGACAGAGCCCCACACCATGCCCCCAGCCTGCTCCACGGAATCGCACCTCGTGTAGGCACCCTCCCTCCCGGCGTTCCTCAACTACCACTGCCGAGCTAAAGAGGAAACTGTCGTGAAAACAGCCGCGAATCACGAACTGGTTCGGCAGCACTACCTCTTTCGAAACTCCATCGCTCGATTCATATACCACTGTAGCTGATAGGTAGCGGCCCGAGACTCCGCGCTTACCCCACCGAATTTCAGAGATCCTGGCCACATCAGACACTCCGCACTTCTCGCGAAGATTACGCACGACCTGCTCTGCACTGATCGTGTGCTCCCACCTGAAATATTTAGCCACGGAATCAACTGCGCCGAGAAACTTGCCTAACTCCTCGTCTCGTACGACTTCGGGGGAGCAGAAGATCCCTCTTCCCTGCCAGCCCTGACTCTCGAGCCAAGAAACAAAATCCGCATCTGTCGAGAGGTCAAATCCTGGCTCTCTCTCTTCGGGGCAGTCATAAGCAGCGTCAATTCCCCCTACTGGGAATCCGAAGACCCCCTCAGGAAGCTCGCCGTGTCCACCGGTCGATTTACTGTAGTAGGCCGGCACGACATAGCCTTCTTCATCTACCAAATATCTTCCGACGCACGGTGCGAGATCGTCGAAAAGCGACTGCTCTAAAAATGTCGTGCCTTGATAACGCTGCGACATATCATCATTGCACACGAGATACGGCTTTCCTGGATACTTGGTCCCGAGGAATGTGTACGCCCACGAACGCGCCGCCGTCGCCTGCGCCTTGGAGAACTCAACCGGCAAACCACGACCGCTCATCTCAGAACCGACGACACATGCGATGTAGGTTTCAAAGTCGACGGCGTTCACTACTATCAATCGATCCTGCGCGGGATGAATCTCGACCGCACCGCAGAAGGCCCCTTCTATCTCCTTTTTCCAATGAAAGTGCCTACCTGCCACGAGCGGGGCAACCTTGATCCCGGCTCCAGACCGACGCTCTGAGCCTCGCGGGTGCGATACCTTGAGAATTCCGACTATCTTTTCGTTTGTGTAGCTGCCGCCGTTCAGTATCAGCTCGTGATCCACGACACACACCGTGTATCGCTCCCCGGCCGAAAAGGAGAGCTGCGTACCGCTACTGCTGCGTCCTAGCGAGTCGAACTCCGGAGTGAAGGTTACCTCTTTACGGTCGTCACCTTCGATCACGATACCGACACGAACGTCAAAAGGGCTACTCGGTGGTGGAACTCGCCGAGGCTTTGGCTCCTTAGACAGGAGAAGCATCGATGAAGATGGCGGAGTCGCGGCTGCCGCGAGCTTCGCCCGGTGTCTTGCGAAAAAATCGGTCGGCTTACTGCTGAGCTGAGCTTCAGACAGCGCTGCGACAAAAGCCTGCACTCGAGCCAACGACTCCTGCTCCTCCAGCGCAGAGAGCGATCCTGCTCTGAGCCCCTCTTCAATGACACGGGCAAAGCCGCGCGAGCGCTCAGGGTGATGGTTGAACAAAATGAGATCAACTCCTGCCTGGCGAAGCAGACGGGGACACTCGTCATCGGTGTAGTTGGCCCGTAGAGCCTCCATATCTACATCATCTGATATAACCACGCCCTCGAAACCGAACTCTTTGCGCAGCGTATCTTGCAAAAAGGTGCGCGAGAGGGTTGCTGGAAACTGAGGATCTATAGCAGGAAAGCTTACATGTGCGGTCATGATCGCACGAAGCTTGCAATCCTGAATCAACGTTCGAAACGGAGCCAGCTCGCGCTCCCGAATAATATCACCTCCGGCTGCCACACTCGCAAACCCGAAGTGCGTGTCGGTTGATACATCGCCATGACCCGGAAAGTGCTTCGGGCACACCTCGACACCGGCAGCTCGGACGGCTTGAATGTATTCGCGAGCTGCTGCGCTGACTGTTTCAGCATCGCTTCCAAAGGAGCGTGGCCCAATTACCGGATTCGATGGATTGGAGAAGATATCGAGCACAGGTCCAAAGGTGAGGTTCACACCGATCGCTGCCAACTCCGCACCGTGAATCTGACCGACTACTCCGGCGTACGGCGCGAACTCACCGGCTGCTGGGGTAACGGTAACCGGCTTAGGAGCCACGGTTACCCTGCCACCCTCGTGATCAATGCAAACTATCATCTTCTCTCGACCAGTGAGCTCACGCAGCTCCGCGAGGAGGTCACTCAACCGATCACACCAACCGGGATAGCCCAGGTCTTTAGCAAAGGTGTTCCTCCACAAGAATACGCCAACCGGTCGAATGTCACGAAACAGGTCGCGCTCCGCCGAACTGAGGGTACTGGCTCGACAGGAAAGGATGAAGTGGTGACCTAAAGACATCTTATGTACAGGTGCTCCAAGAGGGGGTTTCGCGCTTTCTTCTTCGGCCAGCGCCGAAAGATCAGATTTCGCAGCAGAAGAGCATTTCTCCGCCGCCTGGAAAGAGTACCCCCAAGACCGGAAGGTGGGAAAGTACCATCATTCGATTGCAGCGAGCGAAAGCACTTGATGACACCGATTTAGAAGTGCATGCTTGAAGGATAGCGACACTGTCTCCCCGAAGCACCTCCATGGAACGTTCAGACGCCACGAAGCCTTACGATCTGTCGAGCGAAGTAGTCGCTCGCGCCCGCGCACTTCTCGGTCGGCCCTACCTTGCTGACGGCCTGATAGGCTCCCATGATACCGATGAACAGTTCGTCGACAGAACCGACGCATTCGATTGTGTAACCTTTGTCGAGTTCGTCTTGGCCCGATGCTACAGCCAGGCACGCGGCACGCCTATCGAAAGCGAACTTAAGAGTCTGCGGTACCGCGATGGCATCGTATCGTGGATGTGCCGACTACACTATTTCTCAGACTGGCTCGAGACCAACGCCAAGCGAGGTGTTCTTCGCCAGGTTTTCTCAGAAAATCCGGAGCTGTCACGCACCTTGTCACTAATAACAGACTACCCGCAGCTCTGCGCAAAGCTACGCTTTCTACCGCTTAGCGACCTGACAGTCAGCCTGCAACAGATAGCTCCCGGCGACATCATCGCTTTCGGAACTACACGAGAGAACCTCGATGTGAGCCATGTAGGTTTTTTCGCAAGGAGCTCGGATGGAACTGACGTACTGCTCCACGCCACCAAGACCTACGGACGAGTGATTGAGGAGCCGCTCACCGCCTTTCTCGAACGGTTTGGAGCGAGCCCTGGAATTCTAGTGTATCGCCCTGTAGTGGCCTGCGATGAGGTTACCGAGTAGCGCATCGCAGCTGCTCACCTATCTGCAAGCAGGCTGGACTACTCTTAAACTTCAATGCCCTGCACTTAAGGAGCGGAATCGTGCGAATTGCAAACGGCTGCGCCCTCCGCGTCTTCCGCGCCTCCGCGTTGATTAACCAAAAGGCAGGCTGCCGATCGACAGCAGCTTCACTTACCTCACCTCACCTCAAAACCTCCTCAAGCAGCACCAAAAGCTCCGGAAAAGTGACGTATCCGGTCTCAGCGTTCAAGTGTCCTCCTCCATGAATCACGACAGGCTCGACGGCGAGCCCCTTTGCGATCGCACGCAACTGATCTTGAGGAACATATTGGTCGTCATCGCCCATGAGGTAAACCAGCTCTCCGGCATTCCTTCGAATCACCGACCAATCAAATGGACTCGAAAGAAATGATGCATTTAGAGCATCAATGTCCCGCAGCCCGATTTCGGTCAGTGGTGGCGAAATGAGTGCGGTGCACTTCACCGGCAGACGCAGCATCTCTAATATACGCATGCAGAGGACGGCACCGCTGCTATGCCCGATTAGAATCGTGTGCTCGGTTACGGGTGGGCATTGCTCTTCAATTGCCGCAAGCCACGCCGTTAAGGATTGACCTTCAGGGGTTGGCAATCTTGGCGTATAGGCATCCACACCCAAGTCGCGCAACTTTTGGGCTAGCCACTGGAACCAGTTACCAGTCGGAGAGCCCTGTGTACCGTGACAGATAATCGCGTTCATGGGCTAGTTATACACCTTTGGATGGCTAGGAGTATCCGCCTCGCGCAATCTCCATTCAGCGATCTCTCCCAAGGTTCTGGAGATCTTTATACAGCTCCTGCGCGAGTTGCTCGACTCGCGCTAATCGTGATGCGGGCTGGTGCTCCAAGCGCTGTGCGTGAGACAGGTTATCTTGAATTACTTGCTGCATCTCTGGGGTAAGTGCACGATTGGTAGAGAGGTAATTATAGGCGCCGCCAGCGGAACCACATGTAGTTAGAGCCGCATCGAACAACGCCAGCCCAACGCGGTGACACTCAGTAGCTTCCTCCCCACGATAAAACTGGTCGAGGATAGAGGTCTTTTCTCCCTTAAAGAGCATCCTTGCTATCTGAAGCTGCGGATCTGCTATAGCTTCACTTGCGGTGGCCTCAAATGCGTAGGCACAGGCCTCCTCCCAGCAGATAGCATCGACCTCGTCGCGGTATAAGGGTTTCGATCCGAGGGCGAATTCCTCATGATGCAGGTTCATAAGATGACCGAACTCATGCGCATAGGTCAGCACAACTCTGGCAAAATGGCCGTCCCTGGAAACGATCAGCTGCTCCTTAGCCCTTGAGTATCCACCCACATGCCGCTCAGCTATCTCACGCACTTCAAAACGTACGACCTCGGGCACGCGAACTCCGGTAAGGCTGACTATGAGATCCTTGACGTAGCTCTCTGGAGTGCCAAACGTCGGACGTAGATCTGCATGAGTACTCTCGGTTGCGCGGAGCGCAGTTTCGAGAGCTTCTCTACGCGCTTCTTGAGAAGTACTTATACGTTCTGCGAGGCTCTCTTTCGTTTCGCCGAATAGGACCTCCACTTGCGCCATAGCCTTCCCCAAGCGATCGAAGTCGTCGGCGATGTCGGATTTAGCTGGAGCGGCTCGCTCTATTTGAGCAATGATAGTTCGGGCACGCAGGATGGCACTCTCGAGCATCTGCGCCTCGTCTTTGGACAAGTCACCGTTGAGCTCTCGTGCCGTGAGTATGCTCCGGTGAGTGGGCGTTCGAAAAATCGCCGGGTCATTCCTGACCTGAAAGCGTGGATTATCAAATTCGCCGTATCGCTGTCTGGTATTCTCTCGCCACTGAGTATCTAGAATATGGTCCTGTATGACCACCTTGGCGGCGGCAGCCGACAAAGCACCGAGAATTCCCCAGGCTATGAATCCGCGCCTGTTTCTAGCTTGAGCGCTCGGCTGCCCGTCCGGGTTGTCCTCGGTTCTGTGCACTGAGTCTGTGGTATTCGCTTTCGACTGCATTATGACGATCCAGGAGCCAGGATACCTGCCGCAACGGTTATAACCTCGGAACTAGCGAAATCGCGAACTCCGACACTTGTAACCCCTCCTCTCTACTGTTCTAAGGTATGACAGCAGATAACTACCTTGACTCATAAGCGCAGGAACCGGGGGCATCAGCTGATGCCTTTATTGATCGGATTAGTTTGTTTTAGAAGCACCTCATATCTTGCGAAGCGCGCAGGTCCGGACCGCGGACCTTCTAGTCCGCTTGCTGCGAGAATTGTGACGCTGCCGGTAGGCGGAGCGGAAGCTCCGCCTCCGATGCAGTAGCGGGAGATCGTCAGTGCTCCAGAAGGCGCTCAAGCACAGCTTCAGCGATCAGCGCTCGACTTCAAACTGCAGAGCACGGGCATCGCTCCCGTTCGATCGCACCTCTATCAGAAGAGCGTCACAATCGCTCTTGAGAGCCTCGGCGATATCAATCGAACGTGTCTCGCGACCAGTGGTCTCGATAACAACGAAATCGGTGCGAGCTGCTCCTGGCGCACATTGGCCCGAAACCACCAGCAGACTCGGATTCACATTGACATCGTTCGTAGAAATCTCTACCTGCACTTCACACACTGACGGCACCTCAACTACTGCCGTTGCATCGACCGAGAGCGGCGTGAATAGGATCTCTTGGCAGGAGCTTCCGACGATTCTCGCCTCAACTTGAGCAGCAAGGGAGCTGCGCTTATTGGATGACTCGACCTCAACAGATGCAAATGCTGCGCTGCTCTCTGGGATAGCTCGTCGGATCGAGAGCGGCGTCGTTCCCTCAACCGAGAGGTCGAGCGATGTCTCAGATGAAGGCAGCGTCATCTCGAAGCGGCCCGCACCATCCGTGCTCGAAGCTACGAGGATCTCACCCGAAGGCGCTGAAGACACCGTCATCGAGGTATTCGAAATACCTGCTCCGTCCTGATCCTGGGCATTACCAAGAAACTTCACAACTGTCGGCGAAGTGCCTGTAGTACCACCTCCGCAGGAGGCCAGTGCGAGCACAACGGTCGCGGAGAGAAAAAAACGATCTACGAAGGCGAGCATGGCTTCCGACCCCTCTTCTTTGGTTTGATAATTTTTGGGGGCTGCTGCTCCTCGGAGCAGGCGAACGTAGTAATTGCTACCCGAGTTCGCGCTCCCTGCTCAGTCGATGTCGGCGTTATATCTCTATCGAATTTGGAGAGGTGAGCTCGCATGGCTGCGTGAAATTCTGCGCCTCGCTCTCTCAACCACTTCTTGATTGCAGGAAGCTCGACGGAGCTGATGTTGTCGTACACTGTACGAAGGTGCAGATGAGCGCCATCCTTGCGGTTGACGATATTGCCCTCGATAGTGGCCGTCAGATCGATAACATCTGCGCTCAATAGATCGCAAGCCCGTTCCATATCCGGCTCCGGGGTGTAGTCGACGACCTTCAGTGCTACAAGATTTCCCTTGTACTCGATGAATCCGAGTCGCTCGAGCTCGAACAATAACGGATAGTGACTGCCTTCCTTGGTGACCGCCTCAACGAGCTTGGCAAACTGGCTTGCCGTACCCTCGTACGTGAGAAGCTTCGGGTTTCCTGACTCATCTTGATAGCGCTTTGCTTGCGACCACAATCCGATCACACGGGTCAGCACATCGTGCTTATTTTCTTCCCGCGACTCGCCCCGAATGAGCCGAGCGACCTCTGTTCGGTGCAATCCGGTCGTGACACTTACCTTACTGGCGCTCACGGTGTTCTCTGAGGCCTTGATGAGCTCTTGCGCCTCATCAACCAAGACCTCTCGAAAGAGCTGCTCGAATTCTCGCAATCGCACTCCGCGTTCGAGACAGAGCCGTGCTATGGGCCTGAGGAGCGCCTTGATAATCGCTGATGCATTTGGCTTCGAGGAAGCAACCATATGATTATACTATCTGTTTCTAATTACTGTGTCAATTTAACAATAAACCCTTGAAATACAACCCAGATAGCCTATTATTAATAGAAATAATTCACACTAATAAGCCGCGCGAATCCCCGCGCTGCTGAAAGTCGGTGAGGAGAATCTATGAGAAATCATTCGAAAAACTTTTTGGTCGGACTCCTAGTAGCAACCGCTACGCTCGTAGGGTGCGGTGGCGACGGCAATGACGAGGCCCGCGTGCGGGTATTCCACGCCTCCCCTGACGCCCCCAACGTCGATGTTTTGATTGACGGAGGCCGCGTCCTTGAGAACGTTCCCTACACAGTCTCGTCAGGCTTTCTGCATGTAGATGCAGGGGAGCGACGTTTCCAAGTACAGGTCACCGGCACAGATGTTACGGCCATCGATGCAACAGTTCCTCTGGAAGGAGATACGGACTACGTTGTTATCGCCTCTAACCGCGTGGCAAATATCGCCCCTATCGTCACTACCGCGGATCGCTCCGCGCCTCCTGCTGGACAGGCTAAGGTCAGGGTGTTTCACGGAGCTCCCAGCGCTCCTGCTGTGGATGTATATGTTACAGCGCCTGGAGCCGACATCGGCACCGCAGAGCCTGTGCTGTCCAACGTTCCGTTCAGTGCGATCTCGGACTATCTCACGGTACCTGCAGGTTCTTACGATGTGAAGGTGACGGTCGCAGGAACCAAAACGGTCGCGATCAGAGCTGATGCTCTACAGGTCGAGGCAGGGCTGGTGGCTATGGTCGCCGCTCTCGATGCCAAGGGAGCCGGAAGTCCATTTTCCCTCGCTGTCCTAGACGAGCGGTAATACGAATTGTGTCAAATTACCTGGGGGTCTGCGTTTTATTCTCAGACCTCCAGGTATCCGATATCGTTTAACGCTGATGCGCTGTACTAGTACTGCTGCTCCAAGCGCTTGAAATCGTCGTACTTGGAATCACGAGTCGCCCAGTACGTAGTGACATCAGCCTTGTAGGAAAGATCCATGGATTTCACGCGACACAACTTCATGATGTATGCCATGGGAATGAACCCGATCATCCACGCCAATCCCAGGATAACGGTGGTCATTACGATCGAGAGATAGTGCGCGAGCTTCATCCATCCGCGCCACAGAGGAAGCAACGCGCGTGGCACAAAGTATCCAAGCAGAGCGGTCGCCGTACCGAGGCCGAACCACACAGCGCAAGCTTGAGAAGTGTTGCCCTTGTAGAGTTTCACGGCACACACGGTAAAGAAGATGGCGCCGAAGATAGCCCCGAACTCCTTTACATGCTGGCGAACCGGCCGGCCGAACCACATCTCATCAAGAGGATGCTTAGGCTCCCTCTTATTCACGAGCGATACCGTCACCTGGCCCTCTAGTCCAGCTCGAATTTCGTTTGCCAATCCTCCCGCTCCTGCCACTTTGGCTGCTCCTCTTTTAGCATGACGATGTTACCAACCACGAGCGCGTCCATGTTGGTTCTCATGAAACAAGCGTACGCGTCCGCAGGCGTGCACACTATAGGCTCGCCCCGAACGTTAAAGCTAGTATTGACAAGCACCGGACACCCGGTCTTCGCCTTAAACGCAGATAAGAGCTTGTAAAAATTGGGGTGCTGTCCTGATGAGACCGTTTGAATACGCGCCGAGTAGTCTACGTGCGTAATTGCCGGAAGATCCGACTTCGGCACGTTGAGCTTGGCGATTCCAAAGAGCTCTTTCTCCTCGTCGGTCATCTGACGCCTACGCTCTTCCCGAACGGGCGCTACGATCAACATGTACGGGGAGTCGCTGTCGATCTCGAAATACTCCGAGACATCCTCACGCAGGACAGCCGGAGCGAATGGCCTGAAGGACTCTCTGAACTTGATCTTCAAGTTCATGTTCGCCTGCATCCCCTGGGAGCGCGGATCTCCTATGATACTACGGTTTCCCAGCGCTCGCGGACCGAACTCCATGCGACCTTGGAACCATCCGACAACCTTCTCCTGAGAGAGGATGTCAGCAGTTGTCTTGAACACCTCATCTCCCGACATGCGGTGGTACACTGCGCCGAACTGCCCGAGTTGAGAGACTGCCTCATCGTCCGAAAATTCCGGGCCGAGGAGCGACGCTTTCTGAAAGTCAGTTTGACCATCGGTGAGGCGTGGATTATTGAGATACCCGTACCACACGCACAATGCGGCTCCCAAGGCTCCACCGGCATCGCCCGATGCCGGCTGAATCCAGATGTTCTTAAACGGCCCCTCGCGCAAGAGCTTACCGTTACCGACACAGTTGAGCGCGACACCTCCCGCCATAACGAGATTGTCGACCCCTGTTTCCTTGTGCAGGAACTTCGCCTGCCTGAGCATACACTCTTCCACTACCACTTGGATCGAGGCAGCGAGATCCATCTCACGTTGTGTGAGCGGACTCTCGGGCTTGCGCCGTGGGCCGTCGAATAGCTTGGCAAAGTTATCATTGGTCATCGAGAGACCCGACATGTAATTGAAGTACTTCAGGTTCAAGTGATACGAACCGTCTTCCTTCAGGTCGATCAAATTGTCGTAGATCTGCTGCACGTACTTAGGCTCGCCGTACGGAGCGAGCCCCATCACCTTGTACTCACCGGAGTTCACCTTGAAGCCGGTGAAATAGGTGAAGGCGGAGTACAACAATCCGATCGAGTGCGGGAACTTGATCTCGCGCAAAAGCGAGAACTTGTTTCCTTTACCGAGCCCAAGGCTGTTAGTCGTCCACTCACCGACTCCATCGATCGTGAGGATCGCCGCATCTTGGTAAGGGGAGGGATAGAAAGCCGACGCCGCATGGCTCTGGTGATGTTCGGTGAAGAGCACTTCGCCCTCAAAGCCGAGCTCAGTCTTGATCGTGTCGGGAATCCACAGTTTGTGCTTCAGCCACAGAGGCATCGCCTTGGCGTACGAGGTGAACCCTTCGGGTGCGGTTGCGAGATAGGTCTCGAGGATGCGCTCGAACTTGAGCAGCGGCTTGTCGTAGAACGCAACGTAATCGACATCTTTAATCGTGAGCCCCTGAGAGCTAAGGCAGTAAGCCGCGGCATTGGCAGGAAAGTCAGGGTCGTGTTTTTTGCGCGTAAAGCGCTCTTCTTGAGCTGCGGCAGCTATCTTTCCATCAACGATGAGAGCCGCTGCGCTGTCGTGGTAGAACGCCGAGATTCCAAGGATGTTCATATGACACGTACCCCTACATAGTGGCAAAGGAGCTACATACACCGACTGGTTAGATCCTGTCGATACCCGAGAGATGGCCAGAGAGTCCCCTTGCTTCGCGACCTCAAGACTTAAGGGGGCCGTCTCGGCTTACTTAGCTGACGCCCTGGCTCGACTCAAACAACTTCGCTTGCCTTTTTATCCGTTATACTTCTCAATACCGCCATGCACGACCGACCTCGCTCCTCTATCTCTGCTTTCATCGTCTGCCACAACGAAGAGCGCCAAATTCGGCGCTGCTTAGAGAGCGTCAAATGGTGCGACGAGATAATCGTGGTCGACTCCGGCTCGACCGACAAAACCCTCGACATCTGCCGGGAATACACCTCGAAGATCTACTTTCACGCATGGGAAGGGTACGTAATCCAAAAGCGTTATGCTCTCGAGCAGTGCTCCTCTGATTGGGTGCTCAACATCGATGCCGACGAAGAGGTCTCGGAATCACTGCAGCGCGAGATGACCGGCATTCTCGAGTGGGACACCCGGGAAAACACCAAAAAATTTAATGGTTATTATGTTAATAGGGTCGTTTTCTTCCTCGACCGGTGGTGGCGAAAAGGGGGCTGGTACCCCGAGTATCGCCTTAGGCTGTGCCGACGGGCCGAGACCACCTGGGGAGGCCAGGATCCTCACGAGAAGGCGTCGGTGAACGGCGCAACTGCCCGCTGCATTGGCGAACTCCATCATTATTCCTTTACCGATCTAACGGATTACGTCAGGCGTCTGAACACCCTCTCCTCGAACGCCGCTACCACTCTAGCAGCCAAAGGACGCAAGGCTTCGGTGCTTGATCTGTTGGTTCGACCGCTCGCCCGCTTCTTCAAGTTCTACGTCAGCAAACAGGGGTTCCGCGAAGGCACTGCCGGACTCGTAATCGCACTGATAGAAGCAAATGCCGCTTTTCTAAAGTATGCAAAGGTGTGGGAGATTACGCGTAAGCGGTAAACCGAGCAGCGGCGCAGAGAATCAGAGCAGCAGAGGAGAACAAATGGTCGGGCTGAGAGGATTTGAACCTCCGACCTCTCCCACCCCAAGGGAGTGCGCTACCGGTCTGCGCTACAGCCCGCCGAGTCCGTAACTTAGCGGAAGTGAGTGAAAGTATCAAATCCGAATGACGGCATACCCTGCATCACACGAGATAGGTCACCCTCGTATTTAGAGCCTACCGACCGAACTGATTTTTGACAGCTGCGGCGCTTTGAATTACCCTTACGGTCCTTCATGTGGGCCTATAGCTCAGTTGGTAGAGCGCTACACTGGCAGTGTAGAGGTCAGCGGTTCGACCCCGCTTAGGTCCACCATCCTTGCCTCTCCTAGAAACATCCCGTATGCAATCTAACCGGAATGCCGTTCTCGATCGTCCACAACTCCACTGGACCCTCGACTCTCGTGCCTTCTTCGAACTCTATGGTGCCGGTTGCCCCACAGAAATTGCGGGTGCTACCTAAACGAACTTGTGCGGCTGCCTCCCAGGAGACGGTACATACGATAGCGATAGTGATAGCGCAGAGTTTAAACATGCCTATCCCACCACCTTCACATTCGCAAACTCCCTTAACCCCTCTTTTGTCTTCATTCTTCCGATCCCGCTTTCTTTGCAACCACCCCACGGAATGCCGGAATGCATAGCTGCATGGCTATTGTGACGCACCATACCGACGTCGAGTCGCGCTGCGATCTTCTTTGCTTTGCTCGAATCAACGGTCCATACCGATGCCGTCAAACCGAAACGGGTATCGTTTGCGATCTGGATCGCTTGCTCCTCCGAGCTGAAAGGCACTATCGGCAGTAAGGGACCGAAAGGCTCCTCATGCAGAAGCCTCGCGTCACTCGGGACGTGCGTGAGGATCGTTTGGGGAAAGAAAAAACCACGAGACGGTACGGGCACAGAGAAGGTCTTCGCACCCTTTGCAACCGCGTCATCCAAAAAGCTCTTTACTCGATCGAGCTGAGGCTTCGAAACAAGAGGACCCACATCGGTGCTCGGGTAGAGCGGATCGCCATACACCAACGCTCGTGATGCTTCACATGCCTCCGTTACAAACTTTTCGTATATGCTCTCGTGAACGAGAACGCGCTTGACCGCGTTACATACCTGCCCAGAGTTACGCGCGTTTGCTCGAACGATCTCGCGCGCTGCAGGTGACACGTCCGCATCAGCGAGCACTATCGCTGCATCGAGACCTCCAAGTTCGAGGAGAACCCGCTTCATCGAGTGAGACGCCTTGCTTGCGATCGCTTTGCCGACAGAGGTAGAACCTGTGAACACGATCGCGGCAACAGGGAGCTCGACTACCTGCGCGCCCACGTCTTTGCCTCCGACCACCGGCACGAGCGGTGCGCACTCGCTCAATATCTCAGCGACTCGAATCGCCGTTCCTGGGCTAAACTCGGAGGGTTTGAACAACACAGCATTACCAGCAAGGAGAGCCGGCACAATCCCCCGCAGAGGTAGCAGTACAGGAAAATTCCACGGTGATATGACCGCAACGACACCGAGAGGTGCGAAGTGAATTTCGACGGAATCAACCTTCTCCGGTTCGAGAAAGCTCTCCGCATTGTCGAGCATGTACCGCCACTCTTCGATCGCCCGCTCGATCTCTGCCTTGGCGAGAGCGATCGGCTTTCCCATCTCCTGCGAGATCGAGGTCGCCATTTCGTCGCGGCGGCTCGAAAAAACATCGAGCGCTTGCTTCAGCGTCTGAACCCGTTGCGCCACAGGTTCGTCACGCCACCGCGCAAACCGTTCTCTGGCGTCCTCGAACAGGCGCCCCACGTCGGTAGCCTCTTGCACCTCGTACACTTCACCTGTGAATGGGTTCGTGACTTTTAATGTAGTCATCGTCTCGAGAATCTCCCTATCAGCTCGACTTCTGGGAGGCATCGCACGAAAGAAGTGAGGCACGAGCTCAGCTCTTCTTGTCGTACGGTCAACCTGAAGCTTCAAGTGTGTGGAGATTACCACAGATGGCGAGGAAAGACTTCACTAAGCTGTGAGCGCTCACTGGGGGCATCAAACCGATCGACGAAACCTCTTTGACCTGTCCTGCTACTTGATCAGCTTCCACTGCTCCGAGTCAAAGCTGAATCCGAGTACCGGCCAAGCACCCAGCTCGATTCCGTTGACATTCACTACCAACGGCATGGTCGCCTGTTCTCCGTCTTCTGCCTCGTCACTCTGATAGAATCCTAACGAGGGAAGCGTTCTGAAGAGCGGGACACGTTCCAGCACGAGAGTGAACTTGACGGTTGAGTCTTTGAATTTGCCGCGCTTCATGGAACCACGAAGCTGCACGTAACTCCCTCTCCCGGCGCTCTGTCCATTCCGGTCCAAACGAAACGCTTTCTTGTAGCCGCCTATAACAACAACCACCTTTTTTGCCCGAGGGCTGAAATCGTTCCCAACAAAGACCGTCCCAGACAATTGGAGGAAGTCCGATCTCGTTCCATCATACCGGAGCACCCCACGAGATAGGACCAGCGCGGTACCGGAAGAGGGAGGAACAGGACCTGCAGACGGTGGTGGCCCAGAGGGCGCTTGTCCTGTCACGCTGGTAACCCAACTGGCGATCTTGTCCGCTCTCGTGTTCCAGCTATACGTATCGTACTCCGCTTGAGACTCACCTCCGCACGTAATGCCCGAAATAAAACGTTCTCCTCCTGCATCGTAAAACGCAGGCCCGCCTGAATCACCACTGGCTGTATTACTTTCTCCTCCGTCGAATCTCCAATAGTAGTACGAGCTGTTCAGATTGTTCTCGCCTTGGGTGTCTCCAAACCCCTCCACGACCGTCGAGCCGAAATTGACCGTGCCCACCGATGGAATAGTGTCCCCTTCTCCAGAAGAGCCTGACCCCTCGGTGCCGTATCCTACGAGAAGCACTCTCGCTCCTATGGGAACAGGCGAAGACAGCAGAGGAACTGGCTGCACGCCTGAAATGCTTTGGGACAACTCTACTATCGCCGCATCCGGCTCACCTTCTACGCACGCAGACTCGCCTGGCCTATACGACGGATGAATACTAACCCTCGACGAGGTCACCTCTTGGCCGTTTAGGCGCGCCACAACCTCGGTATCCTGCACGGCTCTTTGCCCGTTGTCTCCGAAGAAGCAGTGAGCTGCTGTCAGTATGTGTCGAGACGATATGAGTGTCCCGGTGCAAAGGCTGCCTTGCAGATCCAAGCGAGCTACGTAAGGGTAATCCCTCTCACTCGCAGGGGTTCCGTCGATAATTTGTGCCCTGAAGGAATCTGCGTGAGCTGGGAATTGGCACAGAGGAGCGAGAAGTACCGTGACAGTTAAGACAGAGACCAGCGCCCTTCGCGAAAAGCCGAGGATTGTCAGCCACATACGACACACCAGCTCATCAGCACTGCCTGTTTCCACATCACAAGTAGTGTCAATCGGACTGGTACCGAGGAAATCTTGAGAATCCGCGGCTAATGATCTGGCGAAGACTCGGGAAGCAAGGCAAAACCCCTCCCTGCTACGAAAGCGGATCTTGAGGGCCGATTACAGGGTCTTCAAGTCGATCACGAAGCGATATCTGACATCGCCCTTAATCATGCGCTCGTAGGCTGTGTTGATACTCGCCATGTCTATTACCTCGACATCGGAGACGATCCCTTTTTCGGCGCAAAAATCGAGCATCTCTTGGGTCTCTCGAATACCACCTATCATCGAGCCGGCTAATTGCCGACGACGTGGAATAAGCGAGAACGGATGTATCTGTGGTGCCTGTGGTGGCACGCCGACCAAGCACAAAGTTCCGTCGCGAGTGAGCAAATTGAGAGTCTGATTGAGATCGTGCTCTGCAGATACTGTATCCAAGATAAAATCGAAATACCCAGCGGATTTCTGCACAGCGTCAGCATCGGTCGATACCAAGAAGCTGTGCGCCCCGAGGCGCTCCGCATCAGCTTTCTTCGCAGGGGACGTACTTATGACTGTCACCTCAGCGCCGAAAGCCACTCCAAATTTGACTCCCATGTGACCCAAGCCACCAAGCCCAACTATGCCGATCTTGTGTCCCTTCCCGATCTTCCAATGCCGCAAGGGCGAGTACGTGGTGATTCCCGCACACAGAAGTGGCGCAACAGCCCGAAGATCCAATGAAGGCGAAACCTGTAGTAGGTAGCTTTCGTCGACTACGATCTGCGAGGAATAGCCTCCGTAGGTTGGGGTCGTACCATCGCACTCGGTGCCGTTATAGGTGGTCGCCAGGTGGCCTTCGCAATACTGCTCAAGACCCTCTTTGCAACTCCCGCACGTCCGACACGAGTCGACGAAACAGCCCGCCCCTGCGATATCCCCCTGCTTGAACTTGGTAACCTTCGACCCTACGCGCGATACTCGACCAACTATCTCGTGACCTGGAACCATCGGGAAGATCGAATTGCCCCACTCTCCTCGGGCCTGGTGAATATCGGAATGGCACACCCCACAGTACAGTATTTCGACCAACACATCACGGTCACCAACCTCTCGGCGATTGAACTCAAAGGGGGTGAGGGGGGTGGTGGCGTTGAGAGCGGCATACGATTTCGTGGGTAACATGAATAGAGACTCCTCAATGGTGTGAACAGGCTGGGGAACGGTTACGTGACGCACTACGGTCCTCCGACATTCTTGATATCTACTTAACTAGCATACCAGCGCTAGCAGATCCTCCCCCTATTCTTCATCCTGCTCCTGCTTCCGGCTTGCTCGTCCTCATTGAATTGAAGTGCTAATCAGGTGTCGGAACTATCAGAACCGGCACATTGGTAGTTGCGAGCACCTGCGCATCGAATGACGGCTTACCAGCCATATCGAGAATGGATTGCAAAGACGATCCGATGACCACGAGATCCCAGGCGCCTTCTTCGATCTGCCTTTGAAGCTCCCTCAGCGGATCCCCCTCTACCACTAGGATATCGCTCTCCACTCCGAAGGAGGTCAGCACCGCCTGCGCTCGCGACAGGTGTCTATCGACTCGCGCAATTTCGGTGGGGCTCGTATCTCTTCGTCGAACATGAAAAACTCTCGTCTGTGCCCCTGTGTGTCGCGCAATTCGCGCAGCAAGGCGCACGTCGCTCTTGCCGGGCTCTCCCCCTGCAGTACAGATCAACACACGCTTGAGAGCCGAACCTGTTTCAGACACGAGAATTACCGGAACGCGCGCGCTGACGAGCACGTGTCTGGCGATTTCCGGGAAACTACCTACGCTATCCGAGTTCCTGAGCTCTCGCTGCAGCAGCACTAGATCGAAGTATCCCTCTTGAGACTCCAATACAGTTTCGACGACTGGATCGCCCATTCGAGCTCTCGTCGTCAGACGAATATCTCTGCGGCTCGTGTGGACAGCCGCCTTGGAAAACTCTAGGAGCTCGCGGCACGAACTCAATTCGTCTTTGCCGGAAGCAACAGACAGGAGCGAAAGCAGTCCATGCGAGGCACCACCTAAATGCGTTGCTGTCGCTACTAAACCATCATGAGTTGTGACCTCTTCGAGCTTCGTCAGAATTCTCAAACTCGTCGGCTGCAATACGTGACACCGCTTCAACGAGAGCCAACGAGTCTCTCCAATAGCAGGGATATCTTCAGCCAGCGAACTCGCCACGCCGTCTACCAGCGTGCCCCGCTGGCCGTACTCGAGCGACAGCCCTATTGATTGAGAGCCTCGCAGATCGTCGAGTTCGAAACGTAGCCTCTCTATCGCTCCCCCGAAGAGGCGGTCGCGTAATGTCCCCTTGCCCAGAGGAAGGCTTGCCTGCTCAGGTTGGCACTCCTCTCGGGTGTACGTAACCCACTCGGGCCGAAACAGCATCCGCACGGGGGCACCTTCGTCATGCGGAGGAGCATCGGCAGGAAAAGGTAGATACGTGCTTCCGAGACGCACTCGACCCTCATTGTAGCGGCCGAAGAGGACGTTTCCGCCACCTACGAAGTTGGCCACGAACTCCGTCTTAGGGCTGTGGTACAATTGGTACGGTGTTCCGACCTCGACTATACGACCACGCTCGACTACAGCGATTCGATCAGCGAGCTCGAACGCCTCTTCTTGATCGTGCGTCACAAGCACGGTGGTTATTCCCAATTCCCTCTGAATCGCCTTCAAGCTTCGGCGCAACTTACCTCGAATCTTTACGTCTAGAGCCCCGAAAGGCTCGTCGAGAAGAAGCACTGAGGGTTGATACGCCAACGCGCGCGCGAGGGCTACCCGTTGAGACTGGCCGCCCGATAGCTGTGCCGGGTAGCGATGCGCCAAGCCGCTCAACCCTACAAGCTCGAGCAGCTCGTCGCTGCGCTGCTTCCTCTGAGTAGCGGGCATATTTCGGATTTTTAAACCGAATTCGATATTCTCCGCGACTGTCATGTGCTTGAAGAGTGCGTAGTTCTGGAATACGACACCTACTTCGCGTTTCTGCGGCGGGAGGTGCGTCACGTCACTACCTCGCAGCATGACGCACCCACTGTCGGGCCTCACGAGCCCGGCTATGACTCGCAAGATGGTGCTCTTTCCGCTTCCACTACTCCCCAGTAAAACGAACAGCTCTCCATCCTG
The DNA here is from genome assembly GCA_044337105.1 of Bdellovibrionota bacterium. Classification (GTDB taxonomy): domain Bacteria; phylum Bdellovibrionota_C; class UBA2361; order UBA2361; family OMII01; genus OMII01. Next base: position 11,584 of record JBIIOE010000032.1, on the reverse strand, counting down.
AACGGAAAGTGACACAAGGTTGATGACGAGTTGCTCACCGAATTTTTTGAGCACCTCGCGCAATTCAATCGTCATAGACCTCCCGCACTCCCTCGTCGAATCCCGCTCAGATGTCTCAGTTCGACCACCCTCTTGATAGCAAGGGTGACGAGCGCCAACAACGCCAAGAGCGATGAGACCGCAAACGCTGCAGCGAATTCGTATTCATTGTACAAAATCTCGATATGCAGCGGCATCGTGTTGGTCCGGCCGCGAATGTGCCCTGAAACAACCGACACAGCTCCGAATTCACCCATAGCGCGGGCATTACACAGCACCAAGCCATACAGCAGCGCCCACTTTATTGCGGGTAAGGTCACCAACCTGAGCGTTTGCCATCCACTCGCTCCGAGTACCAAAGCGGCCTCTTCTTCCGTCGCGCCTCGCTCCTCCATCACAGGAATGAGCTCTCGCGCCACGAACGGGACGGTCACGAACACGGTAGCCAGAATGATACCTGGCGTTGCGAAGATAATCCGTATGTCCCACGCTTCCAGCCACGAGCCAAACCATCCGTGGTGCCCAAGAAGCAGAACGAACACCATACCCGCAACGACGGGTGAAACAGCGAGGGGCACGTCCATCAGGGTCAGGAGGAGCTGTCGTCCTCGAAACTTGAAATGAGTTACGAGCCAGGCAACCGCTATTCCGAAGGTGGCGTTGCAGAGGACGGCGCTCACTGATGCGATCAGGGTAAGGCGCATGGCGGACAAGGTCAAAGGATCACTGACCGCTTGCCAATATGCTTGCACTCCGGCGGAAAAGGCATGTTGAAAGACGATGGCGAGCGGAAACACGAGAAAGAGAACCAAGAAAACGACCGTAAAAGCTATCAGCACGACTCGTATCGGTCGTGACTCCTGAATCGCCGTGTTTCTCAGGTTCGACTGCTCCACTGCTACCGTCCTACCTTGACCTCGACCGCATCGCGCCAACCCTCGACTGAAGTATGTTTATCAGAAGTAAAAGGAGAAATGAGAGTGAGAGCATCACTCCCGCCAAAACTATCGCCCCGTGATAGTCAAAGCGTTCCAAACGTCCCATGATAACGAGCGGCAAAACTTCAGTTTGCAGTGGCAGATTTCCGGAGATAAAGACAACAGATCCGTATTCTCCGAGGCCACGCGCCAAGGAGAGCGAAAAACCCGTCATAAGCGCGGGCAGCACCACTGGCGCTACGACACTACGAATCGTCGTCCAACGATTTGCGCCCAGAGTAGCCGCTGCCTCTTCCACTTCGAGCTGCAGCTCCTCTATCACCGGCTGCACGGTGCGAACCACGAAGGGCAAACCCACGAAGATGAGCGCCACGATAATCCCAAGCGGAGCGAAAGCCACCTCAATCCCCAGAGCAGCGAGTGGAGCACCGAGTGCTCCCTTGGGAGCGTACAGCGTTGTGAGTGCAATACCTGCAACTGCTGTCGGTAGCGCAAAGGGAAGATCAATCAAAGCGTCTAAGATACGTCGCCCTGGAAAGTCGTACCTCACCAAAACCCACCCGACGATTATACCGGCTACACTGTTGACGAGAGCCGCCACGAAGCTCGTCAACAGACTGAGCTTCAGTGCTGCCAGTGACCTGTTCGAGGATAGGATCGTGAGAAGCTCATTCCACGAGATACCACTCGCACCCAACACAATCGTCGAAAGCGGTAGCAACACGATGAGAGAGATGTAGGCGACAGAGACACCGAACGAGAGACCGAATCCCGGGATTATCGACGCACTCTTGGGCGACATGGCTCTGTATATTGCACAACGAGAGGAAAGATTCACCCCTGACCTCGCTTCCCTAACGAACTTTGTACAGTTGGTCGAAGGTCCCGTCGTCGTCGAAATGCACTCGTTGCGCCTCAGCCCAACCGCCGAAATCCTTCTCGACTGTGAGCAGATCCAATTCTGGGAATGATGACTTGAATTCGCGCGCTATCTTTGGGTCCGATGGCCGATAAAAGGATTCGGCAAACACACGCTGCGCAAGAGGCGTAAAGAGAAATTCGGCGTATGCCTTCGCCACACCCTCGGTTTTATGCCTTTTCACGTTTCGATCCACCACTGCGACCGGGGTCTCAGCCTTGATGCTGACAGAGGGAATCACGATCTCGAAACCACCCTCGGGGTGCAACCTCGCCATGTCACGCGCCTCGCTTTCCCACGTCACGAGAACATCGCCGATCTCGCGATGCAGAAAGGTTGTCATCGAGCCGCGCGCTCCCGTGTCGAACACCGGCACATTAGCCAACATCTGCGCGACCATCTCTCGCGTGCGCCCCTCATTCCCCAGTTTCTTCATCCCGTAGCCCCACGCAGCCAAGTAGTTCCAACGAGCGCCTCCTGAGGTTTTGGGATTTGGCATGACGATCGAGATGTCCGACGAGGCAAGATCCTTCCAGTCACGGATCCCTTTTGGGTTACCACGACGCACCATGAAAACGATCGTCGAGGAGCATGGAACACTTTTGTATGGAAGTCGCTCGCTCCAGTTTGTGGGGAGAAGGCTGCGCTTAGCTATGTGATCAATGTCGTATGAGAGTGCAAGGGTGACGATGTCCGCCTCAAGCCCCTCTATCACCGAGCGAGCTTGCTTACCGGACCCCCCGTGAGATTGATACAGGGCTATCTCCTCTCCTGACTTGGTCTTCCACTCATCGATGAAGATGCGATTAAGTCGCTCGTACACCACACGGGTCGGGTCGAACGACACATTGAGCAATTCACGTCCTTCTCCCCATACCGCACACGTCGGCGAAACGAGCAGTAGTAACCAACAAAGAAGCCGTAGCATGATTGCACTTTCGCTTATTACACGAGTTCTATCCGGCCTTTGCACAAGAAACCCTTGCGCTGACTCAGCTCACGACCGACAATAAAGAAGACGTCAGCCGCTCATCCTCAACATCGTTAAATACTCAAAGGGGAAAGTCTATGATACGTAAGGTATTTTTAATCGCCGCCTGTGCGCTCGTATTCTCAGCATGCACGAATAAGACTGTATCCCCCGCCACGGAAGGCTGCGCCTGTGGCAAGAAGGCCGTTAAAGCCGCCTGCGCCTGCGAAGGGTGCAACAACGGTAGTGCGTGCTCGTGCGGACAGAGCTCGGGAAGTTGCGGGGGACAACACGCACAGGGCAGCCATTGACAAACCGCCCCTACCGTAGGGAATGGCCACGCTACTCCGCAGCCGCTCCGGCTGCGGGTACTGCCTGCATCTCGCGACGAATCCGCTCCACCTCGAGCTGCTCCTTCAGAAGCAGCTCTTCGAAGCTTTCCACCGGCTTCGGGACCGCCGCGCCTGCTTCGATTGCCCCTTCTGCACGTGCATCAGAGCTTGGCGTAGTGACATCACCGACATGTGGGTCCTGATTTACATCCTCAGCTCCCAGCCCACTGGGAGCCGTCCAAGCACCAGGGTCCGAAGGATCCGGCTCAGCTGCTAGCGCCACAGGCTCAGGAGATTCCTCCTCACCTGGCATCTCTGCGCCGTCGACTCCGTCATCTTTTTTTACGATTGGCTGAGACTTGGGACGAGCCTTAGGCTTAGGCGGGGGACTCGTCTTCCTTACATACGTCGTAGGAATCAGCACTCGCTGCCCGACTTTGAGCGGCGTTGTTTCGCGGAGGTTACTCACGCGGGCGATCTCTTTTGCAGGCTTTTCAGAGCCCGTATACCACTTTGAAAGGGTGCGAACCGTCTCCCCTTGCTTCGTCACGAAGTGAACGAGAAAGCTACCCTGATCAACAGGGGCAGGTGCAGATACATGCTTCGGGCCACAAGCAACGCAAGCGGCACTAACGAGCACGAACAAGATACGAGGGTCGAGGAGGCGCATAATCAACCGAAACGCGTAGCCAAGAAAAACTTTACTGCTCTGCTACCAGCAGTAGTCGGCACGTTAAGGGCACAGACTTAAGAATGCTTTAACAGACTGCGGAGAAAAGGCTGCGTAGCGAGGGATTCGAGCCGCTGGCGATAAATTACGATACGGCGTTTTAGCTAGGCGCTACTCAGCCTTCTTGATCTCTACGACCTTTTCACTGAATTCGGGCTTCAAGTGCTGCTCCACTCGGAGCTCTACGCGGTCTCCCACTGCGATACCACCCAGTGTCACATCAGGAGAGAGATAGAATGGCATGGTCATCGCCATCATGCCGACGACGGCGCCGGATTGGTCACGATACTCGGGGATCTCTTCGTGCTTTACCAGGATCTCGTCCTTTGCCAAACCCTGTCCCGGCAATCCTCGAACGACGCCCTTCACCTTGAAGGAATAGGCTTCATCTGCGTAAGCATTCGCCGACGAGAGGGCCAAACAAGCAATCAAAGCAACGGATCTAAGCGAGCGGTAGAATGTCATGGTGCAACTCCCTGCATTATTCTCTCTGAACGACGACGGCACCCGAGCTGTTATTCAGCTCCTCCACGCACCACCCATATTCGATATCCCACAAAAACACAGTAAGCGAATGACATTGGAATGCCCAAAGCAACGCAGACGAAGAGCGGTATCTCGAGACGATACTTTATCGCCTGTATCGTAGCGAACCCGACAAAAGAAAAGATCGACACGCCGCCCACTGTTGCTATCAGGACCAGAAGAGAGCGTCGATAATATAAGTATGCCAGCGTGACCAGCACTGCAAACCCAACAGTCACTTGCCCCATGAGTGGGATGACGAAAAAAGTAACGTAAAGGAAGGGCATCATAATCAACGCGGTCAACACCGTGAAGGCGAGCTCCTTGAATGACGGCACGGCAGGCTTCCGGCTCTGCTGACGAGTGTGAAAGGCTTCAAAATCACGCAAACTCGCTTTATTCACAGAGAGAATCTGTTCCATAGAATCACCGCTCCTCGACATACCACTAGAGAGCGTAGCGCAATCTGAGGCTGGGCTCAACTTGGACTCTGTACCCCCGGGGGCGTATGCAGCTTTCCGTTGACAAGAGGGATTAACTGCACCGAATCAACACTGCCCTGTGAGCGCTTAAGAACCTTGTATTCGTAGTGCTCGTCCCTGACCTTCTGTCCAACTTCCGGTATGCCACTGAAGAGCACATTGAGGAGGCCTGCAACTGTTGCGTACTCCGGAGCCTCCTCCAGGTGAACGGGGAGGTAGCTGTTGACGTCTAATATTGAAGCGTGAGCATTGACGATGTAGGCCCCGTCACCCGTTTTCTCGACAACTGGTCGCTCGTCATCGTACTCGTCCTGAATTTCGCCGACGAGCTCCTCGACTATGTCTTCTAGGGTAACCAGTCCGCAGGTTACACCGAATTCGTCCACGACAACTGACATGTGATTTTTGGTGCTCTGCAGCTCTCGCAGGAGCGCGCCGATCTTCTTCGTTTCGGGCACAAAATACGGAGCGCGCATGATCTCTGATATCGGAGCGTCACTCTTCTCCATGAAGCGTCGCAAGAGCTCCTTCGAGTGCACAACTCCAACTATAGAGTCACGCGACCCGGAGTATACTGGCATTCGGGTGTACCCCTCTCGAGCGATGAGATCGAACGCCTCCTGAGCTGTGGATTCGACGTTGATGGCTACCATCTTTGTGCGGGGCACCATAATCTGCCGAACGACTCGTTCGTCGAAGCGAAAGACTTTTTCAATCAGTTCGTGCTCTGTCTTTTGAATCGAGCCGAGATCTCCGCTTCGCGCGCTCTCCGCAAGCAGCAGCCGCAACTCCTCTTCGGTATGGCTTTCATGATCGGATTGAACACGGATACCGAATGGCGCGAGCACGAGCCATGTACCACTATTTATGATCCACACAAGAGGTGCGGTGACGGCAGCAAAGAACCGCAGAGGAAGGGCGCAAAAATAGGTAAGCTCCTGGGGATAGTAAATCGCCGCATATTTAGGAATCGCCTCACCGAAGATGAGGTGCAAAACGGTTATAAAGATGAATCCGACCGGTATGGCGATCTTGTGCGCCAGCTCTGCCGACACGGGCAGACCGAGGGCCTCCATTCCGGCCACAATGAGCTCGGCGAAGACGGGTTCTCCGATCCATCCGAGCCCGAGGCTGGCGAGGGTGATTCCGATCTGGGCGGCCGAAAGGTAGGCATCCAAGCGATCGAGCATTCCCTGAGTGATCTTGGCGATCTTTCGTCCAGTCGCTGCATCCGCCTCGATAGCGGCATAGCGAACTTTGACGATAGCGAACTCCGCTGCCACGAAGAACGCATTAATCAGGATTAGAAGTAATACAAGTAGAACACCTACGACCATACGGTGAACGGACTATAGCGGATAACAGGATTTTTCACACGACTATTATGCTATCCCCAGCACCTCTCCTACTTCTTGCAAAGCTATGAGCTGTTCGCGCCAATAACGCTCCGAGCCGTAGTCAACAAAGATCCGCTTGAACGCAGGATCCTCGAAGCGGCGGGCTATCCACGTCGTGAAGTGAACCATCCTGAGGGCCCTCAATGGTTCAATTAATCTGAGCGAACGACGGTCGAACGAATTCATCATTTCGTACCCCTCAAGGAGTAGTTCGCGATAGCGCTCAGCCTGCTCGTCACGCCCGGGCGTCAGAAGCCAGATATCCTGAACGCACGGGCCTTCGAGTGCATCGTCAAAATCGACGATAGAGCAACCTTGACCATCCCATAGGAGGTTGCCTATGTGGCAATCACCATGAATTCGCTGCGTTGCTACTGGCTCTAACCACTCACTCGTCAACTTGAATATGCGCTCAGCGAGATTCATGTAGTGCGACTCGACCGAGCCAGGGATCAATTTGTTTTCTCGGAGATAGTTCAAATTCGAGAAGCCATAGGTGTCGGCTGTCAGCTTCATACGGTGTTGAAACTGCGTGCGACGCCCCACACCGTGCATCCGACCGATCAAGCGTCCGATCTGACGTAACTGGGCATCGGTCATCTCGTCGAGGATCCGTCCTCCCACCTTGGGAAATACCGCATACCAGATTCCGGTGCCTGGAACCTCAGAGAGAGTTGAGCCATCAGGAAAACAGAGCGGCGTAACCACGGGGATCTCTGAGTCCTTACAATCGAGAAGGAATGCATGCTCCTCGGCTATTTGCTCCCTGGTCCACCTACCCGGCCGATAGAACTTTACGACGCGATAGGTCTCCCAGCGACTACCGCCTGGCGAGGGGTCTATATCCAACTCGACCTCGTAGACCCGATTCTCCATACTGTTGAGCGCTATGACTCTTCCGGTACATCGCACACCCAGCCGCTCTACCGCATCGAGCACGCGCTCAGGCGTCAGCTCGAAGAAAAATTGGGTGGATTGGGGAGAAGATGTGTCCATGGACAACATGGTACAGCAGCCAACCTCAAAAGGCTAATACGCCGCAGGAGCAAGACCCAGCAGCTCTCAACGAGACCTACCTCGCCCTCCGCCCCGTCAGAAGCAGCGCCATGAAGACGGGCCCGCCAACAACTGCCGTGAAGACCCCAACCGGCACTTCGAACGGCGGAGAGACGACCCTGCCGAGCAGATCGCACGATACGACCAAGAGCGCCCCCAAAAGAAAGGAGAGCGGCGCTACGTATCGATGTCGTAGACCAACCAACAACCTCACACCCGCAGGAACGATGATTCCGACGAATCCTACGACTCCGCATTGCGCGACGATCCAGCCAACTACCACTGAGGTGACGAGAAAAGCAGCTCGGTACACTCTGTCAACGTTTACTCCCTTCAGCGTAGCGACGTCGTCGCCAAACCACATAAGATCGAGTGCGTCGCGATTGCGCACGACCCACGCACAGAGTGTTGCGATGAGCAAACTTCCGAGCACCAGATCGGAGATTTCTGGAACAGGTATCCCGCCCATCATCCACCGACTCATGCGAAAGAGTTGCGAGTAATCGCTCAGATACTGCACGAGAGTAAGGATGCTGGAGCAAAAGAAGCTGAAAACAATCCCGACTAGCAGGATCGTATCACCGGTCCGAGCGATGCTTCGGCGGCTGACCGTGAGAATGAGGGCGATACTCGCGACAGCTGCCAGGATAGCGGAAGTAGTCGTGGAGAGGCCCACAAGCAGCGCCATCGACGCTCCGAGCGCTGCTCCCGAAGACACTCCGAGGGAAAACGGACTGGCTAACGAATTGCGAAACAGAGATTGATAGGTCGTACCAACCACAGCAAGAGCTCCTCCAACCAAGACAGCCATGAGGATACGTGGCAAACGGAGGGAAAAGACGATCGTTGTGGCGTCCGAATTACCGAGGATCTCGCCGAGAGTGTAGAACTCTGCCCCTCCAAAAAGGGCAAGCGCCGACACCGCCAGCAACATGAGTGCTCCCCACACGAAGACTCGCCAAAACATCTTCTCTTCGGCGCTCGCAACTCGCGTATCGAACCGCATCATTGAATTTTCCGTCTTCTCATCATCGAGCCACGAGTATCGAACCGTCCAAATCCTCGTGCTCGACACGTACGAAGCGACACTGATAAGCCTTCTCGAGCTCGGGCACCACCCCGTCATCATCGCCCCTACCACTCCATGATATGCCGCCATGCGACATGATCATCAGACGAGTGCTACAACGTATGGCCATCGAGATGTCGTGAGTCACCATCAGAAGCGTCACATCTGCTTGCCTAAGCTCTTCGAGCAGCATTTCAACCTCTGCTCGCCCGGTCGGATCGAGATTCGAGGTCGGCTCATCCAGCAGGAGAAGCCGCACACCCTGCGCGAGCGCCCCCGCCAGGAGCACTCGCTGCAGCTCTCCAGCGCTCAGCTCAGGAAGGTGCTTAGCCCTCAGGTGATCTGTTAGTCGAGCAACCGACTCCTTGCGGGCATCACCGCTTAGTTCGAGAAATTCGCGCACCGTGAAGCACGGCAGATGTTCGAGTCGCTGCGGAACAAACCCGATGGTACGGGACAACCACTCGGCGGACTCGTTCCGCACCTCGCGCCGATCGACAAGAACGGAGCCTGAATAGCGCTTGGCAAGACCTGCAATCACCCTCAAGAGGGTTGTCTTACCAGCCCCGTTCGGACCAACCACGCTCAGAGACTCCCCCGCTCGGAGCTCCAACGAAACCGACCTGAGGAGTTGATGCACTCCTACCGAGAGATCGAGATTACGAATGAGGAGAAGTTCAGAGGCCACGGGGCGAAAGCTAGCATGTATGCCCTGGTCTGTCGAAAAAAAGGGGGCTAGCCTTCACCAGCCCCCTTCGAGCAACTCCGCGACGCGACTACGTCACTTCCACTGACGCACCCGCCCGTAGCTCGTAGTAACAACTGCTGAAACTCGTGCGAAGTTTCTCTCAAGATATGATCCGCCGATTATAGTAAATAGGCCGATCGCACCCAGGGCGAACCAGGGGCTTATCGTCACCGTCCCAAAGGCTCGGTATACCGCTGTCCCTAAGCTCACGAACACTACCAACATCGAACCACCGAGCATCAACCTACGCTCGTTTACACATGCCCACGCAACACCACCGATCCCCAACACCAGAGCAAACATGCTCGGCACCACTCCGTACTGGGAGAAGACTAAAGCTTCTATACACCCGACAACCGTAAAGACAAGGGCGGTCGTCAGGCGGTATCCCTGAGCGGTGTACGTTACGTAGCGCTCCATGACGGACAGAATCCCGACCAGGAGCATGCCGAAAAGAGGCACACTCCACACTGCAGGCACTGTGAAGACTACGTCGAGATCCGACGAGATCAGTATCCAGGATACAAGCGCCGATGGCAGTGCGATGATTTCAAAGAGCGGACTCAAGCGTGTCCTCTCTTTCAACCTACCTGCCATACTGAGCAATCCCACCGTGATGCTCGCCTGTAAGACACCCATGAGGAAGTGAGGCATTTGATAGAGCATCGCCTGGCGACCAGCAAGCACAGCTACCGCAAGGTAAGGCACGGAGCGTGCAACGGCTCCCTCTACCGTTCGCATCTCCGGGAATCTCCTGAGCTTGCTACCGCTGACCAACGCAGCGACGGCGACAAAAGCGAGCAGCGCACCCATAATGTGTGGTTCACGGGAGGGAATGAGCAGCGCGACTCCGACCAGGGCCGTAGCGCTAAAAACGCTCTTGGCACGTTGGCGAACCAGAACAGCGCAGGCGGCATACAGCATCGGGAGCAGCGCCATTAAGCCTCCCACAACGGTCGCCAACGCAGCCCCGAGGCTGGGTACGTCCCAATGCAAATAGTATGGATACGAACTCGCGACTTGCTCACCGCCGAAGCGCGAGAAAAGGATCGCCCCCAACTGTGCGAAGTGGATCGGCGCCAACAGCGCCACCGCCCCCAGCAGGGTACGGGCACCTTTGTCTTCCTTTATCTTGAGCCCTGTCAGGAGGCCGCCCGCGCACAGCATAGCCGTGAATCCGAGGAAGGAGAGATAGCGTGTTACATGCTCCATTCCATCCCAACGCTGCAAGAGGAACGTGACAGCCGAGGCAACCAGCACCGCAATACCGACATGCCGGAGAATGCGCCCGATACGGGAGAAGCGTCGACTCTCCGCCTCCATACGCTGCTGTCGCTCCTCAACTAGAGCCTGCCGTCTCGAGGCGTCTTCGGCGAGAGCCGCATCTACTTCGTCTCCAATCGAACTCGTTATCGTGTTCATAATCAATCCTCCAACTTCTCGCATACCCTACCTTTTCTCCCTCGCATCTGACTCCGCGGTCCCCACCAAGGCGGTGAGAACTTTGCGGAGCTCGTCATCCTCTTCAGCAGTAGAGAATTGCGCCTCGAGATCGTCCTCAAGTTGCGACGAAGAGAGCTCGGAGAACATTTCGAGGCCGGAGATCTTGCCTTCCCAGCGGTCGAATATGTCGTCTATCTCTCCCATCGCCACCGAATCGACGCTCTGCAGAAGCCTCAGCGCTTCCGCTCGGCTCTGACGGGTGCGAAGGAGATTCCTCTGCTGCCGAAGAGCAACCAACTTCTCCTGAACGCTCGCGAGGTCTGCCGCGAGCTGCTTCTCCAAGGTGCCGTGTCGAACGATCTGCTCCTCCTGCCCAGCAGCTTGTGCAAGGAGTCGCTGACGACGCCGCACACACTCGATAGCTTTCTCCTCATCGACAGGGGCACAGCGCACCGCCCGACCTTGCCAAACCTCTATGCGCTCCCTGAGCTCCTGATGCCGCTTTCTCATAGCGTGCCCGTCGCGCTGTACTCGGCTCAATTGTCCCTTGGCGCGACCAGCCGCCTCCTCTGCTTCGCGTATAGCAACACCTACGAGCGCCTCGTGATTCTCGAGCTGCCCCACCACCGATTCAAAACTCGACACAATGCTGGCCGTGAAACGTTTCAAACCCTTCATATGTAAATCCTCCAGAACGATTACTTGTCTCTTTCACTGTATCTGGAAACTCTGTACTTTGCGGAACAGCAGTCCTATACATTGTATAGCTGTACTGCTTTAAATCGGTTTTAAGCCGCTAAAGAACCCTACTTAGGCACTTTGAGATGCTGCAATTTATGTTACAATGTATTTATGAAATACGACTCGGCGATGGCTCGACTGGAGATCTTCGTCGGAAGCGGCATCCTGGCAGCCCATGCCAGCCATTCCGACAAG
>JBIIOE010000138.1:0-9093 GCA_044337105.1 Bdellovibrionota bacterium | reverse complement strand
CCGCCGTCCCTCCCTCCACGGGCCCCTTTGATCGGGCCCCGGGCGGGACGGCTCCTTACCTTCCCATACACACTTTAAGTTACAGACCCCCGCGCTGCAACAGCCCTCTGTCTTGGATATAGTCGTTTGCTCGCAATTTATGCTCATTCTGTTCAAGCTCCAGAGCTGTATCTGTGACTTCATTAAATTTGAGCACAAGCTCCTTCGCTTCTTGATGACTTACCATAATCAAGTCTCTCTACATCCCGTAGCTTTCGTTAATCAAAGCCGGTTTGATACCAAGGCATAACGTCAGTGCGTGCGGGGACGTTTAGTCCTCCGCACCGCCTTCTTGTTATGCCCTTTGGTACGAGCCACCAAAGGAAACTGCTCCGGCGAGCTTATAGACTCTAGGTGCAAATCGACATCAAGCGCTGGCCACCTAAGATGTCCTGTTCTAGGGCTCTCTACATTCAGGACATCCTCAACCGCAGCCCCTTTAAACCAGGGGAACTTCTTGTGGTCGAGGAAATACTCGTGACCACTGACGAGTACCCACACGCCGAACGGTGAGATGTTCGCTACCTCACACCCCAAAAAAATCTTTCCAAGCTTTCCGGAACTTCTCACGTTGACGCTCCACAATTTTTTGAATTCGCCGAAGCTGTAGGGGCTTTAACCCCTCCGAGTCCGCTAGAGCGACGACGGGCTCAAGCCAAAACTTCGCCTCTCCGTTTGATGATATCACATGCACATGAGGTCTGGGTTCCTCTCTTGAGAAGAAAAAGAAGCGGTACGGGCCTTCTGAGTAAATAGTTGGATTCACAGAAAAACACTACGATCAATCGAGAGGTTCGTCCAGCTAATCTCGGACGTTGATGGGGCGATCGAATAACCTGAAACTACTTATCGTGGATGCCCTCATTTCTCGATAGCGTGTAATCGTAGACACTCCTCTGCTATTTTTCGCCTCTCTCCGAGCTGAGACGCATCCGACATCTCCAAAAGCGTCACTACCCTAACGGACTGGCCAGCGGCGCTCAGATATCCGATAAACCAGCCGAAATGCTCCTTGTTAGAGTCTGCATATCCCGTCTTACCGCAAAGTACTCCCTCAGCAGGACTCTCTAATACCACCATCTGCTGAACTGTCGAGAGCACTGATTTGGCGAAGGGGAGCTCGTTATCCGCGAATTTTGATACAAATCCAAGCTGCTCTAATGGGCTAACTAGTAAGCTTCCATTAAGCCAAAAACTGTCTATGGCACCGCCACACTCGGCATTACCATATCCACACTGCGTGAGATAGCGACGGTATCTGTCCACTCCAATTCTTCGCGCTAGAATCTGGAAGAACCAGAGCGCCGAACCCGAGAGAGCTCTGCTCAAATTCATCCGAGTTCTCAGGTCATCGCTCCAGGCCGGACCACCGTCCCAGTCGAGCTCCTCTGTGGTATCGATCACTCCTGTCTCAAGGGCGATGAGCGAATTAATCACCTTAAACGTAGACATCGGGCGCATGCGCACATGTGCTCTATCGAGCCCGCATCCGAAAGTAACATCATGACCTGCTGTATGAACCAAGCAGCAGCCCGAGCGCCCACGCCGATCGAACATGCTCTGAAATTGGGGCTGAAATTGAATCGCGGTAGGTGGCATAGAATCGCATAACGTTTAAATCAAAAGTTTCGCACCTTCGGAATGCTTACTCAATCGATGTATTCTAATGGTGCGAAATCTTTAGCATTTAATTGTTATATCGTCTCTCTCGGTTAGATGATTCCTTAGATCGTATGCATCCTCAGTCGATTTATCAACCCAGTGAGCAATTTGGAAAACAATTCTGAGGCGGAACTTTCTAAATTAAAATTTCCGGAGAGAAAAAACTTTCGTGCCTGATCTTTCGACTGTAAAATTCGAACTACATGCCGCTGTTCATCACTATGACAGTGACTTACAACTTTCGGATTCTCAAAAAAATCGGTCATCGCTTCGAGAAATGTACCAATGACAATTCGTTCTCTGTGTAGCCCTATATATCTCCAGATAGCCAAAATTGGTTCAATCTTGTCGGCAAACTTGAAGAGTTCGTACAACTCCCCAATTCCCTCGTTCAGAAAGCGACACGTGGTATCGAAGTGTTGTTTTAGTGGTTGAGGGAGTGTAGCACTAATGATTTTAACTGCGTCTTCGAAAGATATGCTGGGTCGTGCTCTATCCACTTTAATTGCAAGATGATCGGGCGTGTAATCCGGAGGATCTCCAGCTAATAGTTCTGGTAAGTCGTGGAAAGCAACACAGCAAGCAAGCAGCTTTTTTTCACTCACCTCAAGTGGCCTACTCGCCGCCATGTCGGCTATAGCCGCCACCGCAAGAACATGATCATAGTGGGATTGAACAGGCAGATCCAACCCGTAATGCACGATTCTAACCAAGTTGCCCGATCTTGGAAGTTCTCGTAGCGCTTCCGTAAAATTCTGGCCGCGTCCATCACATCTCCCTGGACCCGGAATTGTCACTCCTTTTAAATCCCAAAGTAGATTCTGAACCTCTTGAGCGATATTGTTTTCTCTAGAAATTGACGACGCTAACATCCGCACTCCGACAACGACGGAATATATCTGTAAGAAGAGTCATAATCATTCACGATATAACGTTAGTCTGAGGCGCGCGCACCTGCGCGTCGCTTCGAGGCGGTTGTTATATTTCCTTTGTGCACCTGATAAATATCGATTGGAACGGTCGCATCGCCGGACACAAAATGGAAAGTGCCGCTCATTCCGTTAAAGGCACTCTGCGAACGAATGTAATCAGCGATGGCTATGCGGTCGCATCCACGAGAGCGTAGCGCTGATTCCAAAACAATCAGTGCATCGTGTGCTGCACTAGCGCAATCAGGATCAGAAGGTACGTTTTCCAATGCTGTAAGAGCCGGGAGCCTTTTTGAAGTCGACCCTGAGAATCTAGGGAACCAGATTCCCTCCAATTCAGGCTTCGCCAGTGCTAATTCGGTTTTAGACATCACCGCATTTGTAAAAAATGGCACACGAATACCCAGCGTACGTGCCTGTTGTGCGGCTAGCGCGATTTGCCCTTCAAAAAGGTTCAAAAACAAACCATCAATCGAACGAGAATTTATCTTAGTGAGTACGCTGCGAAAATCAGCAGACTCAGGCGAGATATTTTCGTCAACGGAGAGTGTCACTCCCTCAGATCCATGACTGAGCAACCGGTCTCTAATCGACTGAGCTAAATCAATTGTGTTCTCGTGTTCGGCGGTAATCAGTCCAACACGGTTCCACCCAAGATCTTTAAGCTTAGCAATAATTACCTTGGCGTACTGATCGGAAGAAGGCCATAAGCGAAAAATGTACGACTTCTTCTTCGTGATTGAAGAGGCTGAGGCTGTATGGACAATCAGAGGTACCTTTTGAGCGTCTGCGAGTGGCACGACAGCAGCAGCTACCGTCGAGCCCATCGGACCAATTATCGCGCAAACGCCGTCAATATTCGATAAATGTTGAAAGGCTGTAATTCCATTGGATGCTTTATTAAGCGGCACATCTTGGTAGATCAGTCGAATTTTGCCAGCGACGGTCCCACTGCTCTGCGCGAGTTCTGCCATGGCAAGCTTTAATCCAGCTTGTGCGCTGGCGCCACGAGAAGCTCCCTGCCCGCTTAGGGATGCTATGACTCCAATACGAAATTCGGGGCCTGATAAATCTTCGGCGAATAAATAGTCGACTGAAGCAATAACGGTGCTTATCAGGAGAGCGACACGATATAGATGCCTCATAGGCCACATTCTCGGAAATATAACGCTTCGAGCAGCGGACGCCTGGCGCGCAAGCGTAAGGAGGTCCGACTGCCTTGAATTGTTATATCAAATCCAGTCATTTTACGATGCTTCCAGCAGGGATGTTACCTTCGGGGTGAAGCAGAATCGGCCGACCGCCTACGTCAGCGGCAAGGATCATTCCCTGACTCTCTAGCCCTTTAAATTTGCGAGGTTCCAAATTTGTCAAAATCGGTATCTGCTTGCCCACTAGGTGGTCAACGGCGAAGAACTCCGCCATCCCGGCGATAATTTGCCGAGTCTCGTCTCCTAAATCAACCTGGAGCCTCAGGAGTTTGTCAGCTCCTTCAACTTTTGAGCATGAAACAACCGTGCCTATTCTAATCTTGAGCTTCGCAAAATCCTCAAAAGTGACCATCTTTATTCCTTGATATAACTCTACTGTGCGCGGCCGCGTCTAGCGGTCCGTTCGACAGGCTTGTTATCCGACTCTCGCAGTTCTTCCTGAAGTCGTTCCGCAAGAAACACCTTCATGAGCGATTGATACGGAACATCTCGCTTGTTCGCTATGACCTTGAGGGCCGCAATGAGTGATTCGGGTAAACGAAGCGAGATTGTCTTAGTCGATGGTTTAAGATCAGGAAAAAGCCCGATCCTTCCGGATGACCAATCTACTAAGCCTGTGGAGTCATTTTTCTGCCAGAACTCTTGTTCTTCCACTTCCGTCGCAAAATTGGGAATCTTTTTACGCGCCATATACTTTTCGCTCCTTCCGGCTCATATCTCGTGCTGATATCACTCGAATTTTTCGACCTCTCAATGTAAACACCACGAAAAGATACCGATCCGAGTCCGTACGCCCCAGGACATAAAACCGCGCTTCTTTTCCGGAGTGTTTTTCGTCAGGGGCAACGACCAAAGGTTGATTGAAAAACACCTGCTCACACTCGAGAGGTGACACGCCGTGCTTCAACCAGTTCTTTTCGAGATTTCCTGCATCCCAATCGAAGCCAGATGCCCTGACAAGTCTCTTTGGCAACATTTCGTTAGTATATAATCATAATATACGGTGGGTCAATCGAGACTATCCGAGCTCAATTTTTGCAAGTGGCTCGTCATCTGGAGTGTGCATTAAATACAAGCTGCTTGCGATAGCGGATTGTGGATAGCCGGAGGACAACAAGTCATTCAGACCTCTCAGGATTGAACCCCTATCGGTTCGCCAGCTTACACTACAGTGGGGAACCCAAGTCTCAATGTGGTAATGCTCCGGCCGTGCAATGCTCCCTTTCAAGGCGTGGCAAATATCTAGGATATCAGTGTGTAGTTTCGTCAGGGCGTCATTTCGTACTGGAACCAGAAAAAGCGTACCTTCGTCCCCTGAAAACTGCCCTACATGACCGAAACGTACTTCGAATTCTGGAAAGGTTGCAGCTAAGGTCCTTAATTCCTCGCTAAATGTTGCGTGATCTAAATCCTTGAAGAGACCTAAAGTAATATGAGGATCATACGGGCCATCGATAAGCGTACGACTTCCCGTGACTGCTGCCTGCGCATGCCACACCTCACGCAGTGCATCTGTGCTTTGCTCATTGAAAAGGAGCTGAAGCGATAGATCCATATGACCTCAGTTATAACTGCTAGCGTGAATGGCCGCGTCTACGCGGTCCATTCGACGCGATGGTTATACCGCGGCATGAGGCACGTTTTCGCTAGAGCTTATTGAAGAACTTTCAAACTTCAAACCAGGATATTGAGTTACATCGAGGCTAAATTCTCCGTTGGAACTGCAAAGAAAGCCAAAGGGGTGGTCACGGCGCTGTTCAATATTGAAGAATATCTTACTACGTTTTCCGTCATCAAGTTCGGTCTCGTATTTCGCCTGCAGCTGGTCACTTAAACTTGCATTATTCGGAGTTGAATATACGAGCACCTTCACGTCACCCATTTCTGCTGGTCTGCTTGTAACAATCTTATTACTGAGATCCTTAAGCTGAGAAAAGGCGATCTTCCCTGCGGGTCCAACAAAGATCTGCTGGTACTGTTCGTAAGCAACTAAACTGGAAGATTGTGTTAGGCTTGCATGCTGACCCGGTAGATCATTCGCGAATACGTACGTTTCGTAAGGTGTGCCATTCGCGCTCTTGATTGGTTCGGTCTTGTCAGCCGGTCCAAACCAACTCTCAGACTGAGCCGCAATAAATTTAACCGAAGAATCGTTATTAAAAGTGTCTGCAAGTTCTCCGAAGATCGAGCCGACATCGGGTTTCGCGCGATTGTCCCCATCTCCGTCGTACATAAGAGCAACTGGAACCCCCATGCCTCGTAAGTTCATTATGTGATCGCGGATCTTGGCCACGGCCTGAGATGCTGCAGCAGGATCAATGCCGTTAACGCTTCCGGCGCCCCGAAAAGTCACAATCACAGTTGCGTCCGACATGAGGGAATCGATCCGATCCTGCCACGGCTTCAGATCCGAACCTATACGGTGTGCGACCAATGCAGCTCTGGTTGTTTGCTCTTCTGATACAGAGGCTTTTGCGTAATTTAAATCGTTTCTTACTCCGCCCAATTCAGCAGCCATCTTACTACTCCACAAATAGGTTAAACTTTTGATCTCTCGTAACCCGAATACCAATATGGCATCCGGCAAACATTGCGTGCTCTAGCAGCTAAGAGTTCAAGCGGTATAACGAAAAAGTGTGGGGCAAGTTCGCGTAGCGAACGAAGTCCACACCACGTTGTTGTTATCGCACTAAACTACCTGAACTATCTCGATATTGAAGGCTGTTTCGCCATTCCTCCAGGGCTTCCCAGACCTCCTCAGGAATCTGCCTTGGCTCCAGACTTTGACGCCCGATAGCAGAACCTGAACGCGGATGGATACCAGAATGACGATACGCTTGACGACTTGAGCCTTCCAGAATGGCGTCCACAAAGCCTCCGCGACAGTTACGACGAGCACCAACGACCACATGTGGAACCGAGAAAAATTCCAAGCTGTTGGGCAGAGCTGGCAGCAACGGAGAGTATCCGAATTTTGTTAACGTGCACTCGCAGGAGTACGGAATCTGCTCCAATGCCTGTTTTCGTATCTGCAATAACGCCTCCGGCGCGGATAGCTCATTAAGGCCTTCGCGCCCTCCGCTGACTGCACTCGCCGAAGCAAGAGTTACTTTAGAACACGCCCATTGCAGAAAACTATCGACCGGCTTGCCAAAACTCATTGTCATTGTTGCCTCCAACTACTAACGATAACGTGAAGAGCCAGCGGACGGAGGTCCGCTGGGCTCAATTGTTGTCGAGACCGCGGGCCATCATGTTTAGTTTGCTAAGAACGAGCGGAAGAATGTCCTCGCGAATGGGACCATACGATGAAGACTCTCCCATAATGACAAAAGCTCCTTCTTTAAACTCAAAGAAGCCTCCTCCGCGGTTCTCCCAATTTCGGTAACGAAGCTCAGGGTTCTCGGCCATTCGCTGGTCCCATAAGCGACTCCCCTCAGCCGCAATGTCCGAATGACCTCCACACTCTGGGGCAAGATAAATCGTTAGTTGTCGCTCGTCATCCTCAACCACGATTTTCCCAAACGCAGAAACTTCGGATCGAGCCAACGCGGTCGCAAGCTCCACTGGCGGGAGATCGAGACGAGGCACCCATACTGCGAACGTATCCTCTAGACGAGATGGTAATGATGCCCCACCAAAATCGCCGCCATGGTCAGCACTAAGCTTGTTTGCAGTTAGTTGCTTCATATTACTCTCGCTATTTCAGACAACGTTTCAAACAACTTGCCGACCCCAAAACTCTCTCATTTTTTACAAAGCTACTCAATGGTCGGCTTAGTTGCTTTGATTTGGTTATATCGTCTTTCTTTTTGCCACCATTACGGTCAAATGGCACAGCTCTGTGCTGTCTTTGGATTCTTCTTCTGTTTGTTTTGTAAAATCAAGAATCTCAAAACTACTGGCAAAGACATCAGTAAATCTTTTTTGATCCCAGTAACTGATTAAATGTCCAGGACGCTTGCAATATTCAAAAACTCCATTTCCTTTAGAAATCATCTGCTCAGTGTTTAGATCTGTAGTATCTCTTGCGCCAATGCATATGATTGCTCCAGGCAAAGTGATTTGAAGAAGCTTGTCTAAAAAAGCGTCAATTTCATTGGGAGTTGTTAAGAGATGTAAAAATCTATGGCTTAAGACTCCTGCAAAGTGGGCTTGTGGAAGATCCACGGACTCGAACCTCCCAGTAAATATTTTTTCAGCGTTGACGCCAAGTTTAGATAAACGGGAGCGTGCCATCTGCGAGCCTTTAGTAGAAGAATCCACCCCGGTGATCTTGAATCCCTGTTGAGCCAGGAAAACTAAGTCTCTCCCGTATCCAAAGCCAATCTCCACCACTTGAATTTCAGGTAAAAAGTGCTTGATGGCAATTTCGGCTGTAGGACTAGGTTGCTCGCCCCATAGTACGCCCTCAGCTTTGTATCTGCGGCTCCAAAAATCATCGGGGGAAGATTGAATTTGCTGTGAAGCCATAACGATATAACGACCAAATGTGCGGCGCGCCCTGGCGTCCGCACCATTTAATGGTTATGTCGTTTTCTCGAGCGTTCCTAACTGCCGAAGGATGAGGTCTCCTTTATCCATCTTTGGATCCAAAAGTGACTGCAATCGCGAATACACGTGAGTATCGACGTGGTTCCCGTCACGATCATAGCTATACATCCTGCCTTCCCTAGAATGCATCGCGGCTTCTTCGATATCTTGTACCCGCATCCAGGTCACGGTGTATCCTGAATCTGTGCGATTAATGCTTACATCCTTGTCGCTAAGTTTTCCGCCGGTGCGGTCGCTTCCGGCCAAGGCCCCCTCGATGACTTCGACACGCTTAGCTGGAGCGTAGGGCTTCATTAACTCGGCAATTTCTGGCGGAATCGAAAAGTTAGTGGCGAACATATCTCCGGCCATTGGACCTCCTCTATAGATTTGCGCATTTTATGGGGCGAAGCCGCCGTAGCGTGCGTTAACGACATAACGTCCTAATGATGGGTTTCGACCACAGGGAGAAATCCCATCGATTTATTTGTTCTACCTGAATTGCACCTGCCCTCTGAAGCGGTAAGTAACTCCCCGCGCCCCACGCCGATTCTAGCTTCTGAAATTGGAACCACAGAGGACTCAGAGGAACACAGAGGGGAGCATGGAAACAAATCAAATCACCGGGGCCGCCGTGGATGCCGCTATGCGAGTGCACTCTCGCCTTGGACCCGGACTCCTCGAGCAACCGTATAAGAAGTGCCTCGAACACGAGCTCG
>JBIIOE010000137.1:0-9193 GCA_044337105.1 Bdellovibrionota bacterium | reverse complement strand
ACATCATTGCCCCCTCGAGCGGCTTCGGAATGCACGAGCACCGAGACATGGAGATCATTACCGTTGTTCTATCAGGCGAACTCGAACATCAAGATAGCCTCGGCCACCGAGAGGTGCTGCGACCCGGCGAGGTACAGGTGATGAGCGCAGGACGTGGTATCAGACACAGCGAGTACAACGCATCGCCCGATACACCTGTACACCTGATTCAGATATGGATCTCACCTAAGTCCACGGGCATCGAGCCGCGCTATGCTCAAAAGCCATTCCCGAAGGACTTGCGCAGCAATAGATGGTGTCAGCTAGCGGGCCCTGGAGACGCCATATCGGAAGCCCTGGAGATTCATCAGGACGCCTCGGTGTACGTCTCGGAACTCTCGACAGGAAAGACCGTAGAGCACCCCCTTACGGCTGCTCGTAGCTGCTGGCTACATGTCGCTACAGGTTCAATATCGTTAGAGAATCAAACACTTCGTGCCGGAGACGCTGTGGGAATCACAGGCCCCTACCCGCTCTCTTGTACCGGCATAGCGCCGGAATCAACGCTGCTCCTGTTCGACCTCGCCTGAGCCGCATGCGAAATGATGTACCATCGTAACGCCGGAAGCGCTTATACTCTCCTGAGAGGATTTGTAAAAACGGGGCAACGATGAGAAATCTCCTTCACTGGCACGATTGGACCAACGACGAAATTCGAGAGCTTTTGGAGTTCTCGGTGTACGTGAAAGGGCATCGTACCTACTTCAACGGTGCCATGCTCGGTCGTAGCATTGCGATGCTCTTTCAGAAAACCTCCACCCGCACGCGAGTCTCGTTTGAGGCTGCCATGACTGAGATGGGCGGACATGCGATCTACATCGACTGGATGAGCTCCAACTTCGAACTCACCGACATCGCTTTCGAGAGTCGCTACCTCTCGCGCAACGTCTCACTCATCCTCGGGCGCTTGAAGAAGCATGAAGATCTCGCCCACATTGCAGAGGGTTCCGAGGTCCCGGTCGTCAATGGATGCTGCAACCTCTATCACCCCTGCCAAAGCTTAGCTGACATGCTCACCATTCGCATGGACGCCGGTAAGCTCGAAGGCTTGAGCTTGTGCTACGTCGGAGTTCACAACAATGTGGTAAACTCCCTTATTGAAATCACCGCCGCTCTCGGTGTTCACCTCGTGCTCGTAACCCCATTAGCAAATGACGGAGCGCTCATCGATTCAGTCATTGCACGCGGTCAGAAACATCAGACACTCTCCTGGGAAAAGGATGTGCGGCACGCCGTGAAGAACGTCGATTACGTGTACACTGACACCTGGGTGGACATGGAGTTCTTCAATGACCCCGCATTCGCGACTCAAAAAGAAGAGCGCATAAACCTCATGCTTCCCTATCAACTCAATCACAAACTCCTCGAGGGAACGCGGGCTCGAGTAATGCATGATATGCCCATTCATGCTGGATACGAGATCTCGAAGGAGCTCGTCATGGATCCTCGCTCCATCATCTTCCAGCAGGCAGAGAACCGTCTGGACGCCCAAAAGGCGATCCTCATCAAATTGATGACACTACCTGGGTAAGGAGGATTTCAATGGGAGCCGCTTTACGTGCACCATCAGGCGGCCCTTGATGTAGTCCACTGCGAAACCGTCCTGTTCAGTTTCACCATCGAGGAGCGCCTGACGTCTTGAATCCTCCAGATCCGCAACGAGCCTTCCGTGCACTGGCAATTTGACCGAACCCAGCTTCGCGGCGACTTGACGTACGAAAGCGAAGCGCCTCATCGCATCGTCAGGATAGATATCTTCTACGCCGTTCTCGAATGCAACGCTCATGAACAGACCGTCACGCTCGTACCTGCGGGCCTCAGAGGGAGTCTTACTTGAAGAGCAATTTCCTTCAGCTGCGAGGCGACTCGTCAATCCGATCGAACTGCGATCCTTCGAATTAGAGAGTCCACTCACGGTAATACTTGAATAATAGGGCAGCTGCTCGTTGTCCGGCGACCAATCCGTCTCTTCTGAGGGATCATCTTCTAACCAATCGCTTTCATCCGAAGCCCCCTCATAGAAGTCATCACTCGATGTGTACGTGTCTCCGCCTGACTCAGCCCCACACGGAGCGAGCCAATCAACATCTGAATTGCCAATGAGGAGCTCATCAGCATATCCGAGCAAAACGCTACGATACACCTCCATCCGGACCTTAGACGTCAAAGACTCGGCCATTCCGCTCATGTCAGCCGCTGAGATCTCAGGTGCTTCCTTCGCTACAAAGCGCTCCCCAAGCTCGAAAAGCCCCGATTCGGAGATCTCCTTACCTCGCTCGGAATCGAGCAGCGGCAGCACCGTGCACATGTCATCGCGCTCGGGATCTTTGACGTACAGAGAACATGGCAACCATACTGACTTCCTGGTTTGACGTTCCTTCGACGCTCGCTCATACCTGTAATCCTCCGAACCAGTATTGATAAGTATGGTTCGAACAACTACATCCTCAGATAGAGAGACACTAACTCCTTGGTCTTCGAAGTATTCGTGCTCCGAGGGAGCCTGCGTAAAACGCGCAGGGAGCGAGGCTACTCCAATAGCGTCGCCGATCCTCTCCGCCCAGTTCCATGTCTCCTTCGAGCTACACAGGGAGAGATCGAGCTCGAGCTCTAACTGTCCGTTCTTGCGAGCGAGTGTGACTTTGGGCTCCTGCTCACCGACTCGGGGCTTTTCGACCGAGATATGTTGGTGTTCTTCGTTGACGCATCCCTCTCCCACCTCGAACAGAATCGTGTGCTCTATTCGATACAGCGAGCTTCCGAAATAGCTCGACAGCAGGGTCTGCGGACACATCGTCTCACCCTCTACAAGGGTGTCAAAGAGATACTCGCCGCACGCCTCAGGGAGCTCTGGGGCGAGTTCCCTTAAGACCGCGATAAATAGATCTCGATTGACGCTACTGATCGTGATCCGATCAGGCCGATGGGCGTTCAAGGACCGAAGTGCCGATCCCACCGGAAATACCCCATCCACAGAGGGCTCCGGTTGCTGTTTTCGAGATTGCGCGCGATTCGCGTCATCTATAGGGGAATCAAAAGAACTCATACTAGGCGACCCTGATACGGCAGTCAGACACTACGCAGTCTAAAACATCCGTACTTATAATTCACACAGTACGGCGCTAAAACTCACGGGAGGCCTTACTTAGCTCCTACTCGCTCTACGAGTAACTTTCAGCAACAAGTTGTCCTTTTGAGGCCGATTACGGAGACCATCGTCACCGCAAATAACCACAGCCTCATTCATTTTGAACAATGAATGAGAATAGCTGGGCGAGCGCAGGGTTATCTTAATAGGAACCTCCGTGATACTTTTTCGAAAGGTTTTGGTGGCAGGTCAGACGACCTGCTCCATTTTTTGTTTCTCTTATCGAGATGGCCTCAAGCAGGTCATCCGGAGGTTGTTATGAGTGAGAGTTTTTTGGGGCTGGCGCACGAAGCGTCGGAACGTCGGGGCGAGCTGACGGTACATGACTTCGGGAGAGCACTCCCGGTAGGGTCGCTCAAAAACGCGCGGGTGAAATTCGCTCAGCGCAGGCAGCGTGAAACGATCGACGCAATTATCGCCGAGTTGGACGATGGTACTATGTACGTCGGAGACTGGCGAAAGGGCGAGATTCAGATCACAGGTATCGCCAGAATCGTTGCGAATCGATTCTGGTGTGAGGTGGAGTACACCGTGCTCTTTCCTCCGATAACTGGAGATATCCCCGGCGAGGGGACCTATCGAGTCATTCGATGGAACTCAGGCAGAATGTCCGGGGTCGCTGCTCTGTGTCTGACGGAGAACAACGAGATCGTCGTATTGCGCTCGTTCAGGCATGCGGCGAGACGTTGGTGTCTCGAAGCGTGTCGGGGGGCGATAAAACCTGGCGAGTCTATCGAGACGTGCGGGTTACGAGAAGCCGAGGAGGAGTGTGGGGTTCAACCCACACAGTCCTCTCAGGTCATCGATCTCGGAATCTTCGACGCCGACACCGGCGCGTTGATGGCGGATACGCACATCGTCTTGGTCACCAACTGCAAAGTTGATGAAGCCAAGGTCAGCAGGGACTTGAGCGAAAGCTCGATGAAACCCCAGGTGATGAGCCTGGCTCAAGTGAAGGAAGGCATCGCGAGTAATACGATTCGCGATTCCTTCCTAATGGGCGGGCTGATGATGGCGTGGTCCAAGGGTCTCGTGCAGCTCTAATTCAAAACGCTGCTCAGAAGGTTCAACTACAAAGAGAGGGTCTCCTGTTGTCCAATGTGACCAGGAGACCCTCATTTCCAGAGCTATCCTACCGACCATTTGCTCAGAAGCCAGGTCACTACTGATCCACTGACACTGCCTGAAGCGCACTCCGCAACGAGGGAGGCCACATGGTCAAGGCCACACCTCCGACCTGCCGAAAGTCGACTACCTCTGGCTTCATGTTTTCCAAGCGCTCGAGCACATCCTCACTCTCGTCGTCCTTGAGCGTGCGTTGTTTCATGAGCCACCATGCCGCATTGAGCTCTGCACCGAGCATCGGACTTTGATTGATGAAATCGAGAGCGGTCTCTTCAGCCGCTAAGGCTCCTTCGTAATCTCCCTGTGCAAAGCGAGCCAACGCAAGCGCGTGTTGCGCGGGGGCAGAGTTAGAGAGGCCGGAATTGCCCTTGAAAGCCTCTTGAACGGTCGAAATAGCGGTGGGATAAAGATTTTCTGCAACCAGTAGCACCCCATGCATCCCCAGCTGCTCTGCGTTTGGCTCTAAGGTGTACGCCTCGTGCGAATAGCAAAGAGACTCTTCCTCCAACCCTAACTCGAAAGTCACGTTGGAGATCGATCTCGCTATGCGCGCAGCTTGTGCATAATTTCCCGCATCTTTGAAACGGCGAAAGGCCGACTTGAGAAGATCCCGCGCCTCTCCTTTTCTTCCGAGTACGATCAACGTGTCAGCAAGAGCAACGGCATAGGCAGGCCGCTCCGGTCGTTGTGCATAGAGCTCCCGCAAAAGCTCCTGAGATTCCTCGGGTTGCCCGACCTGACTTAGTACGACAGCCAAGTTGAATTTGAGCTGCTCGTTGTCTGGCTGAAGATATCGTGCTTGTCGAAGGCTCCGCTCCGCATCAAAAAAGCGATTACTGGCCGCCAAATTCATCGCCTCGTTAACGAGGCCGGCAGTGCGCAACTCGTTCGCACTGGCAAAGGGCCGCTCGACACCGTCTTCGACTCGAGTGCCCACGACCGTTCGTGACGAGGAAGGAGGCAACGCGCATCCTCCACACACCACTGCGGTGAGGACACCCCTCACCACACACGAAACTACGGGACGTATCCTCATCTTATCTTCACCACTTGGCCGCGAAGAAAATCAGCATGCCTAAAGCGACGACAACATACGTAACTTTGTCCTTGAGCGCAAACACGAGGGGATCATCGTGCACCAAACCCCGCCGCGCCAACAGCCAGGTCCGACTGACCCAATACATGAGGAGCGGGCAAGCAAGCCATATGACCTGCGGTGTCTTGTAAAGCTCTGCGACCTCCTTACTGCTCACGTACAGAGCAAGTACCATGACCGCCATATATGCACTGGATGAGCCGAACATGGCCACCTGGTCGAGGTCCTCGACGAAATATCCCCTACCACGCGGCCGCGACTCGTTCCTTCCCTTCAGTACTAAAAGCTCGGAAAAGCGCTTTACACACGCAAGGCTCACGAACAGAAACATGGAAAGAGCCAAGAGCCATTGCGATACCACGATAGTGGTGGCGATGCCCCCTCCTACGAGACGTATCGTATAGAGGATCGCCAACGTGATGATATCCACGAACATGAGCGCTTTAAGCCGGTACGAATAGCCGGTCGTAATCACCAAATAGATCGCGAGCACAAGGGTGAAGGCCGGAGACACGAGCGCGGCGATCACAAAGGCCGAGGCGAAGAGCATAGGTGCCAATGTCAGAGCGCTCGAGATCGGCAGCAAACCCGCCGCGCAGGGCCTGCGACGCTTACGAGGGTGCACACGGTCTGCCTCTAAATCAAGGAGATCATTGAGCAGATATACGCCTGACGCGCACAGCGAAAAAGCGAGCGCGGCACTGATCGCCTGTCCCCAAGCCGTCACGTTGAAGAGCTGATGTGCGAGAATAAGAGGCAAAAACACCAGGAGGTTCTTAGCCCATTGATGTACTCGTAACGCTCTGAGTAAAACCCCTATTCCTCCACCGCGTTTGGCCAGGACCGTAGCTTTGGGGAATGTCTTCGCAACCCTCATCGAGAAGGAAGTGCTCGACGAAACGCAAGTAACGTGGGCCGCCTCCCTCCAGACCTCGAAGTCGGCACTCGAATCACCGACATACTCCCACGGCTGAGCACCGAGCCTAGCTCGTATGGCTGCTGCTTTAGCACTCCCCTTACAGTTGATAGTTCCTTCGGAGCCGATCACGCCGTCTACGAAGTCGAGACGATCCGCGACCTTTTCGACCAACTGTACCTCAGAGGCCGACACGAGAAGTATCGGACGACCACCCTCGGCTTGGGTCTTCAAATACTCAATCACCACCTCGTTGAGCGGCAACAGATCGACTGCGAGGTTTGCACGAGTAGCCAGCTTGCGCTTCAAGTAGGCCCTACCTCGGCACAACCAAAAGGGAGCGAGAAAAAGCACTGCCAGATCTCGTTTCAAAGCAGCGAGGAAAGATTCGTAGAGCAGATCCGTTGCGAGGATCGTTCCATCCACATCTACGCACACCGGCTCTTTTCGCGTCAGACTCACAGTATCAACAGGACCTTGCATATCGTCTATATACCAAGGTGAGCTTCTTTCGTCACGGCTCAAACCCACCTACGTGCGCTGCTCTCATGAGCTGGAACAGCTCGCCATACCGCCTTACAGAGCCGACCTCTTTCTGATCAAGCAATGCACCTCGCCACAGCGAAGTGTGAATTGCCCTTCTCACAGCAAGTCGCTATCGTACTCGGGCGCAGATACGGTCGAGGCTGACTTGAGTCAGTGCAGCGATCTGTTCAAGCGGTATCTTTGGCCCATGGGATGCTCAGTGACTCGTTACGAATCGTGGGGACGATACCCCAAAGCCACACAAACTGCCCTTGCGGCGCACT
This sequence comes from Bdellovibrionota bacterium, assembly GCA_044337105.1. GTDB lineage: Bacteria > Bdellovibrionota_C > UBA2361 > UBA2361 > OMII01 > OMII01. The sequence goes on along the minus strand of JBIIOE010000137.1, from coordinate 2,060 downwards.
CTCCGAGCGCGAATATTCCCTTGCCCGATGATTCACGGTCGGTGCTCCCGTTTGGACTCGGGAGAAGCTACGGAGACAGCTGCCTCAACGACGGAAACATCGTTCTCGACACCCACCTTCTCTCATGCTTCATCTCGTTCGACGAAGAGAGCGGTGTTCTACGCGCCGAAGCAGGGGTAAGCCTGGCGCAGATTCTCGAGGTCTTTGTACCTCGAGGATGGTTTCTGCCGGTCTCGCCAGGCACTAAGTTCGTAACTCTGGGCGGCGCTGTGGCAAACGATATCCACGGCAAGAACCACCACCGTGCGGGCACCTTCGGAAATCACGTCACGAGCCTAGGACTCCGCAGATCGACAGGAGAGTATCTTACCTGCTCTCCCTCGGAGAGCGTAGATCTGTTTCGAGCGACCATCGGAGGCCTTGGACTTACCGGGCTCATCGTGTGGGTTGAGATCCGACTCATACGTATCTCGTCCCCCTACCTCGACACCCGCAACATCAAATTCGGGAACCTCGACGAATTCCTCGCCATCTCACATGAGACCGACTCCCTCTTCGAATACAGCGTGGCCTGGGTCGATTGCATAGCCGATGGCTCTTCGATGGGCCGAGGGATCTTCATGGCCGGCAACTTTGCGCAATCCGAACCGGCTCGAAAACATCGCTCGCTTCATCTCTCGGTGCCCTGTGATACTCCGAACTTCGTGCTCAATCCCTTCTCCATGAAGCTGTTCAACACGGCCTACTACAACCTCCAGCGCGCCAAGACGGTCGACGTATGCACGCACTACGAGCCGTTTTTCTACCCGCTCGACTCTGTGCTGCACTGGAATCGTATTTACGGAAAACGGGGATTCTTCCAGTACCAGCTCGTCGTTCCATTCGACAACAACGGCGCAGCCTTGAAAGAGATATTCACTCATATCAGTCGCTCTCGCCGCGCCTCGTTCCTGGCTGTTCTCAAGACCTTTGGAGATATAAAATCCCCCGGTCTACTCTCGTTTCCGAGAAAGGGTGTCACCTTGGCGTTGGACTTTGCAAACGACGGGGAGCCTACATTCAAGCTGATGAAGGACCTCGACCGCATCGTGTCCGACGCTGGAGGAGCTTTGTATCCAGCAAAGGACGCTCGCATGAGTCGAAGCCTGTTCGAGCAGTCGTTTCCTCTACTCGAAGATTTCGAGAAGTGGATCGACCCGCGCTTCTCTTCCAGCTTCTGGAGACGTGTACGGGGTACTAGATGAAAAAGATTCTCATCATTGGAGCCACATCGGCACTTGCAACCGCAACCGCGCGCTGCTTCGCTCGCGAGGGCGCTGCGCTACACCTTGCGGCTCGCAATCACGAAAACCTAGAACGCCTTGCAGGAGACTTGAGGACCCGAGGAGCACAGCACGTCTCCACGAGTACCTTCGACGCCTTGAACCCCAGCTCACACGCCGAACTCGTGCGTCATGCAGCGGAACAGCTCGGAGGGATAGACGGCGCACTCATCGCACACGGCACCCTGCCATCTCAGGAGCTTTGCCAAACCCAGTGGGCTACCACTGAACAGGCCCTCGTCGTGAATCTCATGAGCCCTATCGCTCTTTTGACCGAACTTGCTACTTACTTCGAGACGAGAAAGAAGGGAAATATCACGGCCATCTCCTCTGTGGCAGGCGATCGCGGGAGACAGAGCAACTATGTGTACGGAGCGGCGAAAGGCGGACTTTCAATCTTCCTCCAAGGACTGCGGAATCGATTGGCTCATCACGGAGTCTCGGTAACGACCATCAAGCCCGGCTTTGTCGACACACCGATGACTGCACACCTTCCCAAAGGCCCTCTGTTCGCCTCCCCGGAGCGCGTCGGAGCTCGTATTCACAAGGCTATGAAGCGTGGCGAATCGGTGGTGTATACCCCGTGGTTCTGGCGTTTCATCATGGGGATCATAGTTTGTATTCCCGAATTCATCTTCAAGAAGCTGCGGCTGTGAGGAGCTTCGCGAATTCTCGTCGAACGAGCATCGCATAGATCGCAGTAGTCACGGACTCTCGAACTCCGAGTACTTCTTATTG
>JBIIOE010000217.1:0-2742 GCA_044337105.1 Bdellovibrionota bacterium | reverse complement strand
GCCCTCTGTGGCACGTTGAGCACATTTTGAGCCGAAGACGCAGCCCCGCGAGCTTGCAGCTGGCCGCAGCAGAGGAGATTTTTGTTACGCGCTCTTAATCTTTCCGGCTCCTGTGCGTGCGGTGCCCACGGATTTTCAGGATTGGACCCTGCTGACCGCACACGTGAAGCTCGACGATGAGAAGAAATATCAGCTGTACTTTGAGGTACAGCCGCGTGTGGGGGACAACTGGCAGCATATGGAACGGCTGCTGGTGCGACCTGCGGTGGTGTACAATCTCAATTCGAGCCTCGCCCTCTACCTTGGATACGCATGGACGCCTCTGTTCATGGATTCTCAGTACCGGCGCGATTACCGCGACGAGAATCGGATCTGGCAACAGGTTTTGTATAAGCACTCGCTCGTCGGGGTGCAATGGCAGCACCGCCTGCGACAGGAGCAGCGTTTCATCGAGCACGCTGATGGGGTTTCGAATCGGTTTAGATGCCTCCTCAAAGGAAGCTATGCCCTTACAGAGGATGGAAGCTTCGGGCTAACCGGTTATAACGAGCTTTTTGTCACGCTAAATTCAGTAGCTGGAGGGCAGTGGTCGGGATACGACAGAGACCGATTCTTTGCGGGGCCCTATTGGATCGTCAACAATGCTCGGTTCGAAGTTGGATACCTCGGAGAACATGCTAAAAAGTTCGGCAATGATGAGCGATATATCAACGCTCTAATGATCTTTGCGAATTTCAATTTTGGGTCTTAGGAAAGCAAGGCAACCCAACCCCCACGTTCTCGCTACGGGTAGGTTTTGTTAAGAGTCGGTGTCTCCTTTGGGTTCGTACCGCTCGGCGCGTAGCTGTCCGAGGAGCGGGGCTATCTGGTTCTCTTCCACTCTCAGAGCCAGCAATGATTGCCGCACCATCTCCAATCCGACCTCAAGCTGCGGCTGTACCACTTCGCTCACCCGCAGCGATGCGAGGTTTTTGGTGTCTTCGACATCTTCCACTCGCACGACGACCGGCACATCGCTGCGTAATTGGCGGACCTCTCCAATGATAGCTGGAAGGAGCCTATCATTCTTGATGGTAACGACGACGAGGTTTGCATGTTCGATACCTGCGGCTTCAAGTATCATCCGCTGGCTTGCATCTCCAAAAATGACATGCGCGTTGCGGTCACGTAGCTGCATGACTACCTTGTGATCGGATTCGATCATCACGTGGGAACGGTTGAGGGTCGACAGAACGCGCGCAACGTAGTGTCCTACCAAACCACCTCCTATTATGATCACATGATTAGAGAGGCGCGGCGACTGTGTCACGTTGAGGTGTGAACCTGGAGGCGTGGTCGTCACAGCCAAAGCTAGGCGGTCTCCGAGCCAGAAGAGCGCAGGAGTAAGAACCATCGTCACTATCGTCACGGCGATCATCAGAGAAAATGTTGTCTGTGAGAGAGAGCCCGATGACACTCCCTCCTTGAGGATCAGGAAGGCAAATTCACCGATTTGTGACAATCCGAGCCCGGCAAATACTGCGATCGGGGCCTCGAATCGTAAGAGTCGTATGGCTCCTCCTACGATGAGTATTTTGCAAGCGAGTATGGCTGCTGCGATTATAAGGATGGTGCCGATGTTGTCCACGAAGAACTGCGGATCCAGGAGCATTCCTACTGAAACGAAGAAGATCAGCGCAAAGAGATCTCGGAGATTCGAGATGTCGCTCAGGGCCTGATGGTTGAAGTCTGTTTCGCTCAGGAGCATGCCCGCAACGAACGCTCCGAGCGCAAATGACAAGCCCATCGCATGCGACAGGATTCCGGCACCCAGGGCTATTGCGAGCGTGGACAGAAACAGAAGTTCACGCGACCCGATCGCCGCTATAAAGCTGAAGATTCTGGGAAACAGTCGAGTTCCGGTGAAGTACATTATCACGAGGAATGCCACCGACTTCACACCCGCAAGCGAGATGGTGCCAAAGTTGATCACATCTGCCGAGAGTTGCGGCAGCAAGAGCATCAGGGGCACAACCGCGAGGTCCTGAGCAATCAAAACCCCGAGCATGATCCGTCCCGACGGAGTATCCACCGCATTGCGTGCGGAGAGGGTTTTCAGGACCACCATTGTACTTGAGAGCGAGATCGCCCCACCTATCCAAATCGCATCCGATTTTGAAAAACCGACAACGACAGCAATACCTATTCCTGCAACAAGGCAGAGAGCAATCTGTAAGGGGGCCGCTACCAAAGTAATACGAGCCAAACGCTTCAGCTCTCCGAATGAGAATTCGAGACCGAGCGTGAAGAGGAGTAGCGCGACCCCGATCTCGGCTAGTCTTTCGATTCCGTGGATGTTTTCAACGGTTACTCCGGCTGTGTAGGGACCGACCAAGATGCCAGCGAATATGTACCCCAGTATGAGGGGCTGTTTGAACAGATGCGCGATAAGCCCACTCATGAGGGCGGCAATGACGATAATGATGATGTCGGAGGCTATGCCCATGGTAATTCGAGCTAGACTGTGCGTGTTAGTAAGTACAGGGTATCGACAAGAGGTGCAGATCTCAAGGGACGCGAGGCAAAAACCACCCGTAGCTAGAAAGCGGAGGTTGGGTTGATCTCTGTTCTTCCCAAGGGAAGCGCGGCAAAACCTACCCCATAGTCTCACTTTTGAAATAACCACGTGAACGTGCTCGTGCTCGTAAACGTGAACGTACCCGAAAAACTTGAGGTTTTTGTTTCGGGTACGTTTACGTTCAC
>JBIIOE010000031.1:0-32570 GCA_044337105.1 Bdellovibrionota bacterium | reverse complement strand
ACCGGAGGTGTATCCTCTGAGATACACTGAGGATTGTTGCGCGAAGTTTGACGAAGTCGCAGCCCGCATATCGTCAACCGAAGCAGAAGATACTTTTGAGACCAGTTCTAGATAGATTTCGAGGTAAAGTTCAGAACTCCCGCTTCAACGGGCGTGTCATGAGGGCAGAGGCCATCTGAGCGGCTTGGATCTCTACATTCAGAAGCTTCACTACGTGCTCGGTTATCGGTACGTCTATCCCCGCTTTACGCGCGAGCTCGAGTGCCAAGGGGGCTGTCGTTACACCCTCAGCGGTCGCCCCGAGTGAGGCGGCTATCTCGCCGATCTTCTCACCTCGTCCAAGCCGTAGCCCAACGGTGCGGTTGCGGCTTTGATCCTCGGTCGCGGTCATGATCAGATCGCCGAGGCCAGATAGGCCGAACAGAGTTTTCGAGTCTGCCCCCAAGGCGCACGCTAACCGCATCATCTCCGCCAAGCCGCGTGAGATGAGTGCTGCGCGCGCAGAGGGGCCGTATCCCAGAGCGTCCGATACACCGGCGGCGATAGCGATCACGTTCTTAAGGATTCCACCCAGCTCGACCCCGAGTGGATCGGTGGAGGCATAGAGTCGTACTGACGCACTCGATAGCATGTCAGCAACGTCCATGGCGGTCTCTTGAGAGCTGCAGGCGGCTACCATCGAGATCGGCCGTCCTCCAGCCAAGTCGGACGCGAAACTCGGCCCGGAGATGACCGCAAGTTTCTCGGAAGAGCGCTTGAGCTCTTTGGCTACAAAGCTCAGAGGGGTTTGTGCACTCTCTTTGTCGAGCCCTTTTGTGGCGCTGATGATCAGCCGCGCCTCGAGACTGGGTAACACCTCCCGCCATGCGCGTGCCGGCAGCGCTACGATGGTGGCATCGGCGTCCTTACATGCCGCCAGGTCGCTCGAGATCGAAAGGTTCACGGGGCGAGCGATCGATCCACCGAGGAACGGTAGGGAGCCCGAGCTCGATATGCTGCTTACGAGTTCAACATTTCGATGCCAGGCTACTACCGAGTGCCCCAGTCGTGCGCAGTACACTGCCAACGCCGTTCCCCACGCACCGAGCCCTACGACTGCTATGCGTTTCGTGGCGGCGGGGCTCTCCTCGGGCGTAGACCCCATCGTACTAGCTCGCTGTTTCGTTGTCGTTTGTAGGAGCTTGCGTCTGCTCGCCTCCTTGTGAGCCCTCACCCTCAGAACCACCGGATTCTGTTCCATTAGAATCCAGAGGGGCAGGAGCAATAGCAACGACCTTCTCTTCCGTATCGAGGTCGATCAGCTTAACGCCTCGCGTGTTTCTGCCGATCACGGAGATGTCTTTCGCCCCTGTGCGGATGATCTTCCCGCCGGAGGTAATCAGCATGATACCGGTAGCTGAAGTAACAGCGAGTGCTTCTATCACTGGGCCGTTGCGTCCCTCGGTTTGGATATCGATGAGCCCCTTGCCACCTCGGTTTTGAGAGCGGTACTCGGAGATATTGGTGCGCTTGCCGTATCCGTTTTCGCACACCGTGAGCAGTGTCAGCTCTTCGGTCTGCTCGGCCTCGCCGGTGGGCTCAGAGGCTCCGACGATCGTCAAGCTCACTACCTTGTCATCACCTTCAAAGCGGATTCCCGTTACACCGCGCGCGGCTCGACCCATCTGGCGAACTTGATCCTCCTGGAACCGGATCGCCATGCCGTCGCGGGTCGCGAGGATGATGTCTTCTCCAATCGTCGTAATCGCAGCGCCGATCAGGGTGTCGAGCTCGTCGAGGGTGCACGCCATGATGCCGTTCCTTCGCGAACGTGAGAACTCCTCCAGAGCGGTTTTCTTGACGACGCCACGCTCTGTAGCGAGCACAACGAAGCTGTTCTCGGTCCATTCGCGAATCGGCAGAATCGCACAGACCTTCTCGCCCTCTTTCAGGTCGAGAAGATTGACGAGCGCTCGTCCGCGAGATGTTCGTCCCGACTCAGGTATGTCGTACACCTTGAGCCAGTACACGCGGCCTTGGCCAGTGAATACGAGTAGGTCTGAAAGGGTCGATGTCACAAAGAGGTTTTGGATGAAGTCGTCATCGTCGGCGGCGGCGCCGATAATCCCTTTACCTCCGCGGCGTTGCTCGCGGTATTCCGAAACTGAGGTACGCTTCACGTAGCCTTTGTGACTGACGGTCACAACCATCTCTTCATCTTCAATTAGGTCGGTCATGTCGATGTCAGCGCCGTCGTCGACGATCTCGGTACGACGCTCGTCACCGTACTTCTCTCTGATGTGGGTAAGTTCGGCAGCGATGATGTCGTCAACTTTCTTCGGATCAGCAAGAATGGCGAGAAGCTCCTCGATACGCTTAGCGAGCTCTTCGTACTCCTGCTCGATCGCGAGCCGCTCCATGCCGGTGAGCTTTTGCAGGCGCAGGTCGAGGATCGCCTGTGCTTGAATGCTCGAGAGGCTGTAGCGCGAGATAAGTTCATCCTTGGCATCCTTTGGTGTGGATGCGGCTCGAATGAGCTTGATGACCTCGTCGAGGTTCAAGAGCGCGATCTTGAAACCTTCCAAGATATGCATGCGCTCTTTTGCTTTCCTGAGTTCGAACTCCGTGCGGCGGGTTACGACGTCACGGCGATGGTTGAGGAAGTAGGTCAACAGGTTGTGCAGTGAGCATACGACCGGCCTGCCGTCTACGATCGCCAAATTGACGATACCGAAGCTCGACTGCATCGGGGTGAGCTTGTAGAGCTGGTTGAGAACGACCTCTGGGGTCGCATCACGCTTGAGCTCTACGACGATACGCATTCCGGATCGATCGCTTTCGTCGCGCAGCTTGGAGATGCCCTCTATCTGCTTATCGTTGACGAGGTCGGCGATCTTTTCGATCAGGCGCGCCTTGTTGAGTTGGTACGGGATCTCGGTGACGACGATGATGTCTGCCTCACGAGATTTGGTCTTGAGTTTCTCGAAGTGTGCCTTTGCTCTGACCTGAATAATCCCACGACCGTTGGAGTAGGCGCTGATGATTGCGCCTCGGCCGTAGATCGTGCCGCCGGTAGGGAAGTCTGGGCCTGGAACAAGCTTGAGCAGATCTGCGAGTGATATTTCGGGATTCTCGATGACGGCTAACGCTCCGTTGATCACCTCCGTGAGGTTGTGCGGAGGAATATGCGTAGCCATACCGACCGCGATACCATTGGCTCCGTTGACGAGCAGGTTCGGGATTACGGAAGGAAGAACAGTTGGCTCGAGTGTTGAGTCATCGAAGTTTGGAGCGAAGTCGACCGTCTCCTTCTCGATGTCCTCGAGGAGGCTCTCGGCGAGCGCTGTCATTCGGCACTCGGTATATCGGTATGCTGCTGGTGGATCGCCATCGACTGATCCGAAGTTGCCTTGGCCGTCGATGAGTGGGTAGCGCAAGTTCCACGGCTGAGCCAGGCGCACCAGGGCCTCGTATACCGGCATGTCTCCGTGCGGGTGATAGCGCTTGAGCACCTCACCCACAACTCCCGCGCACTTAGAGTGCTTGCGAGACGGGACGAGGCCTTCCTTCAACATGGCGTAAAGGACGCGCCGTTGTACGGGCTTCAGTCCATCTCTGACATCTGGGAGAGCGCGTCCGACGATGACGCTCATCGCGTAGTCCAGGTAGGACTGGCGCATCTCGGATTCGATGGTTATTGGGCTGACATTCGGTAGGTTTTCCATTTCATAACGATAGGTTAAGCGCGTAATTCCTTCAAGGGTTTAAAATGTATAACTCCAAGAAAAGTTTAGGTTTTTGGGGCTTTTGAGCGCGCAGTTGTGCGCGCTATGAGGTGCAGATTTGGCGTGCATGTGTTGAGAACTGCTTAGTAGTACAGGAAAACAGTGAGATGTGAGTCTATATAGCTGAATGTATTGAGGGTTTTTGTCTGATCTGGGGGTGGTCGAAGTAAGCCTACCCAAGAACGCCCCCTTTGATAAGTGAGCACGGAATGCTATACGCACTTCGTTATCCACAGGCTATTCTAATGAAGCTCTCCATCGTTATCCCCTGCTACAACGAGAAAAATACGATTCAGGACATCGTGAATGCCGTCAAAGCGGCTCCGGTGGCTGATAAAGAGATCGTAATCGTAGACGATTACTCCACTGATGGTACTCGCGATGTCCTGCGCGATCAGATAGCGCCACAAGTTGATCGGATCATTTACCACGAGGTCAACCAAGGTAAGGGGGCTGCACTGCGTACCGGCTTTCGGCACGTATCGGGAGATGTGGTCGTTGTTCAGGACGCTGACATGGAGTACGACCCGCAGGAGTACTCGCTGTTGATGGACCCGATCGAGAAGGGACGAGCGGATGTGGTTTTCGGCTCGCGCTTCATGGGCGGAGCGCCGCATCGTGTCGTGTATTTTTGGCACATGATGGGTAATCGTTTCTTGACCCTTCTGTCCAACATGTTCACCAACATCAACCTCACCGACATGGAAACTTGCTACAAGATGTTCCGTCGAGAGGTGATCCAGAGCATCGTGATCGAGGAGGATCGCTTCGGGTTCGAGCCCGAAATAACTGCCAAGGTTGCAGCGAAGGGGTGCCGAATTTACGAAGTAGGTATCTCTTACTACGGGCGCACCTATGCCGAGGGCAAGAAGATCGGCTGGCGCGACGGATTTAGAGCCATTTACGCCATTTTGAAATACAACTTGTGGCGGCGTGACAGCACAAAGGTCTCCTGAGAGCTTCATGTCTACGTCTACGGAACTTCGTATCAAGCGGCTCGGCATCGTAGTCGCGCTGGACGAGGAGTTCTCGTGTATCGCACAGCGACTCGAAAGTCCTGAGATAGTTCAGGTCGGGCCGCGAGAGTTCCTGTGTGCGCAGCTGTCTGGGATCGATGTCGTGTGTGTCCGTTCTCGAATCGGAAAGGTCGCTGCAGCATCGACCGTTACGACGCTGATTAATCGTTTCGATATCGATGCGGTTGTTTTTACCGGAGTGGCGGGTGGTGTTGCTTCGCACGTGCGGGTAGGGGATCTCGTCGTTAGCCAGGATCTCATGCAGCACGACATCGATCTGAAGGGATTGCTGAACTGTAATCGCTTCGATGTCCCGCTTTTGGGCGTATCGAAGATGCCGTCTTCGAGTCAGATGCTCGACAAGGCTGTGTCGAGCGCTCAATCCGTTGTTGCGAGTGACGAGTACAGATCTCTCATCAAGCGCTTCTCGGCTCATGTGCCGGCGCTGCATGTCGGAACTATCGCAAGTGGCGACACCTTCATCTGCTCATCCGAGGAGCGTGAGGCTTTGGTACGGGCGATTCCAGACCTGCTGTGTGTTGAGATGGAGGGCGGTGCCGTATCGCAGGTGTGCCTCGAACACGGCATCCCGTACGTCGTATGTCGCGTCATTTCAGATGCAGCGGACGGCGATGCTCGCGTGGATTTTCAGGCGTTTTTGAGCTCAGCCGCGGCGATCGGGGCGGATCTTTTCGTTCAGAGGATGGTGGAGTGTTTGGCTTGCGGCGCTCCTGGAGCGCGGACTTTCTAGTCCGCTCGATGATTGGCTCGTGGTGCTGTCATCTAGCGAAGCGGGAGCTTCGCGCTCCATGTGAGGTGCTGCAGAGAGCGTGATGCTCCTTCTTTCCGAAAGTGCGGAATTCATCAGCGGGTCTGATATAGCCGTTGATGGGGGAGCTCTTTTGAAGTGATTTAAAGCTGTTTTTCAAAGGTCAGAAATGAAGAGCTTCCTTGTGTGTGCGTTCTTTCTCGTAGCGACCTTTCTTGCCGCTACTGTTGCAAGAGCTGAAGATGGATTAGGGGTCGGGGCGATGACCCATCTTACTGGTGACTTTGCCGCCTGGGGACAGGCGTATATCGAAGGGATTACCCTTGGACAGGAGCAGGTGAATGCCTCCGGCGGTATTCACGGAAAGGATCTGACTCTCGAGATCGAAGACACTCGTTTTGACTCAGCGTTGACGGCAACCGCATCAAAGAAGCTCCTTGATCTCGACCGCGTGCCGGTCGCGATGGTTTCGACCTTTACCGAGGCGATGGTGGCTGGTCCGATGTTCCAGGCCGCTCGGGTGCCGCTTCTGGTATTTGGAGATTCCGGCGGAAAGATCGAGACACTAGGAAACTTCGTCTTTTCGACCGGCACCTGGGTTGATGGATACGCGCTGACAGCTTCCCGTTTTTTGTCGCACCAGAAGGTATTAAAAAACGTCGCCATCGTTGCCACAAACAACTCGTGGTCGCAATCAACAGCAGATAGTTTTCAGCAAGATTTTGAGCGAAAAGGCGGAGTTGTGAAGTACCGCGCCGACCTCAATCCTTCCGACTCTGATTTCCGAACGGTGCTCCAGAGGATTAGGGGCGGAAAGATCGATGGTGTCTTTGCCCCGATAACTGCTGGTGTCGTGCCGTTTTTCGAGCAGGCCCGGCGGATCGGCCTCGACGTGTCGATCGTGGCAGCAGGAGGAGCCATCGATGCCGACGTGATCAAAGCCGCACCTGAAGCTGTTGAGGGACGATACGTTACGAACTCGTTTCTCGATCCCAATCGGCGAGAGGCAGCTGAGTTTCTCTCGTTCTATCGTAAGAAATACGGAAAGGATCCCGTATATCCCAGTGTGAGTGCGCGAGGCTTCGATGGCTTGATGGCGATCGCTCATGCGCTTCGAAAGGCCAAGAGTCTCCGAGGAGAGGATATCCAAGCGGCGTTGTTCTCTGTTGAGTTCGAGGGAGCCGGGTTCCACCTCAAGATAGACTCGAAGGGAACAGCGGCACTTCCAGTCGAGGTTCTGCGCGTGAAAGGCGGTCGCTTGATAGTTGCGGAGGAATCGCGGCAAAACTCATCCCCGTAGAGGTAATTACCTCGCACCCCAACTGTCTCGCTTAGGCCTCACTGTGCGTACTTACCCTTGCTCTCCTCGAGGGTGGATCCAGGCAGAGATGGAGGGAACCATTGAGGCATTCCTCAGCTTGGGGAAGGAGAAGCTCTTCGAGTTGTGCGAAAAGAGTAGGCAAGCTCCATCAATATGTAATGTCCGTGGGAGATGGATGCCCATACTTGTCGGCAGTTGGTCGAATCCTGGAAAGGTATCGTCAAGTCCCGCGAAGATGAACGAGCATGATAGAGGTGGAAGGACCGGCAAGAGGTTTTCTATAGAGTCGTAGATTATGCTGTAATCTATAGTTCTGTCGGAGGGTGGAAGTTCGTCGATGTTTTCTATCAAGCTCGCGGCAAAACAATACTCGACACCGATATAGGCACGTGCCCCTAAATCGCGCGCAAGGAGGTAGCCGTCCGCTGTTTCTCCTGCACCGAGGTCTATCACTATCTGATCTCGAAACCCATTAACTCCCTCTGGGAAGTAAAGCGAAGCATTCTTGGCAAATTTATGGGTCAAAAGTGGGGTGCTGTGGAAGGGAGTGATAGTCTGGTCGTTGGTGGTTCGACATCCAAATAAGCCCGTATCGTGGGAGGTCTGAATCTGGGCGTATCGAGTGCGAAATTCGTGTGCCTCTGCAATATCAAAATTGCCCAGCTGTGGAATCAATGTGGAGGCTGGGACTGCTGTGTGCGCAGAATGGGGCTTTTCTATTTCGAGCATGAAAGGATCGTCGCCTAGTGCTCGATCGTAGTCAACTCGAGCTCCATAGAGTCTATGTAGTTGGCTCTTTTTGAGTTACAAGTGGTTGTACACCTATGACAATCGACATCAAAAAATACATCGCAGATATCCCTGACTTCCCTAAGCCAGGAATACTGTTTCGCGACATATCACCGCTCCTCTCTGCGCCAGAGGCTTTCAAGCATGTCATCTCGCTCATGGCTGAGGATGTTTCGAGAAGCTCTGTCTCGGCGATAGTCGCGATTGAGTCGCGAGGGTTTTTATTTGCGGCGCCGGTAGCCCACCATCTCGGGCTTCCATTGGTGCTCGTGCGTAAGGCGGGAAAGCTTCCCGGAGATCTCGTTTCGGTGGGGTATGGTCTCGAGTACGGAACTGACACTCTGGAGATGAAGAGTGGGGTCCTTAACGCCGGGGCTAAAGTCGTCGTGATCGACGATGTCCTTGCCACTGGCGGAACTGCGGCAGCTGCCGGAGAGCTCGTCGCAAAGGTTGGTGGAGAGGTTGCAGCGTACCTGTTCTTGGCAGAGCTCGCGGCTCTCGAGGGGCGATCGAAGCTCGGAGCGAGTGCTGTGCGAGCTTTGGTCAGTTACTAAGAGAGGGAAATAAGGAATCGGAGAGGAAGGGATTCGAACCCCCGTTACGGTTTCCCGTAAACCTGATTTCGAATCAGGCGCCTTCAGCCACTCGGCCACCTCTCCAGAGGAAGGTGTAAAGGGTATGTATGATGGGCTCAAAAGTCAATTGAGCAGGCTCATTCTTTGAGTGCTCAGGCGCTAAACCCCTGTTAGCCAGGAATTTCCTGATTTTATCGTTCGCTATCACTTGCTGCCGAAAGTCCGCGCCGGGAACTCTTTGTTGTGGGGACGACGTGCTTCATCGGCATCTGCGGACCCGTGAACCACCCGCGGCTCTGGCATCAGTCGAAGCTGCTCGATGTTCTCTGTCCGCATGAAGCGCCCGCATTTGGCGGCAACAAACACCGCGTCGAGGGCCTTATGAGCCAAGGTCGGATACACGGCGTTGAGGATCTTAAACGAGGCGATTCCTTCCTTGTTCTTTGGCGTCCCGGAACCGAAAGCTTCCCCACCGAAGCCTTTGGTTGTGAGTGCTGCCTCTCCGAAGGTAAACTTCATCGGTTGCCCGTTTGAGTCGATGAACCAATTATTGAACGGTGCGTGTTCGAGCACTCCACCGAACAAGGCGCCTGATAGGAGGACGCCTGAACCGCCGCACAGGAAGACGTTCGGAAGTCCTTCGAGCCCTGGGCCGCCATCAGCCAAGATCGGGAACGGAAGCCCCATTCGTGCAACCTGGTAAAGAACGGGCAGGTTGTTGGCGTACAGCCCATGCTTGATGCCGGTCTCACAATGACCACCCTCAGTGATACCGATGATGAGGCCCCGCAGATGAGGATGTCGCGCAAGCATCTTTGCTTGCGCCATATTTGATACCTGTCCTGCTACGTATCCAACGTCGCTCGCCAGAGGTCCGCGCCTCATGAGCTCTGCGCTGCTCTCAGCCATGAGATCCGTTCGTTTGGCGATCTCCTGTGAGATAGCTTCTGAGCCGGTGATGAGAAGTTTGGTTATTCCAGGGTCGTACAGGCGGTAGTTCTGGATGCCGTATTTGTCGAGGAAGAACGCCACGCTTGCTCTCGCCTCTTCGGTTGGAAACGGCTTGACCGTAATGCCTACCCGACTAATAGCTGTGCGCACGAGGTAGTCTACAGCACGCTCTCCGTTCGAGAGCTTATGCTCTGGCCACGGATAGTTCTTTACGAGTGGATGGTTTTTTATCAGCTCAACTGTTCGCTCGTACAATTTGGCTTGGATTTCGCGACTCTTCTGCAGTCCGTCGGCCGCAACAAAGACGGGGAAGCCCGCCAGTGCGGCGGCGGCGTACCCTTGTGCGCCGGCCATCCAGTTCATCGACGAGCCCACGATACCAGCGAGGGTCGGAACCCCTTTGAAACTTTGCGCCCACAGATTTGGCAACGCTGAGATCGTGCTCTCGTTCATGAGATCTTCCTCAGAGTACCCTTTCGGCCACGCTCCAAACTCGTTGTAGCTTATACCGCGATTGTCTCTGATAGCCTCGGACAAGACCGGTATGTGCTTATACCGTGTCGGAATGAATGACTGCTTGGTCGCGTGAAGGTGACCTTCGAGCATGTCGGGGTGCGTGAGGTACGAGAGGTTCACGTACCCTGTCGCCATCGCAGTCGCAGCGGCATCTCGAAAAGGATCGTTCCAGATGTTTGTGGAGCTGGAAGGCTTCAGGGGCAGATATGGAGAGTCGCAGAAATCCTCGCCCATGCACTGCAAGAATCGCTTGCCTTCAGGAGTCGGTGCTAACTTATCGTGTCTCCACTGTGCCTCCGAAATGACATCTTGTGCGGCTTTATACAAGCTGGCACGCCACTCCACCGAGGGCTTCTCCCGGGTCCACTGCGAGAGCCTCGTCACTTCTTTGCTCTGTGGTGGCGTGAACTTGCTTATCTGCAGATGTGGGGATGGAGCACACAGATCCGAGTTGATGCGCTCCTGAAGTGCTTGCTCTGGAAACGTATACTTTATCCTCCCTAGTGCATGGTGGGCCCTGATTTGCGCAATCGTCATTCCGGGCTTCGGGGCGTCCTTCGGTATGAGAGCGCCTTCCCAAGGACGCGAGCTTGTTTTGAAGGTGCGCGGGGCGAGTTCACAGGGCACCGAGTGCGTTACCGTGTGAGTCTTAGCGCCGTCGAAAAATCCCGCTACGTAGCGTAGCTCGATGTGCTCGGTGTTTCCCTTTCTCAGAATGCTGAAGATGGATCGCAGCTGATCGGAGTGCCGCATGAGATCGATGACCGAGGTTGTCGTGTGACCTTCCTCGTGTTGACGGGCAACAAGGTACACGCCGTCGAGCAAGACGGCTCTCTGCTCGTGTGGTCTGCGAAAGAGATTCTTTGCACAACTATCGAAGTGGCTGCGAATCGACGAATCGACATCTTGTTCGTCGTTTCGGAGAGGTAGCCTACAGGCAGCCGCCGCGCGAATATCGGGCAAGAGTCTCGAGAGAGCGAGTTCTCGATCGGGACCACCGTAAGGTACATGCTGCCCGTCGAGTGCAGCGCCGTTCGAAAGTTCGAGGCTATGACGAACTACTGGGAACTTATTGAGGCTCGGGCGATCGTCGAGGGCGACCTTTGTACCAAAGTCGAGCTCATTCAGAGGCGCTGTGTCTGCGGCGCCGTGAGGACATGTGGTGCTCTTGGTGTTGGTGCTGCTTTCTGGCGTAGGCATATGGCCGGTCATGGTTCTCTCGAAATGTGAACAAGAGGGCTAATTGCTTGTGAGCACAGGGAATACTCCGTTTTAATACCTAAGTCAAACGTCGGTTTGATTGGGGCTCTGGGCGATGGTAGACTCAACCACACTATGGGAAACTTAGGTGATCCTACGCCGCAGCAAGAGCGTTCTAAGGTCGAAGATGATATGTCTGCGCTTCAAGTGGATAGGCCAACTTTAACTATCAATTCAACGAACCCTTCGAAGCTAGCTGAGTATGAGCGAATACTCGGACGGCCCGTAGCCGGCACTAAGCTCGCCGTTCCTGAAATGCAGATGGAGAGCGAGTTCGCCAAACCGGTGAAAGAGCACCGAGACGGGGGCGATCCTTTCGATAACTACCCGTACAAAGCTGCGGCTGCAGAGTTGGCGAGCAACAAGGCGAAAGCAGCCTTCAATCTGTTCAATGGGCCTGTTTTGATTGAAGACACCTGGATCTCTCTTCACGGGTTGCGTGGGGAGCCTGGGCCTTTCTATTCGCAGTGGGGGAACTCGACCTACAATCAGGACCTGTGTAACCGCGTACATCTTTTGCCGCCACTGACAGGTGAAGAGGTCAATGATCGCGCTACTGCGATCGTGACGCTCGCGATTTGGAAAGGCGATCCGGATTGTCCGCCGGATGTGTATCAGGGAGTGGTCGCTGGTCGAATTGCAAAGGCTCCTCGCGGGGAGAACGGCTTCGGATGGGACTCAATTTTCATTCCGCTTGCTGACGATGGCTCGCCAGCTTTCTGTCACGTCGATCCCGTTACAGGTGACGTGCTTGTCGATGTTGATGGCGCTCCTGTTGGAAAGACATATGCAGAGATGACCCCAGAGGAAAAGGACAGCATTTCGATGAGAGCGCGGGCGTTACACGCTTTTATGCAGCGCTCGCCGGGGTTCGGCAGCGGAGCAGTTGACCTGTGATCGTCGCCTACGAGACTTTCGCGAATGTGCAGTGATGTCTTGTTGGTTGAATGGTGAGGGAGTGGGGTTCGAATGAGTGGTGGATGTTCTCCAGATCTGAGAGATGATGGAAGGCAGGAACTTAGCCCGGTTCTCTCTGAGTCAGCTCGAGCCTTCGTCCGCACCTATGTGGTTGAGGAGGTGCAAAAGCTCGCTCGCAACCTGATATGGGAAGGGGGGAGCGTAGAGGGGCGAGAGCAAGTCGTAAAAGCTACCTATGACAGGGTGACCCGGGCTCTGGAGTGCTTCCCGACCGATCGTGATGACGATGTCAGGTTCTTGGCGAGCGTAGTCGAAGAGCTCTTTAAAATTGATTCATCAGACTCTGATGCATACGGAGCGGAGGATATGTTCTGTTCCTCGATCGGCGAGGTTCTTTTCCGAAACAGGAACAACGGCTCAGATATAGAATTTATTCACAACGTGCTCTCGACGATCCAGCGTATCGGAGTTTTTGCAAACCACACGGGCGAGGATTCGGACAAAAATATCGATGCGAACGAGGGGTTCCTCACCCGTTCGGCCGAAGAGCTGGAGGAAAGGTTGCGAGTTTCGAAAAGAGAATTTTTTCACCGACTATAGATTTTCCGCCCATGAAGTGAGCAGGCGATCAGTGGGTCTTGCGTGCCCCTTCTGAGCGCCCGACGAACTTGCAGAAATAGCTGCGATCCCCACTGGATCTTTCGTCTTGATACAGGAACTCCAGATCCGATTCATCGAACTTGTCGAAGAATTCTTCCCACGAAATCGCCTCTAAGCGCTCGTCGGCCTCGCTTCGTTTGCTGGTCATACATCCTCCGTTCTTCGATAAGGAGTTTTGCCGTGCTTCCGGGACACATCAGGTCGAGATGGGGCCGGATTGCAGGCCATCCGTGGTGTGCGGCTTATCTTGAATGGGCGGTTTTAGCTGGGGTTATGATGAAGGTTACCGTCGCTCACAGACAGAAGCGAGAGAGGTCATCTTCGAAGCGACTCAAAAAAGCGCTTGAGTGCGCTTTCGCACTCGTCCTTCAAAATTCCCGAGATGACTCGCGGTGGCGTGCCGAGCCGGTCGTCCAGGCTCAAGTCGTAGAGCGAGCCCATCGCGCCTTGTTTCGAATCCCCCGCACCGAACACGACGATAGGTATTCGCGCGAGCCGTATGGCGCCGGTGCACATGGTGCACGGTTCCAAGGTGACGCACAGAATACATTCGGAGAGTCGCCAATCTCCTGCGGCTTGAGAAGCTTGATGCAAGGCGTGAGTCTCTGCGTGTGCGACGACGCTCTTGTCGCGTTCCGTGGTGTTGTGGCCGCGGCCGATTATGGTTTCCTTGTGTGCGATGACAGCGCCGACCGGCACCTCTCCAAAAGCCGCAGCCTTGGCGGCCTCTCTGAGCGCCTCAGTCATCAGGTGTGCGAGGAGCTCTGGAGTTGGGGTTACGGTCATTAGGAACAAAACAGTGGCGGAGAGAGGGGGATTCGAACCCCCGATACAGCTTTTAGGCCGTATAACGATTTAGCAAACCGCCGCCTTCAGCCACTCGGCCATCTCTCCGCGGGGGGACAGAACGGACACCTCATACAAGATGTCCCTTCTCTAATGTACTGCTGGAACGAAACTGGTGCGCCCTGGAGGATTCGAACCACCGACCTTCTGATTCGTAGTCAGATGCTCTATCCAGCTGAGCTAAGAGCGCACAAGGTCAGGAAGATTATCAGATTCACCAACTTTATCAAGGCAAGCGAGCGCACTATTCTGTCGAGTACCCGTTGCTTGTTCTAAAAGATCTGGGATAACCTGCGGCCTCGCCAGCGGAAGGGTGGCCGAGTGGTTGAAGGCGCCGGTCTTGAAAACCGGAATACCGGAAACGGTATCGGGGGTTCGAATCCCTTCCCTTCCGCCACTATGTACCCTGAAAAGACATAGGCGAGCTAGGCAACTAGCTGACTTTACTTGCCTTGCGGAGAGATGGCCGAGTGGCTGAAGGCGCACGCTTGGAAAGCGTGTATAGGCTAATCCCCTATCGGGGGTTCGAATCCCCCTCTCTCCGCCATTTTTCTATTTGTCCTGATTCGAATGTGGATGACGCCAAGATTCGAATGACGGCCAGGGGATGTTTTCCTGAAACCTGACAGTGTTCCCCTTCCGACAACGGACTGCGGGGGCGTCGTCCCTCCTAGATAGTGGTTCTCCTTGAAAACAGCGCGCCGATAGATTTCGTTCGTCTCGGCAATGTAGGAGGCATGGCGTCCCCGCCCTCCGCGATTGCATCGGAATAATCTTCGTCGAGCTGAGTTGAGGCGTGGGTACACCTACGATCTTTTCGTCCTTTCATCTTCGTCCATCACCAAAACCTCGAATTTCCGGTAGTGAAGCCATTTTTCCGCTGTCTGTAAAAATAGTACGTTGTCGCAAAATCGCGCAGGTCTTAATCTCGGCACACACGTCTTTGTTGTGCTGACGACTATGAAAACCTTTGCCCCCCTCACATCCTTGCTATCAGTAGCGCTCTTTTCGTTCGCCTCTGTAGGGCACGCCATTAATGTCGATGAATTTAAAGTGCCTTCAAAGCTTTCATCGGCGGTTGCCAACGATGTTGTGACCTCTCTAGTGCCAAGCTCAAGCGCTTTGGGGGGTAACAGGCAGTTCTCTGTTTCTAAGATCGCAGTGCCCGGCGATGCAGGCGAGGCTATCCTCGAAACCGCACTTGTAGGCACCTCTCGCGAGGTTCTAGCCTTTAGTCTCGGAACTCATGAGGGGGTAGGTAGTGTTACCTGGGATGCCGATAGTGCGCCGAGCAGCCTTGCTCACAAAGGCTTGGGCTCTATCGACTTGACCGATGACGGCGCAGACGCGTTTGAGACCGGATTGGTGTTTTTCGATTATGCGTTCAGCCGGAAGGCCACGATTGCTTTGAGGCTCTATGATTCCGCCTCCAGTGACGATTCAAAGTACTCCGAAGTAGCGATAATTCTAGATAAGGAGTATCTGAGTAGTAGTGAATTTCCGCTCAAGGTTCCCTTTGCGCTTTTCACCGCGATAGCGGATTCCACAATTCCCGCACCCGGTGGCGCTGTCTTTAAGACTACGACTACGTTTGGTCCTAGCGGTGGTGTAGATATCACCAAGGTGGGAGCGATACAGCTGAAGTTCTCGGGTTTCGCGGCGGATATCACCATAACAAGCCTGCGCACCAACGGTAAATGCTCGTGGTTCCCGAAACCCGACGGCGACATCGCCGATCGATGCGGTGTCTGCTACCGCGATGAAGATCCAACCTATAGCTACGAAGCAAGCAAGAAGTTCGATAGCTGCGGCGTGTGTCCGAAAGAAGCAGGCTATGCACTTCCGAACGGCACTCGCGATGACTGCAACGTCTGCTTGAGCGGGCCCCCAGGTTATTCCTACGAATCACCGAAGGATTCTTGCGGGCTCTGTCCGAGCGCTCCGAATTTCGGCAAATCCAAAGATCCTTGTGGTGTGTGCGGCGGCGACGGACAGTCCTGCGCCGATTGCTCGGGAACGCCGAACGGGTCTGCAAAGGTGGATCAGTGTGGTGTGTGTAGCGGCAACGGCACAACGTGTCTCGATTGTCTCGGGGTTCCTTTCGGGAAAGCTGGACTTGACCAGTGCGGCGTGTGTAACGGCGATGGCACTGCGTGCCTTGACTGTGAAGGTACTCCTTTCGGGGACAAGCAGATCGACGCATGCGGGGAGTGTAGCGGTTTGCTCGTATATCCAGACAACTGTCCGAAGCCCGTTCGGTGCGTAACGGTCGAGGCAACAGCCAAGGTCAAGAAATTCGAACGCGGGCTGATCAGAAAGGCGCGTACGCTCAGGGCGAGGTTCTTGGACGAGAAGAGGCGCTCGGAGCGAGTGAAGTGTGAGATTAACACAGCCGAGTCAGAGGCCTTGGTAAATGATGCGCATGCGCAGATTACAGCGCGAAGCAAAGAGATCTTCTCCCAAGGCGTCGAGGTGTGCGGCGATTCCTGTATCACCGTTTCCTACGCTGAAGATGTAGAGGGTCTTCTGCCCTACTTCAAGACGATAGAGAAAGAGGCGAAATTCCTCGCTCGTCGTGTAAAGAAGTGCTACTCGCGGCTCGGTGTGGTGCGCTCTGCAACAGGCACAAACGGTTTGGCACAGACCGTTGGTGCCGTGAATAAAGACTTGAAAGGTCTGATTGCGGAGTGTCGAAAGCAAAAGGCATGTCCGCCGGGTAAGTAACAAAGGACCGTGCAATTCATCTTCTCTTCGTGGGAACGCTATCATGCGCGCCGTGCGGTTCATGCGGGCTCCGGTCGGCATGAAGGCGAGGTGAGAGTGGGAAGGGCGAGCGGAGGTTTCTGGCGCCGAAGTTAAACGGCTGTTGCGAAGTTGTCGAAGGACGGTTCGCCGCCTACGTTCTTGCCCCCTTCTGAGTTCTAAGTTGCTGAAAGTACTTGTTGTATTGTCGAGGGGTGACTCGAACCCTGCGCGCGTCTTCACTCATCTTAATTTTTTAGGAGAGCAACCCAGGATCCGCCTTCGCAGCAGGAAGGGGGTTGCCTTGCTTTCCTAGGGACCCGCAGCACTAAGGCCAGGCACATGAGAAACCCTCCTTTTTACCTCCTCGTTCATAGCGACCATCCGCTCGATCCCTTGGGGCCAAACAGCGGAGCCGAGATGGCGACCCTCAATCAAGCGCGCTATCTGGCCGCCTCGGGTAGGAGGGTGTGTGTCGCAGCCATTCTGAAGCAACCGGTCTCTGTCGATCGCGGAGTTCGATTTCTCGATGTAGGGGCGTCGTACGACGTGGAGCGAGCGTTGGATTTCGCAGAGCAGCAGGGGCCCTATGTGTTGCTCGCGGCAGGTAAAGCGTTTGCTTTGATGTTGTCGCGCCGTCGAGAAGCGTGCGTTAAGCGGATCTTCGTAACGCACGATAGGTGCGCCGGAGACTCTGGCCTCAAGCCAGATGTGCTGACGCATCACTGTGACGCGATTCTTTCGGTTTCTCATGCCCAGAAGGAGAAGCTCGTGAGCGAGGGCGCACCCGGCGACAAGATGATAGTCGTACACAACGGCGTGGATTTTTCGATCTTCAACCCTGCACCACCGCAAGCGCACTCGTCGCGCAGATTGGTCTTCTCGGGAGCGCTTGTTCCCGACAAGGGTGTTCACTTCCTCATACAGGCATTCTCGAACCTCAAGCCACGCTATCCAGACCTAGAGCTTGAGGTGTTCGGAAGCTCATCCCTGTGGTCGCGCGGAGAGTATCTCGATCTTTCCGCGCTAGCGGCCGCACTGCCCGGCTTGACCTTTCATGGAAAGAGGTCTCAATCAGAGATAGCCGACGGCTTTCGTCGATCGGGTATATGCGTCGTGCCGTCGATTTGGTTTGATCCGTATCCGCTCACATCACTCGAAGCACAGGCGTGTGGAGCCCCAGTGGTAGCTTTCAGAATGGGAGGCTTGCCTGAAGGGATAGTCCAGGGAGAGAGCGGCGTGGTGGTTGACGAAGTATCGGCGGAGGCTCTCACTGTGGCCTTGGATTCGCTGTTGCAAGACCCCTCGCGTATGCGACGCATGTCTGAGAGCGCCGCGAAGCACGCTGCGCAGGCTTTCCGATGGGAAAGTGTTGTAGAGAAGATAGTCGATATCTGTGAGATGAAGGCCTGCTCTGAAGATCCTGTATGGTTGTTCTCAGCCGAATCCCTCGGTGTATATGGATCCTTGTCTGGTCTGCTGGGATGAAAAGCCGGCACGTAGACACAGATGCTCGAACACAGACGCCAGCAGTGAGTCGCGCAGGTATAGGTCCATTGTAAAGCCGTGCATGGCGAGCCGCTCTATTTACGAGTTGGTGCCGAGTTCCTCGATCTCCTTCGTGTTCAAATGCACACCGAAGCGAGGAAGCCACAAGAGGCCGATCGTGGTCACGGGGATGTACTGACACAGGTGTATCAGCACTGAGTACGCCGTCGCTTGTGCGTGATCAACCCCGAAGAATTCAAGCGATTTCACGCAGAAGAATTGAAAAAGCCCCAATCCTCCAGGGCTGCTCGGGATCAGAACACCCAGGTTGACGATACTCATCACGAAGAGGGCGCCTTTGAACGAAAGATCGATGTCGAAGGCGTAGGCGCACCAGTAGAACATGAAGGCCTCGACGGTCCAAATGAACAGCGAAGAACTGAGTACCAAGAATAAGGTAAGTGGTGTTCGTACAGCTAGCGCAACTCCTTCGAAGATCCCGCGGGCGAACTGTCCCAGTCGGTTATTTGGCAGGAAGCGGTCCAAGTATGTGTGAGTCCATCCAACGAGAAGGACTCCTGCGAGCGCCAGCGAGAAGAGGATGATTCCCACTGAGCGAGCTTGGTTGGCCCAATCGGGAAGCTGAAGCTCTCCAGCGCCAATCAAGAGCAGTACTACGATAGCAGAGCCATCAAAGATGCGTTCTACCAACACGCTTGAGAAAGCAACCGTGCGTTTGATTCCGGCGCTCTTTCCCACGACGTGAGCACGCACGATCTCGCCGAGTCTAGCAGGAAGAACGTTGTTGGCGGCGTAGCCTATGAAGATTCCCCCAAGCGCCTGGTTGAAATTGAGCCCTGGTAGTAAAAAGAGAGACCGGAATCCTCGTATCTGGTAGCCGAACAGATAAATCGCGGCTAACATCAGAGGCTGCCACCATGAGACAGTGCGCAAGCTTTCTATGAATTGATCCCACTCGACCCTTCGGAACACAAGTACGAGAAAGATCGCACTAATTAACCAGCCGAGGTGCTTTTTCCAACCTTTCATGTGCGCTCTTAGTCCAACTTCCTTAGCTTCATTAGCATGCCGAGCAGAAAACCTACAGCGGCGCCACCGAGGTGCGCAGTAGAGCTGACCTCGGGCACCATGAAATCGAAGACGGCCTGCAGAACTACGATTTGGGTCATAGCTGTGAGTTGAGCTTTCGCGACAAGGCTACCCGACCGGCGTAGGTCCTTGAGGGCAATTGCCCCTTGAAGACCAACCATTCCCAGAACGCTCGCCGAGGCGCCGAGCATTAGGCTGGCGTCGCCCGGATAAAAGAGGTGGGTTAGTACCAGAGCGATCACCATACCGCCCACACCCGAGGTGATGTAGGCCACCACATAGCGTGTGATCCCGAACAGGTTCTCGACAGCTGGACCGAGGAACCAGAGCCCCATCATATTGAAGAAGAGGTGCAACACGCCCCAATGAAGGAACTGCGCAGTGAGCAAGCGCCACCACTGCCCCTGCTCGAGCAGGGGGCCGTAGAGAGCCCCGAGCGCGACAAATCCGCGGGCATTATCCGTGGCGTCGTACATGACTTGAACGCCAAAGGCTGAGACGTTCAACGCTATCAGCATCTTGGTCGCGGGGGCGGCGAGGCGAGGGCCCGAGCCTCGGGAGCGCGCAGAGAGCTTGATACTGCAGATGTAAGCGACCAATACACCAAGTCCGATGAAGCCCGAGCGATCTGGCAGCGTTATCCAGGCTACGGCGCAAGCCGCTAGTGAAACGAGGTTAAGAATGAGTATCCAGCGGGGCAGGCGAGAGCGGAACTTCAGGATGCTGTATAGATCGCCGATAAGGTTCAGGACGGCGATTAAGAATAGAATGTAGTTAATATCCATCGGGCTGTCGGCACCATACTGCCTAAGCTGTTTCTGGGCAACGTCGACAGAGTGTGAAGTACAGCCTGAAGGGTGCTGAATCATGAATTACATCGTTGTCCTTATACCGCTCGAACGTGTAAAAATACCTGCGTTCGATGATTTAAAACGCCGCACGGAGCTGCGTTCCCGGCATACTAGGTGACTCATGACTCATAATCTCTTTAATACTCTCCAGCGCTTCAAAACCGGCTCAGGAACGGACGCTCAATTTTATTCTCTCCCAGCTCTGGAGCAGGCGGGTCTCGGAGCCATCTCCAAGCTTCCCGTCTCCATTCGTATCGTCTTGGAGTCGGTGCTACGCAATTTCGATGGCTCACGGGTGGAGGAGCGCAACGTGCATGAGCTTGCATCGTGGAAGCCCAAGGCAGAGCGAACGGCCGAGATCCCGTTCGTGGTTGCCCGTGTGTTGCTTCAAGATTTCACAGGGGTACCTCTCGGAGTTGATCTCGCCGCGATGCGCTCAGCCGTCGCGAAGCTCGATAAAAATCCAGGCATGATCGAGCCTCTGGTGCCGGTAGATCTCGTAATCGATCACTCGGTACAGGTCGACTACTCGAATCGCAATGACGCTTTGCAGCTCAATATGCAGTCAGAGTTCGAGCGCAACGAGTCGCGGTATCAGTTTTTGAAGTGGTGTAAGCAGGCTTTTGAATCATTCAGCGTGGTACCGCCTGGATTCGGAATCTGCCACCAGGTCAACCTCGAGTATCTCGCACAGGGAGTGCTCGAGAAGGAGGGGGTGTATTTTCCCGATACGCTCGTGGGCACTGACTCGCACACTACGATGATCAACGGTCTTGGAGTGGTAGGCTGGGGAGTAGGTGGTATCGAGGCTGAAGCCGCTATGCTGGGTCAGCCGGTGTACTTCCTTACTCCCGATGTCATCGGCTTTCACCTCCATGGAAAGCTCTCCCCCGGAGTGACCGCAACTGATCTCGTGTTGCACATCACCAACGTGCTTCGCAAAGCGAAAGTAGTTGGCAAGTTCGTCGAGTTCTTCGGCGAAGGAGCCGAATCGATCGGGGTTACCGATCGTGCAACTATCGCCAACATGGCGCCCGAGTACGGTGCCACGATGGGCTTCTTCCCGGTCGACGAGCGCACCTGTGAGTATCTTCTCGCAACCGGACGTGCGAAGGAGAAGGTCGACACCTTTAGAAACTACTATCAGGCCCAAGGACTCTTCGGGATTCCCAAGAAGGGTCAATGCGAGTACTCGGAATTGTTAGATCTCGACCTCTCTATCGTGAAGCCGAGCGTTGCCGGGCCGAAGCGTCCTCAGGACAAGATAGTGCTAACTGACGTGAAAACCGCTTTTTCAGGGCTCTTTTCTCAGGGGCTTCAAGAGGGCGGATATGGAAAGAAGACCGAGGAGCTATCTCTAAAGTTCCCAATCTCCGTACCGGTGGATGGGGTTGGTAGCGAAGGATCGTCGATGTCGAGTGTCGATGTTGGACACGGTGAGGTGTTTATTGCAGCCATCACCTCATGTACCAACACGTCGAATCCAAGCGTCATGCTTGGAGCCGGAATTTTGGCTAAGAAAGCGGTAGAGCGGGGCTTGAAGGTGAAGCCGTTCGTGAAGACATCGCTTGCGCCAGGCTCTCGTGCCGTCAGTGAGTATCTAGCTCGAACTGGATTGCAAACCTATCTCGACCAGCTCGGATTTCAAGTGGTCGGATACGGATGTACCACCTGCATCGGGAATTCTGGGCCTTTGGATGCTCATGTTGAGGAGTGTGTAACGAAAAACGATCTCGTCGGTGCTGCGGTACTTTCGGGTAATCGTAACTTCGAAGCGCGAGTTCATCAGAACATCAAGGCTAATTTCCTGATGAGCCCTCCCTTGGTGGTGGCCTATGCGCTTGCAGGGTCGGTACAGGTCAATCTCGAGACCGAGCCTCTCGGGAACGACAAAGACGGCAAGCCCGTGTTCCTCAAAGAGATCTGGCCATCGGCAGATGAGATTCTAGCGCTCATGCCACAGGCATTCGATCCAGAGATGTATCACCGGCTCTACAGCAACGTGGTGGCCGAAAACCCTTTGTGGGACAAGGTCCCAACGAGCACCGGCGTCGTCTACGAGTGGGATTCCTCATCGACGTACATTCAAGAGCCTCCTTATTTCGAAGGCTTCGACCTTGGGCTCAAACCAGTCGAGCCGGTGACGGGAGCGCGCGCGCTCGCGATATTCGGTGACTCAGTAACCACTGACCATATCAGTCCAGCGGGCTCCTTCAAGAAGGACTCGCCGGCTGGAAAGTATCTCATCTCGCGCGGGGTAGAGTTTAAAGACTTCAACAGTTATGGAGCTCGGCGTGGTACGCACGACGTGATGGTACGCGGTACCTTCGCAAACGTACGCATTAAGAACCTCATGGTTCCTGGTGTCGAGGGCGGAGTGACGATCCATCAGCCGAGTGGAGAGCGGATGTCGATCTTCGATGCTGCGACAAAGTACGCTGAGAAGAGCACTCCTCTGATAGTCTTTGCGGGCCATGAGTACGGTACGGGAAGTTCCCGTGATTGGGCGGCGAAGGGCACTCGATTGTTGGGCGTGAAAGCGGTGATTGCCGAGAGCTTTGAGCGTATCCATCGCAGTAACCTAATCGGAATGGGCGTTCTGCCGTGTCAGTTCTTGAACGGACAGAACGCTGTGAATATCGGCATCAAGGGTGATGAGGTCTTCAGCTTGCGTGGTTTGGAGGCCGGTGTGCGTCCGGGGCAAGATGTCGTGCTGGTCGTCGACAGGTCGGATGGTTCCTCGTTTGAAGTTCCGCTTCGCTTGCGCGTCGATACGAATATTGAGGTCGAGTACTACAAGCATGGCGGAATTTTGCAGTATGTCCTCCGTC
The DNA here is from genome assembly GCA_044337105.1 of Bdellovibrionota bacterium. Classification (GTDB taxonomy): domain Bacteria; phylum Bdellovibrionota_C; class UBA2361; order UBA2361; family OMII01; genus OMII01. The sequence goes on along the minus strand of JBIIOE010000031.1, from coordinate 10,163 downwards.
AACTTCTGACAAAGGAATAGGAAATGAAGAGAGCGTTTCTGATAGCCGGCGCATGCGCCGTTGGCTTCACTGTGTCGTATGCATGGGCAAGTGCAGATAAAGTAGTCGATGTCCGCTCAGTAAGTGCTGACGGGATCGGCGCATCAATCGGTACCATCACATTTCGTGATACCGAGCACGGCCTGGCAATACAGCCGAACTTGAAAGGCCTCAATCCAGGCGAGCACGGTTTTCACATTCATGAGAATCCGGACTGCGGACCAAAGGAGAAGGACGGTAAGTTGGTCGCCGCGCAAGCTGCCGGTCCTCATTACGATCCGCGCGCAACAGGTAAACATCTCGGGCCCCACGGGGCGGGTCACCAAGGAGATCTGCCGAAGCTCGTAGTAGGTGACGATGGTGTTGCCTCGAACGTTCTTCATGTAGAGGGACTGAAGGTCGCCGACATCCTGAATCGAAGCGTTATGGTGCATGCAGGAGGAGATAACTACTCTGACGAGCCGGCGCCATTGGGGGGTGGCGGAGCTCGTATTGCGTGCGGTGTCATCAAGTAATTTCCGCTGTAGAGAAGAGGTGTAGTGACGAGCGAGCACAGTGTTGCGCAGGAATTAGTCGATGAAAGCAACGCGCTAAGCGGCGCATCTGTGACAGCAGTCGAGGAGCTGGCCGGAGACATGTCGACGCGCCGCTTCTATCGCGTCGTTCTTGCCAAGGCTCCTGTGCCCACCGCGATTATGATGACCCTCTCCGGCGCACCGGGTCCTGTTGGCGGTGGTTCTCGTGGGTTGAGTCAGGATGACACGTACGTCGAAGTCGGCACCTTCCTCAGACAGCATGGCGTTCGCGTGCCGCATATGTATTGCGACGCGCGCTCGCGCGGACGCCTTTTGGTCGAAGATATCGGCACCCTCTCGCTGCTTGATTGTGCGCAAGACGATGCCCGATTAAGCGAAGTCGCATTCTGCAAGCAAGGAAACGATCCTCTCGAAGCGCTGTACACTAAGGCTCTGTATTTCGAGAGGTCCTTTGCGAAATTGCCAAAGGACGAGGATGTCGTTGTCTATCAACGCCAAACCTCTCGAGAGCAGCGAGCCACGCAGATACGCGAATTTCTGGAACACTATGCTCGGCCGTTAGGGCTTGGGGACAACGACGCGACGATCGTCGAGGCATTGATGGCAGAGGTGTGTGAGCGGGTGGCGCGTCACCCGCTGCAGCCCTCGCACTTCGATTTCATGGCGTCGAATATTCACATACTTTCCAATGGGGAGCTGTGTCTCATCGATTTTCAAGATATGTGCCTCGAGTCGCCAGCGCGTGATGTCGTATCGCTCTTGAACGACAGGGATTCCGATTCGGCGCTCGGTAAAGAGCGTCAGCGCCGGCTTCTTTCGTTCTTCATGCAGGAGATTAATTCTCACCCGAATTTTCCGCAGATGTACGACGAGTATCTTCTCTTGTGGGACTTCCGTGTCTCAGGTCGCTTCGCACTCCTCGCAGAGAAGCAGGGGATCGTACGCTACAAGGCCTGGATCCCGGGAACGCTCAGAAGGCTCGGTCGCACACTGGTGAGAACCAAAAAAGTCATACCGCATGCTGAAGAGGCGCTTGCGGCGCTTTCCCGATTTTCGTCTGAGATCGAGCAGGGTCGGCGAGATCCCTGGGACTTTCCCTCATAAACCCTTGCAGGCAGTGAGAGTCTTGTTGTGACTCTCTTCGGCGCAGTGCTATTCTAAGCAAGTACGGTTTATCGTAAAGGTCACCGGTACCTTGGAGCAGCGCATATGGAAGAGGGGAAGGGGCACGCAATCCTGGACGCACAGACCATAGAGCAGTGCGTCATAGAGCAAAATTGGAGCGCATATACGGCCCAAGACCACAATACTTGGAAGACACTCTTCAATCGGCAGACCGAGACCCTTAAAGGGCGAGTGTGCGAAGAATACTTCGAGGGCCTAAAAACTCTGCAGCTCACAGCCGACGAAGTTCCCAACTACGAAAAGATGAACAAGTATCTACGCGCGGCTACAGGCTGGGAGGTGCTTCCCGTTCCTGGTCTGATCGCCTCGCGACCTTTCTTCTCGATGCTCTCCAATCGGCAGTTCCCCGCAGGTACCTTTATTCGTACCCCTGAGCAGCTCGACTATCTGGAGGAGCCCGATATCTTCCACGATGTGTTCGGCCATGTGCCGCTGCTCACCAATCCTGCGTATGCGAGTTACATGCAGGAATACGGTCGTGGTGGTTTGCAGGCAATGGACCACAAAGGAGTGAAGTACCTGGCTCACTTGAACTGGTACACGATAGAGTTTGGACTCATCAAAAGCGGTGGCGAGATAAAGGCGTACGGTGCTGGGATCATGTCTTCATATGGAGAAGCCAAGTACGTCATGAGTGATCCATCCCCTAACTTTCTCCAGTTCGATCTCGAGCGTGTTCTGAGAACCGGTTACTATATAGACGACCTTCAGGCCACCTACTTCACGATCGACAGCTTCGAAGCCCTCTTCAACGAGTGTATCGAACGTTCTTTCATTCCGTTGTACGAGGAGTATCGTGCAAAGCCGATGCTTTCCCCGTTCGAAATCCTCGAGTCCGACACGGTGCTTCGAAAGGGGACGGGGGAGTATTGGAAAGATTTTGCACAGACGAAAACGAAACTCAAATAGGGGAGCATATGAGTAAGTTTGCCGAGAGAAGGTGTACTGCCTGTGCACCAGGGACTCCGCCGCTCAGCGAGGAGCAGCGTGAGGTGCTTGGGGCGGAGGTGCCTGCATGGGTCGTTGTAGATGGTACCCGCATCAAGCGCGAGTACAGGTTCAAAACGTACATGGATGGTGTTCACTGGGTACAGCTCGTCGGTCAAGCCGCTGATGCCGAGGATCATCATCCTGATATTCACGTGTTCTATCGAAAGGTCCTCGTAGAGCTGTGGACGCACACCGTCGACGGACTAAGTGAGAACGATTACATCCTGGCCGCTAAGTTCGATCAGATCTACGATTCGTTCGACGGGAAGCGATAAAGCGAGCGCTTCCGAGTCCCCCCATTTTTTGCTTTTCGTGAATCAGTTAAGCCGCCTATGCTCGAATGAGCGACGTTTTCTAAAGTGCTGGCGCTAACCGGGCGACACTTACAACAGTCGTAACACATGTACTCCATGGACAGTATTCTAGTCGTTGAAGATAACACCTCTCTGCGTAATGTTCTGTGTCAGGTTTTGGCGCGGGACGGGTTTTCTGTGCTCGACGCAGGGAGTGCGGAGGACGCTCGTGAGCTCATGCAATCTCACTCTGTGTCGTGCGTGCTCTCCGATTTTAAGCTTCCCGGAGCAAGTGGACTTGATCTGCTGCGTGTTGTCAGAGAGGCGCACCCGCATCTTCCTTTTGTGCTCATGACGGCCTTCGGCTCGGTCGAGATCGCGGTACAGGCGATGAAGTCAGGAGCGACCGATTTCGTCAGCAAGCCCTTTGAACCGAGTTCGCTCGCTCCGATGCTTCGCGAGGTGATTCAACACAATAGGATCTTTGATCGTTCCTCATTTGTTCGGAAAGGAATGCAGCATTGTATCGTGACGCAATCCCCCAAAATGGAACGGATCATGGCTCAGGCACGTCAGGTGGCTAAGGTGGATACTTCAGTTCTGCTGCTGGGCGAGAGCGGAACAGGCAAAGAGGTGTTAGCTCGCTATATTCATGAACACAGTCCGCGCCACGATAAACCTTTTATCGCGCTCAATTGCGGGGCGATCCCGGCGGAGCTACTCGAGAGTGAGTTTTTCGGTCATGAAGCAGGAGCATTCACGGGTGCTACGCAAACACGACAGGGGATTTTAGAAGCGGCGTCGGAGGGTACCGTTTTCCTGGACGAAGTTGGAGAGATGCCATCCTCGCTGCAGGTGAAGCTTCTGCGGGCGTTGCAGGAGCACGAGTTTCGGCGCGTTGGAGGCAACACAACTATACAAGCCACACCTCGCATCGTCGCCGCTACGAATCGTTCCATGGATCAGGCGCTTGAGAGCGGTACGATGCGGGAGGATTTTTATTTTCGGCTTGCCGTAGTGACCTTCGCACTACCTCCGCTGCGGGAGCGAGTTGAGGACATTAGGCCACTGATGGAACGGCTCATTTCTCATTTCCGCGGCATGCTGGGCCGCGACGAACTTAAGATCTCTCCGCTCGCCGTGGATATTCTCGAATCGTACTCTTGGCCCGGAAACGTCAGAGAGTTGGAAAACGTCATCGAGCGCGCAGTTCTGTTGGCCGAAGACGAGATTCGCCCTGAGCACCTAGGGATACAGCTGCACCTCGATCTGAAGGCGCTAGAAGAGGCAACCAGGACATTGCCTGAAATTGCGACGCGAGCAGTTCAGCAGGCAGAGGTCGAGGCGATCATGCGGGCGCTGAAAATTACCAACGGTAACAAAACGAAAGCAGCACAATTTCTTGGGGTCAGTTACAAGACGCTTCTCCACAAGGTGAAAGAGTATCGGGTAGAACCGGAGGGCGTTTGCCTCGCTTCCCGATGCAAGTGATTTTTGAAAAAAATCACTTGCAATAGCAGGGAAAGCGCAATCTTGGCGTAGCCAAGTTGCGCCGTAGAAGACAAAAAATACTATGCGTGAGAACTCGCTACGTCAGCGGGCACGCCTCGGGTGCGCCACGCCACTCCCACTGCCCTATGATAGCGCGCCACTGATCAAGGCTATAGGACGAGAACTGGTCGGGATTCAAGCCGACACAAGCAAAACCAGCCGTCGCAGCCACCTCATGCACGGCTTCCCACTGAGAAGAAAGCGCGACCAAGACCCCTTGTAAGCTCATGAACTGCGGAAAGTGCGCCACAAACAGAATCGTTCGGTCTCCGACTTCGAGCTCGAAAGGCGCCTGCACCAGGAGATCGAGGTCTCCAGCAGCCTGACGGCATCGTGCGGCGAGCCGTCGAGTATAGATTCCATCCCAATCCATTCCGGAAGCTTACCAATAGGCACGGTCTGCAAACAAGCACGGGAGCCTAGTCCCGTCCTCGTGCGAAAAACCGCATGAGTAGGAACCGAGGGCTATCGCGCAAAATAAGCTGTAGTTTGGCTACGCTTAAGGGCGTACGATAGTCGAAGAGCTTTCTATTTGAGAGAGAAGGTAAGGTTCTGCCCCGTCACTTACTTCTTTAAGCTCGTATCCTGAGAGGCTGCTCGTGGACGCAGCCTCTTGGCGACTGTAACGATTGCGACAAGTGCCAGTCCTACACAAAATCCGAGAGTGAGGATTGCAACCAAATTGAGGGCGCCTCGAACAGCTTCGACTCCAAACGGGGCTAAGGAGCTTGTGATCTCCGTTACACGCAAGAGTGTGTGCTCTACCGGCGGAATCCCGTGAGCGATGATCTCTCCTCCCACGAGAAACATGGCGGCAGTGCCGAGAACAGAGAGAAGCTTCATGAGCTTGGGCGCGCCGAGGATGATGCCTTTTCCGGAAATGCGACCGAGTCGCGCTATGGCTGAGTCGCCCTGTCTACGCTGGAGGAAGAGGCCGAAATCGTCGGCCTTAACAATTAGCGCAACAGTGCCGTACACGAGGATAGTCATGCCGAAGCCAATCGCGCACAGCGTCAGGGCCTGAACGGATAGGCTTGCGCCTGCGGCAGCACCGAGTGCTATCACTAAGATCTCGGCGCTCAAAATGAAGTCGGTTACAACAGCACCTTTGATGCGCTCTTGCTCAATCTGTGCTGGACTCTTGTCTGAGTGCATTTGGCCAAGATGCTCATCCTCTCTGGGATGGAGCAGTTTATGCAGAATCTTTTCGGCGCCCTCGAAGCACAAAAATGCTCCGCCGATCATGAGGAGCGGTTTTATGAGGGAGGGTACAAGCGCAGTGATTAGCAGCGCTGACGGGATCAAAATGAGCTTGTTGACCAGAGAGCCCTTGGCGACAGCGGCGACCACTGGAAGTTCACGCGCCGCACTGGTACCTGTGAGTTGATTGGCATTCAGCGCCAGATCGTCACCGATCACCGCAGCCGTCTTTTTCGACGCCACCTTTGTCATCGTGGCAACATCGTCGAGTAGAGATGTAATGTCGTCGAGTAATGCAAGTAGGCCGGCCGTGGGCATGTGCGACTCCGAGCAGAAACAGGGTAATTTCGTGTACTGTACGTTGTAGTTTTAGCTCCTGTCACTCTATATTCAGTTGATATGAGAGCGAGTAAAAGTACAAGCTTGGGAGCGTATTGTACGTGGTGCCTTGCGGTCTGTATGTTCATACTACCGATACTGATCAGCGACGCTCAGCAATGTGAAAAACCTGCCAAGGGGGCTCAGATGAACGAGAAGGAGAATATGCCAGATACGAAAAATGTCCTGGGTACATCGCTCCTACAGTGCGGTTGTGCTCCGATAACAGGATTCTTTCGAGACGGCTACTGCCGAACTGAGACGCGTGATGTCGGACGCCATACGGTATGTGCGATAGTTACCCAGGAGTTCCTCGATTTTACTCGTGGACGAGGTAACGACCTGTCTACACCAGCGCCCCAATTTGGCTTTCCCGGATTGAAGCCAGGCGATCGATGGTGTCTATGCGTGTCGCGTTGGAAGGAGTCGCTCGATGCTGGGTGCGCGCCCCCAGTGATACTCGAAGCCACGCATGAACAAGCGCTTCAGACGGTGACGCTCGAAGAGTTGCGGTCGAAGAGTTTGCAGTAGAACGCTAGCCCGCTGCGAAAATAGACCCAGCGCGAGTGACCTTGGAAAAGATAACTCGCGATAGTGCCGAACTGCGAGTTGGTAGGCTTAGACGTTTCATTGGTAAACATACTGAAGGGCTAATAGCCCGTCAGTCACGCAGTCGTTACCCAGACGCGCACGAGCTCACTCACGGGGAAAGGGTGTCTCCAATCAGAAACGCAGTAATAGTGAGCACCATCTCTCGCCACTGATCGATTCCTAGTGAGAGCTCGTCGATTATCAGGTGCTCGTACAGGTCCGGCTCGATTGGGTGAGGCTGTAGTTCCTGGAGTTTCCAAGTTTCGAGCTGGTTAACCTCAATCCACGATTTCAGGCCCGTGAATGAGATCAGCTCATCATCTCGACTCATGAGGAGCAGGGTTGGAATCGGGCGCAGTCGCTCGGATCGCGTCAGCACGCGTGTCTCTTCGTATACGTCAATGAGGTTATCGTACCAAAAAAGCGGTGTCAGCCTGAATCGTCGGTAGGCAGAGGGGGCTAGGTTTGGAATTCGAAGGTTTAGCGTTCCAAACCATCTGAGTATGTAAGCCGAGCGGGGCAATAATCGGAGCGAAAGTGCAGGTGCCAAGAACACCATTCGACGAGGGATAGGTTCGAGGTCGGGGGTCGAATCGAGGAAGTGGGTTGCTAGCAAGGCGCCGGCTGAGAAAGCGATGATGTAGATTGGAGTCTTCGGCTCAGAGGTGTGGGCCGTTTGATATCCCTCGGCAAAGTCTTTCACCCACTGCGATGCAGGAAACGTCTCTTCGTGGGCGGTGTGGTGTCCGGTAAGCGAGATTCGGTAGGTGTCGAACCCGCGGGCATTTAAGGTCGTGCAGAGTTCGTCCATAGCACTTGGACGGAGATTCAGGCCGTGGGCGACCAGTACAACTCCGCGCGGAGGAGAAGCGGTCCTGCGCTGCCAACGCGGGGCTTCCCGGTCCGGATCCTGCACTTCGACCGAGCGCGCGCAACAAGCGGTGAGCCCCAGGCAGAGCGAGATCAGGAGCAGGCTTGAATAGACCTTCATCAGGCGAGGTCTCGGTACACGGCCTCCGCTAAGGTCTTCGAGTCCACCGAGTAGCTTCCCTGCTTGACCTTCTGCCTCAACTCCTTCAGCCGAGCTTCGCGCGCCTGGTCTGTTTCTGTAGGGCTCTGCGGAGTGCGGTTGAATTTCGGCGACAGCACGACCGCCTCGCCTTGAGTGACGGGGGGTGCTGTCTCAGCGCTCTGCGGTTGCTTTGTTTGAGATCGGTTGTTAACCGCATCGATGTTGGCAGCAAAAAGGCTGCCGATCCGTGTTATCCTCATAGTCTTCGTCCATGATGGGAGGCCACCTACACGACGGGTGTGCCTCGCAGTTCACTCCTTGACCGCCATCCATGGCTGACATCGACGAAACTAGGGAATCCTTTCCTCTCACGCTGTTGGTCGGAGGGTTCTCTGAAAAACTTTAGATCTTTGTGCTCTTTTTTCTATTTTTTGATTTCTGACCTGATTAAGCACGCTTCAATCGTACGCTGAGACCTCACATGCACGAGTATGTTGGCGGTCAACCTCTAATTCGCTTGTCGTTCCAGGGGCATACGGCGTACGCTTTGTTTATGAAGGTAACAGTGGTTAGTGTTGGACGGGTCCGACAGGGCTTTATACGAGAGGGTGAGGGTGAATATCTTCAGCGACTCAAAGCGAGCTTTCCGGTCGAGTTATGCGAGCTAGGGCTCGAGGCGCCGGAGTCCATGAGCGCGGACGAGGTTCGGGAGCGCGAGGCTGTCGAGACCCTCAAGCGGGTGAAAGGATATGATTACCTCATAGTTCTCGATGAGCGCGGGAAAAGCATATCGTCCTTGGAGTTCTCCAAGCTCATCGGCGGGCGCATGAATGCAGGGACTCGCTCTCTTTGCTTCGTGATAGGTGGTGCTTTTGGATTCTCGGAAAAAGTTAGACAGGAAGCCGACTACATTCTATCGTTGTCAGCGCTAACTTTGCCGCATCAGCTTACGAGGTTGGTTCTGATCGAACAGATTTACCGAGCTCACACTATTTTGCGCGGCGTCCGATACCACAAGTAGAACTATGGGCAAGATCAAGAAATTCGCAGATCTCAATATCCGCAAGATAACAGGGGGTAAGGATCCCGTTCGGGTGGTGGAGGAGTTCATCTCTCGGCGTGGTTTTAATCCAGACGAGTGCCAGAAGGAGAAGACAGCCGATCACGTGCGGTGGATGATCCATTTGCGCGACAACGAGGAGCTTGAGATCCTGATAGAAGGGCTCAAAAAGCCTGCAGAAACGACCATCTACATGGGTGTTAACATTATCACGGTTCCGATCCGAGGAGCCTCTGATGTGTTGGCTGCTGCTCTCGAGATCGCCGACGGGCTTGTGGGAATCAAGGTTAGCTTGGTAGGTCACTACCTCGTTCTAAGTTCGAGCCTGGGAGCTTCGGGGGCTGCGGTTGATGAGCTCGACTACCATTTCCGTCTGATAGAAGCGCAGGAGACGTGGTTCCGTGATGCGCTCGCTAGTGAGCTTCAGTGGGAGCAGTTCCCCCTCGAATAGTCGAGGGGCTAGTCTCGCACCTCTTGCTTCGACTCGCTGAAGTCAGAGAGTCTAGCCCCCTTGAATGCTGCAATCGACACGTAAAGCGGTTTCACAGGTGACACGTTCCTTATAACGTAGCGAAACACCTTCCCAAATTCCGGGTCCTGCTCCTCCTTGAGCTCGCTAGCTGAAAGCTTCACCTCTTTGTCCAGACGTTTGGCATCCTCGCCGTAGCGGATCACGAAGCCGTCGACCGGCTCGCTTGGGCTCTCCCAGGTAATCTCTGTCCCTTCGACCATCGTGCGGGTCGATGTGCCTGCGGCCGGAACGGGTGCTTCTTCAACCTTCGATAGACCATCCGCCGGTTTGGTAGAAGTCTGCGAGATGCGGCGACTATCGTTGCTCCCGAACAGGGCGCAGGCGTTCAAGGTAAGAGCTAGAAATAGAGAGAGGGAGAGCTTTCGCATGGTGTCCTCGGACGGTCATTTAGCTTGAAACGAGGTTAAAAAACCTCCCCCCGGGACGCAATGCCTAACAGCGCATTCGCGTAGTTAGGCGAATGAAAAAGAGGGCAGTCGGTGGAGAAGCAGGAGCCTACTTGCTGAGACTAGTCTTTCCAGTCTTCTTGGTAAACCGATTAACTAAGGTTATGTTCTTTAGAACATTCGACAATCGCGGTGATGTGCCTTAACAGGCTGCAGAAAAAGGCTTAGTAGCGAGAAATTCGAGGTTTTGGTTACTGCTTAACTGCGATTTCGCTGAGGAAGGAGCTCCGCTTTGAACTGTGTAAGGGGCTCATTGATAAAAAAGGGTCATCGCGGAATCGAGTGGGTAGGACTCGGTATTATCGCGACGTGAACGTGCTCGTGCACGTAAACGTGAACGTACCCGGAGG
>JBIIOE010000136.1:0-9273 GCA_044337105.1 Bdellovibrionota bacterium | reverse complement strand
TCGACCTGATCGGCCTCCTCCAGCTTCCCGCCGGACCGCGGAGCTTCCGCTCCGCTGCCAGGATTACCACAAGCAAGCTGATACCAATCCAACCCAGCCCGCTTCTGTCGATTCGAACTTGGCTTCGCCAAGATTCGAATTAACGACCAGCGATGTCGCTGGACACCCGTCGGCCTGATCGGCCTCCTCCGGACCGCGGAGCTTCCGCTCCGCTGCCAGGATTACCACAAGCAAGCTGATACCAATCCAACCCAGCCCGCTTCTGTCGATTCGAACTTGGCTTTGCCAAGATTCGAATTAACGACCAGCAATGTCACTGAACACCCGTCGACCTGATCGGCCTCCTCCAGCTTCCCGCCGGACCGCGGAGCTTCCGCTCCGCTGCCAGGATTACCACAAGCAAGCTGATACCAATCCAACCCAGCCATTCTCTGTCGATTCGAACTTGGCTTTGCCAAGATTCGAATTAACGACCAGCGATGTCACTGAACGCCCGTCGACCTATTGGGCCTCCTCCTCAGCGGACCACTGACCTTCTAGCTCCGCAAAAGGCTCAACCTCACTACCGATTTCTCTATGTAGGCGAAGTTTCCAGCCCCGCCCACTGGCTTACCTTCCGGTTCATAGCGCCTATACCAAGTATTACCCCTGGCAATACGAGAGTCAGAATCATCCCCGCTGTTCTGATGTGAAAGTTTCCAGAGGTGACCCCTATAGTAAATATACTGCCACCGAACAGGAGACCTGCCATCGTTGCTGGTGAATACAGCTTCGTCGTTGCACCTGTTGCGATGATGCTGGAGATCGTGGGAATGAAAGCAGAGAGACGAATTGTGCTCACGATGAACCAGAGTGTAAGCAGGGAAGGGCGTTGGAGAGCTATGAGTGCCCCAGTAAAAGCGAGCAGCACCATCCACATTCTTCCTCTCTTTAGGGATGGCTGGCCTGTTGAAAGCTCCTTCATGGCCAGAGAAGCGAAGGCGCAGAGAGCGCTATCGAGAGTCGATATCAGGGCGCACATCGCCATCACGACAAAGAGAGGAGTGAAGACAGTCGGATAGTGAGTCTTTACGTATTCGAATCCGACCAGGTCGATGCGATTGGGTTGAAATTCGTTAGCAAAGACTAAGCACCCAAAGGTGCCTAGACTTAGAGTGACAAATCCATGCATAGCAGCGGCCTCATAAAATGTTCGCACGATTTTTTCCTCTTTTATAGCGAATGCCCTTTGCCATTGTTGGTGATCGGCGAAGATAGCGACTATGAGACCGAGCGCTGAAGATATGCCAAACTCCCAGAGTAGATCGCTGTTGAGTGGGGTAAATGCATGGGGATCTATGGTGGCGACTGACCCAGGAAAATATACCAAAAGGAGCGCAGCTGATGTCGCAATCACAAAGTATTGAAGAGCATCCGTAAAGACGCTCGTGCGAAGCCCAGAGAAAAACGTGTAACAGAATGGAGTTAATGCCATGCCAGCAACCATCCACTTGTATGAGCCACCGGTCAGAACGGCTAAAACCTCTGCCCCAGCGACTAGCTGAATGCCGAAGATTGCGATCTGCATGGCGAGCTGTAGGAGTAGCTGTAATTTTTGGAATGTTCTATCTCCCCTGCCAAGGAACTCGATGTAACTGTACCCCTCGGGGAGGGCCCGTCGTACTTTCGTCGCGAGTGGAGCAAAGATTAGAAGAGCGAGCATATTTGGCAGGCAAAACCAAAGGAGGCCGGCAAATCCCCATCGATAGCCGGTTTGCGAAGAGATGAAGATGGCAGGTGCCCAAATCCAACTTGCCGCAATCGACCCGCTGCCTAGGGTTCCCCCGAGACGGCGCTCTGCTACGAGAAAGCGATCTACGGTGCTTCTCTGACCTCGTTCTCTGACGAGGACAATTGCGCAGATGATAAAGCAGTACCACAGCACGTAGCTCATGCTACGCTCCGTATGCCGATAGACCAGTTGCGCCACTCGGGCCAGAGTTCGAAGGTGTAGTGTGGAAGCGCTGCTCTAAGCTGCTGAAATGAGATCAGCTCCGCATTCGGACAGATCTGACATCGTCCCACAAATCCAACATAAATCATGCCCTGTTCGGTGATCGGTGATGAGATAATCGCGCCGCCATCGGCCATTACATGTGTAGCCGCATACATTTGCATTTCGCGAAAAGCGCGGCGGTCGGCTTCGCTTGTTTCGCGCACGACCGCGTATCCCTCATTCTCGGCCAACTGGTCCGTGGGTAGTCCACCGCCATCGTAGAGAAGGCTCGAACGCAGAGATCCAGGTGGTTCGGTCGGGACGTTGTCAGCCCCGCCTAAGCGTCCATCACTGGTTACAAACCATCGATGATGAAACAGGCCTCCGATCCCCAGCCGTCGTTCATGCCAATGGCGATGGTGGGCATGAGGTTTGGGCAGATTGCCCCATGGAAAAGGATTGCCTCGATTGGCACAGAGAAATTCTGCGCCCGTGGCGAGTCGACACCCCTCTGGAATCGCTAAAAGTGGGTGACGGGCGATCGCTAAGCCTCCATTCGGTGGTATGGTTATCCAATCTAGATCGCTGATTTCGCTTATTTTCATATTTTTCCGACAAAAATAACTAACTGAAAATACTGTAATAGTATGTATTTTCTTAGTATACTGTCGTTAATCACCGACAACAGGTTTTCTATGACTCGAATTGAAGACGTTCTGGCGCAGCTGGGCCTCGACCCCTTGGAGAGCAAGGGATACCTGGAGCTGCATCAACGAGGGGCGCTGGCTGCCGGAGCTGTTGCTCAGCGCCTCGGTGTACCCAGAACAACCGCGTATACGATGCTTGAGCGGCTGTGCGCCAAGGGATTAATCAAGGAAGCTAAGCGCAAGGGAGTGAAGTTTTATATTGCTGAAAGCCCGGACACCCTCGGGCATATATTTTCGCAGCGAGTTACGAGCCTTGATAGCGCACACAAGGAGTTCCTTGAGTTGCTGCCGGAACTACGAGAGAGGGGCGCCCGAGTAACGAGCTCTCCGCGATTGACGGTTATGCAGGGCCAAGATGGATTGCAGAGCTTACTTCGAGACATGCTGCACTACGGAAACATACAGACGTGCGCGGTGTGGCCGATTAAAAAAATGATGGAGGTTTTGTCGCCGGAATTCTTCAGGTTTCACAATCTTGAGCGAATCAAGCGAGATATTTTTACGCGAGCGGTATGGCCAAATAGCGAGGTCGTGTCGATTGAAAAATTTCCCTTTATGGGGTGGGGGAGCGAGTTTAAACGAGAGATCCGGGTTGCCCCCGAATCGATGGCCTACGAACTTGGATACTGGATTTACGCAAACAAGGTCGCTTTTATCTCATCAGCTCGTGAGAGTTACGGATTCCTAATTCAGAGTGAGGAGCTTGCTCAAACTCTGACGGTGCAGTTTGAGCTTCTCTGGAGAGAGTCTGCGCCACTGGAGTTCGATCGATCGGCCGTTGAGGGCTTTCTTAAGGGGTTTTAAGGACAGATTCTATTCAAATTTTTGTTTGTTGCTATCGCTGCGGTGTCTTACTGGAGGGTGTGTCCTGGAGGGTAGTCTAGTGTGTGATAATCCAACGCTTTCTTGACAGGAAATCAAACAGCTGCTATCCTGATCTTTAATTGGGGGGGCACGTATGAATTCCATAGGCAGCAAGGAACTTAATCAGGTTATTCAGGAGCAAAGAGCCAAAAAGTCCTGGTCGCAGGAAGCGCTTGCGAACGAGTTGGGTGTGTCCCGCTCGGCGATCTCTCAAATTGAAAACGGCGAAAGGGGTGTATCCAGCGCTGAACTAAAGAGGCTCAGTGAAGTCTTCGGTGTTACCGCAGACTTTCTCCTGGGGCTAGAGAGCGAGCCGGAGGTGGTGCTAGGTGAGCCACCTAAAAAAAAGACTCCTCAGCCCCAAGAGCGTATATCTGTTCCACACCATCGAATCGAGAAATTCAAGAACGTGCTCCTGTATCTATTGGAGCGATGTGGCGGTAAGCCGAACGTCGGGGAAACCGTTCTATATAAATTACTTTATTTCGCAGACTTCAATTTTTATTCATTATATGAAGAGCAGATGACGGGCGCGACGTACCGAAAGCTCCAGTATGGTCCCGTGCCTCGTGAGTTTGGCGAGATTGTCAAGGACATGGTGCGCCGTAAAGATCTCACGTCAGTTAAAGATGACTTTTATGGATATCAACAAACTCGGTACATCCCCCTTAAGAAGGCCGATTTAAGTCAATTAACTGCTGCTGAGAAGACCGTGCTCGACAGCGTAGTGGAGAGGTTCTCGGATAAGAGTGCTAAGTGGCTTAGCGACTATTCTCACGAAGATATTCCTTGGAAGGCCACCGCTGAAAAAGATGTGATTGATTACGAATTAGTTTTCTATCGAACGCCAGCGTACTCAGTGAGAGATGATAACAGCGGCGAGGAGTAGCAAGGGAGTAAGTATCTGCCATGGAGTTCGATGAGCTACCTGAGTTTCAACGGGATCTAAAGCAGCTTCTCAAGAAGTACCGCACGTTGAAGGATGACCTTGAAGTATTGAAAAAGGTTTTAGCTGTCGCCTCGCATCCTCAGCCGCCCCTTTCATATCGAATACCAGGTTTAGGATTTGAGGCCCCGATAATCGTGCAGCTCAAGAAATTTGCGAGTCGATCTTTAAAGGGTAAAGGCTCTAATACGGGCTTTCGTTTAATTTATGCCTATCACCACGACCGGAGTTTGATTCAGTTTGTCGAGATATACTTCAAGGCTGATCAGGAGAATGAGGATCGGGATCGTATCATGAGGCATTATCGGGTCTTTGATTAATCGGATCATATAAACAGCGGAGTTTTCAAATATTGCGCGTAATAGCCGCCTTCTTCGCCGTCTTGCCCGTGACTTTCAACTGTCGGCGAATCTCAGACCAACTCAATCCCTTCGCCCGTAGTTGCCTCGCCTTGGCACTAATCCGCTGATACTCGTGGGTTTTATTGTGTCCGTCCTCTAGCCGACAGGTTTCTTCTTCCAATTCATCTGTCCCGTCTCTGGTCATCGTCTTCTTCTAGCGGTCTCCTATGGGAGGAATCAAGCACGTTGCTAAATGTTCACGTCGGCCGGATTACGTGAGAAACGAGCCGAGAAGACGTGGCCCCAAGAGAACCTCGATCTCATCCGCGGAGATGCTACGCCCTAGAACCATCGAAGCAACCTTGATTGCACAGCTCCAGGACAGCGTTACCCCTGCGCCTCCATGCCCGTAATTATGCACAATTCGCATGGAATCGTGGACCGACTGATCAAGTCGCGTTGTTGTACGTTTGTGACGATAGCCGGTCATCACCGACTTCGGGTATGTCGCTATATCAAGGCCCGTCAGCCGCAATATCAAGTCACGATTGAGAGTGATAATAGGTGCTGGCACCAGCTCGACCATTTGTGGATTAGCGATCTGGCGAAGCTCAAGCGTTCCCTTAGTCCAACGCTCGCCACTCCATGCCTTGAGCCCGTCAACCGCCCGCGAGTCATCTGCACTTAGCTCAACTGATTCAAGTCGTGTGCCCCCGAGGAGCAATCCGTCGCTTCGCGGGTAAAAATACACGTCTGCAGGAGCGCCCTTTGTATCACTGTAAATACTCGCAGTCGGATGATAGTTGTAACTGACTATCTCTGAGGTGGTACGGCTTCGCGGAAGTATCCCGCCAACATCCACTCGGACAAGCGATCCTTGGACGAAGCGTGAACGCTCTGGGTCGCCCATGAGCCCCGGCCCCCAGGCGCCCCCGCAATTCACAATCGTCTCAGCTCCTGGCATGAGTGTCTCGGATGCTGTCGCATAGCGCCCTCGGTCCACCGTGCCACCGAGCGCTCGGTACAGCTGTCCTGTGAAGCGGCGATATCTCTGCATCTCCGCGAATACAACCTGAAAGCTCCAACCAAAAATAGGCGCTGTATCGGTACGTCTTGGAGCGCCTCCATCACCTGAACCATCAGCAGGCAGCAGGTCAAACTCAGGCATCTCGGCTATCTCTTCCGAACACTGGGTGGGGGCCTCGAAAACCTCATAATGACGTTGCCTTCTCAAGCCCGTTGCTGCGCAGGGAATCAACGCGTCAAAAATGCGTCGATTACATCGGGCATGCCACAGTGGTTCATCAATCTCCACAGTGTGAGCAATAACACTTGCAGCAGGGTACTGAGACGCAAATCGTGGCTCAGTAGCAAGCCATGCCGGATTAGCGTCGATGTCTTCTATCCAGTGCTTGCAGATAATTCGCGTCGGGACATTTAGAAGGCGCAGCACAATGCCGACGGTTACGCCGCTTACACCGCCGCCTATTATCGGGACCTCTCTGTTGACATCATTCATGTCACCTCACACGCGACCGAACGTGAGCCTCATATGGCATCGGTCGTACGGGAAGTCTTTGCTTCTTTTTGACCAGCACAAGGAAGCCGTTTAATCCTGTTAGCGAAACTGAGTGATTCATTGCGAGGCGCTACCTGATGAACCGGCAGGATATTAGGCGCTTGGCTGATCACAGCATGAACCCCATCAAGCTCACCGACAAAGCTCGACTGCATATACCTCACAATTCCCGGCAGATCCTCAACATACCGATTAGCTAACAACCAATGCAGCTTCACTACTATAGACGCCTCAGTATGACTACCTACCTGAACTGCCCCAGCACGCACCGCAATATTTCCAGACTCATCTTTGTTAAAAGAGGTGTTCCCGCCCGGAAAGGAGCTCGCGATTAAAATCGGAAGGTTGTACTCCTCAACAGCATATCGAACGCACTCGAGAAGACCGCGTCCCTGTGTCGCGATATTACCAGCTCCGAGAGACCGTATGACAACCGCTAAAGTCGAGGGATCATCGATAGCTTTGCGAAGGACACTCGGATGCATGCCTGGCTGAAACGACAGGAATACTATCGAGCTTGAGAAGTTATTCTCAAGATCAGCTTCGTTTGAGGGCATGTTCAAGACAAACTTGGCGGATGGAGCCCTTTCCCCCTTCCTTGAGTGATATAGCTGTTTGAGAATCAATCTGTTTTTGGAATCCGGAACCCGTGCCACTATAGGATTGTATATCCGTATTCCTTGCGATGTCGCCCTGGCGATCGCAGCTACTCCAGGAGAGGAGAAGGCATCAAGCTCAGTTTCTGATATCTTGAGAGCTGCGCTTCCGAGCAGCAACTCACGACCGAAAATAATCATGACATCAGCCACGCTGTTCTGGGCCATCAAGTCAACAGCTATAATCGCGTTGGCTAGGTTGTCATCCCCATCGCTGTTAGGGCGGAAGAGCTCCAACTGAGCGCCCGTGAGCACTACCGGCACCAGCAACTCAGATTCGTTGAGATCCATATTGAAAAGGCCAAGCGCGATGGCGTTGGCAGTGTAGGTCATCGTGTCAGTGCCGTGGGCAATAATGATACCATCGAAGTCTCCCTGATGCCGATACACAGCATTCGTCAGATCTTCCCAATCCTCCGGCTGCATATTTGAGCTTTCCTTCGATGAGTAAAATTCAAAGGTTAGAGCATGCTCTGGAAACGCGCTCACGATGCGACTCAAAGCCATCTCAAAGTCTCTGCTGGTCTCTGGCGGTCTAGTGTAAGACTCTCCTTCAACCGCCACCTGCCCTATAGTGCCTCCGGCATAAATGACTAGGATTCTCATTCGATGTTCCTCCCCCTTGACGTAAACGGGCACTCCTAACATGACGCCCAAGTGGCATTATTACGCTTCTTTCATGATCACCTCTCAGTGTACATGCAGATCGGGCAACGTGTCACTACAACGCAGCCTCAGCTGTCGGCGTAGTGGATCAGGATCGTGAGATCAAAGGGTTTCATTCTTTCCGTCACACTGTCGCAACGGTGCTTGCAAACTCAAAAGCTGAGAACATGTATGAACGGGTGATCAATCAGATTTTGGGGCATGAGAAGGGTAAGTCAGAGACGATGACGACTTATACTCATGCGATCAATATTCGCACCCTTCAGACTGCGATTGAAGAAATCAAATATCATATTGATTTCTCGCATCTGAAATCACGATGACTTCAAGCACCAGGTTTAAGAGGGAGCGAACCAAAGAAATCGCCGTGTGCTACATATCTAACAGGATCAGTTCCTTTAGGGTTGAACCGAACAATAAAACCACTACTGTGACCAATCTGCATGCCTTCCGAGTATGGGCAGAGTTTTACTTCTACATCGGAAGCTCCTAAAGCTCTCTTCGCAGCGTCTACTAACGGATTAACGATGCTCTTGTCTTTAATCTTATTTTCCCATTTTTCACCAACTTCTACATAATCACCAGGAGAGACAATCATTACCGAATGCTTCGTTCCTTCAGGTAAATCGTTGTGGTGCTGCATCACATCACGTTGGATGATTAACCGATGGATCTGGCAATGTAATGGATCATAGTGGGTCATTGTAGCAACGGATGAACCATCAGGTTTCTGACTGATTACCAATGCTGCCGTGCAACCGCCTAAACCGAAGGTGAATAATGTATGTTTCTGGTCTGCTGCGATCTCAACAGTTTTTGCGTCATTCATGCTGACTACTGAGACGGTAGGATCTTGACGTCTAACGTCATCAAGGAGGTATTGCTCAGGCGTTTTGCGATCATCAAACGCAAAACCTCTCGACCCGTAAAAAATCAAATCAATACCTCCACTACCAAACGTTCCTGGATCAGGAAGGTGCATGTCTTGTAGGAGGTCAGCTAGCTTAGCGGAATCTGGATTGCCTTTTGAGAATAAATCATCGCTCATACTTCCCTTATCTGAAGTTGCTTCAACTTTGATCCAGCTAATATAGCACTTATGGATAACTTAACGGAAATGCTCGTGTTTTGAAGATTTTTTAGGAGCGAGGATAAGGACTTGGGTAACCGTCCACTGAGCGACGCTATTGCATCTCAAGATCGGACTTCAGGGGTTGCTGAGCTAAGAGTTCCTGCCATCGAACTGGTGTCAAGTCAGCGACATCAGCAGCTTTAGTGGTGGAGACTCTCTGGAGCACATCAACAAAGTAGGTGTACGGATTGATCCCGTGCAGTCGACACGTCACAAGGAGCGACTGAATCTTGCCGACATACTCGGCGCCAAACTCAGTGCAAAAAAATAGCCAGTTCTTGTGTCCGTCCTCCCACCGGCAGGTATCCCGCCTGTAGCTCTTTATGAGAGAAGCCTCCCGTATCGTTTGACCGACGAGGGAGGATAAGATGAGGGAGAACTGGGACGAACTGATCAAGCAGCAAGAG
>JBIIOE010000147.1:0-8035 GCA_044337105.1 Bdellovibrionota bacterium | reverse complement strand
CCACAGACGTTTGTTCTTTAAACCCTTGAACCCAAAACTCCGCACCGCACGGAAATTCTCAATCACGGCAGTGCGCCCATCGGAATATACCTCGAAGCGCTCTTTGGGCACCTTGCGACTTCCATTGGCAAAGTAATGAATCGTGCCGATCGAGCCGTCGGCAAATCCAAGCGAAAAGCTAGCGGACTGCAACTCCCGGCCACTCTCCCGCAGAGCCAACCCCGAGATCGAACTAACAAGCGATCCCGAAACCGCCACCATCAGATCGAGAAAGTGGCACACCTCACTGATGACGCGGCCACCACCCTCAGCCTCATCCATGATCCAACTATCCGCCGGCAATCGCCCCGCATTCACCGTCATCACCATCGAGATCGGTGATCCACGCCCAGACAACGCCTTCTTCACAGCGCAGGTTAGCGGCGAAAAGCGCCGATTGAAGTCAACCATCAACACCCGATCCGACCCCTTCGCGAGCACCCGCTCAACTTCATCGAGCTCTGCAAGCGAACAGGCGAGGGGCTTCTCTACGAACACATGCTTTCCAGCCGCAAGCGCTCGACACACCAGATCCGCATGAGAATCGTGTCGAGTCGCGATAACAACCGCCTCGCTAGCCTCTCCACACACAACCGCATCGACATCCGACGTAGCAGCGAGCGCCCCAAACTTTCGAGCAGCCAACCCAGCGCTCTTCCCCGACGGACTCGCGATTTCCGAGATCTCAGCTCCGTTTTTCTTCAAACACGGAAGCAGCACCCCAGTACAAAAATTCCCAGCACCGATAACCCCAACGCGAACGCGCCCACTACCCGCGCCGTCCCGAACACCGAGCTGAACAGTTTTGGCTAATACCTCCTTAGCTAAACCACCTTCAGATCCCTCGTACCGAAACAGGATCCCCAGCGCACTCGAATCCTCGAGCAAGCTATCGTAGCGCTCCGGCGCCTCATGAAACGGCAGGGTGGAAGTAAGAAGCTCGGTAGTGTTGATCTTCCCATCCTGCATCAACGTGAGCACAGCTTCGAAGTTGCGCTGCTCCGTCCAGCGTACGAACCCGATCGGATAATCGAGCCCCTTTTTCTCGTAATTACTCTCGTAGCGCCCCGGCCCGTACGAACACGAAACCTGAAAAGAGATCTCCTTCTTGAAGAACTCCGTGCGGTCGAGCTCCAACCCAACCACACCAACCAGCACCACCTTTCCACGTTTACGACACATCTGTGCCGCCTGACGCACCGGCTCACAACTATCCGTAGCCGCACAGATGAGCACCCCGTCGACCCCGTAGCCGCCCGACCACTCTTGAGCGATCCCCACACTATCAACACCATCACCGGCAACCACACCGCGAGCGCCGTACACACGCGCAAGAGCAACGCGAGCAGGGTTTAGATCAACCGCCAACACCGGACACCCAGCGGCGCGCAGGATCTGTACAGCCAAAAGCCCCACAACTCCGAGCCCGATCACAACGTATCGTTCGCCAACCTGCGGCTCCAGGAGCCGGATCCCCTGCATCGAGATAGCGCCGAGCACCGTAAACGAAGCAGTTTCGTCCGAAACCCCTTCAGGAACGTGAGCAACTAGATTCTCTGGTACAACGACCGCCTCGGCGTGGTTACCGTTACACACCACCCGATCTCCGATAGCGAAACCCGTAACTCCCTCACCGACCTCAGTCACCGTTCCCACAGCGCTGTATCCAAGCGGAAGCGGTTGATCGAGCTTGTTCCTCACCGCCTGTGCCGTTGCCAGGAGCCCGTCAGTAGCGACCTTCTCGAGCACCTGCCGAACCTTGTCGGGCTGACTCTGAGCTTTTTTTATGAGCCCCGCCTTACCGAACTGCGACAACATCCGTTCCGTACCTGGAGAAACCAGGGAGCAGTGCGTTCGGACCACCACAGTTCCGCGAGTTGCCGAAGGGGCGGGGACCTCAGGAGAGAAGACTTTGCCGTCTTTTAAATTCTGAAATAGCTGGCGCACGTGGTTTCTCCCGGATAATCTCAAATTTCAATGATGATGCCCAAGTAAAAGCCTTTTCTCAAGGCAAACAGTGAGTGTATTCTGACCCACTTAATCGGCGGAATTTATGTCAAAAAAGAAGATTCACCTCATCATGGCAGCGCGGCCCAACTTTATGAAAGTTGCGCCCTTGTACCACGCACTCAAAAAAGAGGAGTGGGCTGACCCGATCCTGATCCATACAGGGCAGCACTACGACAAAAATATGTCGGATTCGATTCTTGCCGATCTCGAACTCCCAGCGCCCCATCACCACTTGGGCGTAGGTTCCGGCTCGCATGCCGAGCAGACCGGCAAAACCATGATCGAGTATGAGAAGGTGTGCCTAGCCGATAAGCCCGATCTCGTAGTCGTCGTCGGCGACGTAAACGCAACCGTTGCGTGCGCCCTCGTGGCCAGCAAGTGCGCCAGACCGCTCGCGCACCTCGAAGCTGGACTACGCTCCTTTGACCGCACCATGCCTGAAGAGATCAACCGCATCGTCACCGATTCGATCTCCGACATTTTGTGGACCCCATCACCTGACGCCGACGAGAACCTCATCAAGGAAGGCATCGATCCCAAGAAGATCCACCGAGTCGGCAACATCATGATCGACTCACTGGAGATGTTGCGACCCAAGTTCGAGAAGATCGATGTGAAGGAGACCTTTGGAGTTGAGCCGGGGGAGTATGGGGTTGTTACTATACATCGGCCTTCGAATACGGATGATCCGAAGGTGCTGTCGTCGCTGATGCGGCATTTGATGGAGGCTTCGGAGATTGTGCCGCTGGTGTTTCCGCTGCATCCGCGGACTAGGGGGGCGCTAGAAAAGGCTGGGATCTTCGGCGAACTGAACCAGCGAGACAGGATTCGCATATTAGAGCCGCTCTCGTACTTGCATTTCATGGCACTCCTTTCAAGATCTCGTGTTGCGATCACTGACTCGGGAGGAATCCAAGAGGAGACGACGCACCTAAAAGTTCCTTGTTTAACTCTTCGAGAAAATACTGAAAGACCGATAACCGTGCATGCTGGGACTAATCGATTGCTCGCCAATGCCGAGCGGGTACTAAGGGCTCTTTTGGAGATAGTTAGCTTAGCATCTCTCTCTCCTGTTCCTCTGTGGGATGGCCGGACGTCGATGAGGCTAGTAGAGGCGATAAAGACTGATTTTTTTAATGGCTCGGTTGAATGACCACATCTAACAACACTGGTGAAAGCGTGAAAAGGGCATTTAAAGTGCGACTTGCTGTACTTCAAAGAGTATGTCCACCCTACCGTGTTCCACTATTCCGAGAGCTTACCAAATTACTCGGCGATGATTTTTGTTTGTTTATTGGTGATGATGTACCTAGGAGCAAGGTAAGAAACGCGAGCGATTTGAGCGGGGTTAATCATCTCAAACTAAAGACAAAATTCTTTGAGCTGGGAACGCGAGTATTGCCTTATCATGTAAGACTATCCCAAGCGCTCAGAGCGTTTAATCCCGATGTCGTACTTTGTGAAGGGGAAAGCCACTTTTTGGGTTATCTGCAAGCGATTTTCTATCGATATTTCTACAAGCGGAAGGTTGGGTTAATACACTGGTGCTTCATTTCTCTGCCTGGTGAGCCGCTTGGTGGAAGGGGCATTCGAGCAAAAATTAAGGCCCAATTTCGTCGCTTTTTTGACGCTTTTTTGGTTTATTCATCCTTTAGCAAGGACGTATTGCAGGCCTTGGGAGAACCTGAGGAGAAAATTTTTGTCGCCACAAACGTTACAGACACGAGTCGAAGTTTGCAAATGGCGGATTCGATTCATATGTCCAAACAACAGGCGCGTGCTGTTCTTGGGCTCAAGGATGTCTTTACCATTCTTTATCTAGGAACACTGGACAAGGTAAAAAAACCGAATCTACTCCTGGAGATCGCGCAGAGCCCTAGTGCTAAAGATTGGAGCTTTCTTTTTGTTGGGACGGGTCCGTTGCTTGATGCGATGACAACAGAATGCGCCCATTTAAGACTCGCGAATGTTAATTTTGCCGGGAGGGTTACAGATGCCTTAGCACATTACTTGCGGGCATCAGACGTTTTAGTAGTACCTGGTAGAGGAGGAATAGTTTTTTCGGAGGCGATGGCTTTCGAATTACCCGTGATAGTGCATCAGGCGGATGGGACTGAATATGATCTGGTGCGACACGACCAAACAGGTTTACGCGTGAATGATGGATCTTCTAAGACTTTCGAGATAGCGCTAATGCGCTTGGCCCTAAGTCTAGAGTTACGCACTGAAATGGGTCGACGGGGTCGGCAGCTAGTAGAGACCGAATATACTATCTCGAATATGGTAAAACAAATAATTCGAGCCGCGACATATGTTACCGAGAAGCTAAGACCAGCCAGTGATGTTCTTGAAGGATCGAAGGATATTCGTCCCTTGGAAGGTTGAGAAGGGCTAGGTGTAATTCATGAGCAGAGAAGCAATCGCGAATTGATTCAGCCGGCATCTTCTTGTGAGTGGTAGTGGAGGGTGACCGGCATTGGTTAATTAGGTGGGAATGGCAACCATTTTTGTGAATGGAGTGAATTCGAAAATTGGGGGAGGGCGGAGTGTCCTCACTAATTTCTTAAAGCTCCTCAAAAATCATAAGACTAATCATCAATTTATCGTGATGACGCCAGGTTTGGATGGGTTTGCGGAATTTTCGTGCGATCACATCCATATTCTTCCGCCGCCGCCAATGGCTCGTCGAGGATTCTGCATGCCGATATGGAATCATCTGATACTTCCTCGCCTATTACGAAAGCGAAAAGTAGACGTTCTGTTTAATCTGGCTGATGTGGCAGTTCGGTCAAAGATTCCTCAAGTATACTTGTTTGATTGGGCCTATGCCGTCTATCCCGATGCTGATATTTGGTCTCGGATGCCTAAACGAGAGCGACTTTATCGTTCCGCGAAGTTATGGTTTTTCAAAAAATACATAAGCTACAGTAAGTATGTGATTGCCCAAACCGACACCATGCAGCAAAGGTTGAGCTCTTTGTATGGGATGTCTGATATTACCGTAGTTGGTAATGCTGTATCTCTTGATCATTACCAAGAGAAATCCGATTTGTTTGACCTGCCATCAGGCAAATTCAACTTATTGTACCTGACACGTTACTATCCTCATAAAAATATTGAAGTTTTTTTATCGCTGGCAGAGTTAATACGCGCCCGAAACCTACCCTTTAATTTAGTGACAACCTTAGAGCCGGAGGAGTCACCCGGAGCCTCCGCCTTTCTTCTTGAAGTAGAGAGGCGGAGGCTTGACTCTATAATAGTCAACTTGGGAGTTATACCGATGGACAAGGTTCCAAGTTTGTTTGCGAGCTGCAGCGCCTTGTTGATGCCAACTCTCATGGAATCTTTTAGCGGAACATACGTAGAGGCCATGTTCCATCAAAAAGTGATATTCACCTCGGACTTGGATTTCGCAAGAGATGTTTGTAAGGAGGCGGCAGTATACTTCGATCCGATGAACCCAGAGGATATGTTGGAGAAAATTGTATCTGCCTTCGAAAGCGACGATTTGTTAGAAAGGAAAATCAGTCTCGGACGAAAGCGGCTTCAGGAGATGCCTTCTTGGCCTCAGGCGTTTGACGCCTACATGCAAACGATTGAAAGGGCCGTCTCTCTTGGACCCTCCGGTAATTCTTGTGCCGCAAAGCTCTAGTATAAGATATACGCCTACGTGCCAAGCTGGGGGCACAACAGCGGCGCAGCCTCTATCTCTGATCTTGATAAAATCAAGGGTCCTTGCGAGAAGCGATGTGAATCGGCGTGTTATGGTAGGAGAGCGTCACCGAATGGGCGAACCAAAAGCCTAGGCAGTGCCTGTTCTATTATCGACCGCTGTGCTCTACAGGGCGGCTGATGTGGCGGATAAATATTTTTCCTTGAATAGAATTGAGCACAACTTTTCTGCGGGTAAGGCTCCTCTCAGACGTGTATAGCAAGGTCTTTTTATGGCACTGACTTCAATCATTGGATGGATTCTCGCTATATACCTTGGCACATCCCCTGTTTATTGGTTTTGGGCCCTGCCGATAGAGTTTGTTGCTGGGCTGAAAGCAGCCCTGGTATGTGCGGGAGTGATACTAACCTGGTCGTATGCTTCCATACAGGACCGATTAAAATTGCCAGTGGGGTTGTCCGGAATTCCGGGTGTGACGTTATTACTCCTTTCTTTGGCTCCAGCCCTTGTTCAATCCGATGTGTCAGCGGCGCTTATCCGAGTCCAAGATGTAATCGTCGGCTTCCTCATGTTGTGGACTGTATACTTATTTGGACGTATTGGCGGAGATGTTCGACAGCTCTTTTTGAGGGCAGCCTTTCTAATCTCCTGTTTCTGCGCATTTACTGTTTCGTATGCTTTGACTGGATTTCCGGATTGGGTAAATCCGTTCATTCTGCGCGACAGTCAGGGGTTGGAGGCTCCAGTACTCAGTTATGGATTCGGAGCTCATCGAACAGGCTGGGCAAATGGGGTTTGCCTCTTTTTCCCTATAGCATTATTTGCATTGGGAGGCAGCAGGAGGCTTGGGCGCCGAAGAGACGTATTTTTGCTCACGTTAGCAATCTGTCTTCAACTGGGCTCTCAAATTATTAGTGGCGGCCGAGCGGGTTCATTAGCCTCGTTCTTATGCCTCTCTTTGTTCATTCTACGAGAACGACGTGCCTTAAGTTTAATTATGCTTGTGGTGTTGGCCTCAACTATAACTTTATTGGATCAGGATTGGCTTGTCTCTCATCTTCGATATGACAGGGTAAAGGTTGCACAAGATGTAATGGATCTGGATCAGTTCAGTGCCTCGCGAATCGGCCAGTATCCCGTCGCAATCTCTTTAATTGCGGAGTCTCCCCTGTTTGGTCACGGCATCTTAGCATTCGAGGATCTTGGCTTTGGCCAGGAAATACATAATGTTTGGCTACGATTAGCTGTTCACGGTGGGATTTTTGCGCCTATTATTCTGGCCTCCATCTTCGCATCTCTTCTATTAAGAGCAATCAAGACGATACGACTCATTCCACTATGTGAAAAACCTTCGATCGAAATTAGATCGTTTCTGGTTGCGTTGCTTTCAGTGCTATGCGTAGCACTTGTTCCCTCGATGCTTGAACCAAGTATTATTCTTGGTGTCTTCCACAAAAACGCGTTGTGGTGGGCAGCTGCGGGAGCAATTTCATTCTACTGGACCGAATATCGATTTATGCCTCAGCGTCGCGCTGAGATTGTCGCGCCCAAGAGGTGTCTTGCTTAAAGGAGGACGCTCTTGGGCGTTTGACCGGAAACGCTACTTTGTATTGTCCGTGAAGGGGGGCTTTCTAAGCATATAGCACACCGATGCTGGTCCCAGCTTTTGAAGCGGTCTCGTTCGATGGTACAGTACTTTGGCTTGAAAAATTTGACTGAAAAAACTATCGATAATGGTTACAAGTCGAGAGTTGTACGGGACGCCCCCAACTTTTTTGGCTAGTATCGCGATAGGTCGAAAGTCGCACAAAGACCTACGGTTAACTAAGAAGCCTATATCCTGCACGGTCTTATCAAAAACTTTAATAGGAATGCCGCGCTCTCTCTTTGTCAATCCTCGTCGGGGGTGTCTCCAGTCACCCATGGATACTATAGGCTCCCTCGTAAGAAGCACTCCGTCTGGCTTAAGGCATCGATAGGCTTCCTTCAGGACGTATGTGACGTTCGGGATATGATGTAGTACTCCAAAGCTTGTAATTAGGTCAAACGAACAATCGGGAAATGGCATCGTACCGTCCGCCCTTGGCGCAACGCGACGGATGGGAGTCCCGTTTACGCTATCGATGCAAAAAGCTTGAGATGGGTCGAGTACGGTAATCTTCTTGATTTGATGAGAGATGGGAGCAAACTCGTCTCCATAGGCGCTGCCCAATCCTAGCGCTTCTGAAAAAATTGTATGCCGTATGAAGCGGAAAAAATGGTGATAATTGAGGCTGTGGTAGGAATAGTTGTAGGTAGAGCGGTTCATCGCCC
>JBIIOE010000135.1:0-9328 GCA_044337105.1 Bdellovibrionota bacterium | reverse complement strand
ACTAGCAAGCGGACCCCCACGGACCGCAGAGCTTCCGCTCTGCCAGGCAGTAGCGTCACAACCCTGCCAGCAAGCGGACTAGAAAGTCCGCGGTCCGGTTCCGCTCTGCCAGACAGAAGCGCTATGACCCTACTAGCAAGCGGACCCCCACGGACCGCAGAGCTTCCGCTCTGCCAGACAATAGCGTCACGACCCTGCCAGCAAGCGGACTAGAAAGTCCGCGGTCCGGTTCCGCTCTGCCAGACAGAAGCGCTATGACCCTACTAGCAAGCGGACCCCCACGGACCGCAGAGCTTCCGCTCTGCCAGGCAGTAGCGTCACAACCCTGCCAGCAAGCGGACTAGAAAGTCCGCGGTCCGGTTCCGCTCTGCCAGACAGAAGCGCTATGACCCTACTAGCAAGCGGACCCCCACGGACCGCAGAGCTTCCGCTCTGCCAGACACTAGCGTCACGACTCCACCAGCAAGCGGACTAGAAAGTCCGCGGTCCGGTTCCGCTCCGCCAGACAGAAGCGCTATGACCCTACTAGCAAGCGGACCCCCACGGACCGCAGAGCTTCCGCTCTGCCAGGCAGTAGCGTCACGACCCTGCCAGCAAGCGGACTAGAAAGTCCGCGGTCCGGTTCCGCTTCGCGCGCACAGCCTTTTGCTCGTGGTCTGATATGACCCTCAACACATATGCGGTCCTCTTTTCGATCAATCGCTGAGCGCTGATGGAGTGCCTGGCTACCATCGGTGAATCTGCAGTGTGCAGTCCCTCAGAGATTTGATTGGGCGTATTACGTAGACGCAAGACGATGTCGTCTCGCGAGGAGGCTGAGAGCTGGCCAATCTCCTGGCTCAGCAGCCGAGTCGGTGAAGCCAGATGATGACAGCGATAGGTCAGGCTCTCGTAGCAGAGCGTCTGTATTAAGATGTGCCACCAATCAAGCGACACAGCCAAACGAACAGGTAAAGAATTCCGCACGACGAGTTTTTGCGCACATACCAGTTGACTAACACGGAGTAGTTCGGTACTCCGGGTCGCTTGCGGATCTTAACAGGCTGCGAAAAAATGGAATCGTAGCTGGAGATGCGAAGTTTGATGACGGCCGACGATCGCATTTCTCAGCAAAAGAGCATTTTCCACAGCCTGCCTCGCTTCCCCAGGGAAGTACTCATTTACAGCGCCGACAGACACAATGGCAGAACCCCTCAAAATAGCCCCTGGAGCGAATCCCTCAATAGACATCCAGATGTTGTCCGCACTGGAATTTCTCCATTACTGCAGACGTTTTCAGGACACTCTTTTCGCATTTTGTTTCGAGTATTCGAGCCACTGCGCGGCCGTCCTGATGGATTTGCGGGTTCTCATGGCCGCGCGAATCCGGCAGGTGGTCTTCTGTGCAGCCGACGCGCGCTTAACAGAGACGCTTGAGAGTTGGAATCGTGCGGGGGACAAGTTTTCCGTACTCGAGGCGCACACCGCGGACCTGCGGGATCCAGGCTTCGTAGCACGGGTGAGGGCAGAGGTTGTTTCCGGCAATGCACCCCTGGTGGCCCTACGGGACTTTCCCGAGACTGCGTGGGAACGTGAAGCTGTAGAGCGTGACATCGTGCAGTGTGCAGTAGAGCTCGGCACTAAAAAGATGTTCTTTCCCGGCAGCGAGCCAGGGCTCCTCATTAACGGTAAGTGTAAATCGTATCCAAGCGTCGACCAAGTGCGGGAAGCTCTAGCGCAGCGCGCAGACCTCAATCTGCCCCCTGAGCGTGTGCAGTTCCTGGTAGACCAGCAGGAGCAACATGATGTCGACATCGTGCTGATCGAGGCTCGGCGCGGAGCCATCTACGAGGAGGTCTTTACTCACGCGGGAGCGGGAACCCTCTTTACCTGCGAGTATCCGAACATCCTTCGCCCCGCAACGGAAGCTGACGTACGTGACATCATGGCGCTCATGCAACCGAATATCTCCGATGGCTCGCTTAAGTCTATCACTGAAGATGCGCTCCTCTCGATTATCCGACACTTCATGGTGTACTCGGTCAACGACCAGATAGTAGCGGCGGCGTCGCTGGTTGATTACGGCGACTCATGCGAGGTCGCTAAGCTGTGTACGTTGCCACGCTTTCAGGCGCGCGGGCGCGCTCGGGCTCTTGTTCGAGCGCTGCTCGAGGAGGCGCACAAGAGGGGCAGGAAAGCAGTGTTTGCCCTCACCATTCACCAGCATGTTGGGGAGTTCTTCGAACGCCTCGGGTTTGAGTCGGTGGCTCGTGAGGAATTGCCTGAGGAATGGAAGGCAGGATACGACTTTAATCGACCTTCCAAGGCCTACCGGTATTCGTTTGGGCAATAGACTACACGCAACCGTTGAGTCGATCGAGGATGCGCGTAGCCCTTTTAGGGAATCAAGGCAAACCGCCTCCCTGCTGCGAAAGCGGATCTTGGGTTGCTCTTCAATTTTCGCGATGTGGAAAAATCCTCAGTGTATCGAAGAGGATACACCTGCTGTTTTTCCACATCGCGAAAATCGAATATCAACCCAACCTCCAGGTTCTCGCTACGGGTAGGTTTTGCCTTGCTGCCTTAGCTTAGTTTCCGAATTTGTTGATCAAGCGCTGCTTGAGTTGATCGATTTTGTCCAAGATGTTCGAAAAGAGGTTCAGGCTTTGGGAAGCGCCTTGGAATCGCTGCTCGGCGATTAGTTGAATCGCCCGAATATTCTGCTTTTCGCTCGCGGGCAAGCCTAAGTCTTTGGCCATTTTGGCAACAGCGTCCTTGTCTCCATCCTTGAGACTATACGCTCTCAGCAGGTTGTCTTGAGCGGTGTTGAAATTCTTACCGATCTGAAAAGCTGTATTTCGGACGTCTGTAGCTTTGTAGTCACTCATTGTAAGTCTCCTATATTCCCCGGAAACCCTCCCTCGGGCGACACAAAGCCCGCGGAAGCCGTTCCAGATCCCTTCGAGCACGCACTTCCCGGATTGAGAAAGGCCTCGAAAAATTTCTAAGTAAATCGGCAAAAGAGTGGAGTAGTTGCTATTGCTCTGGAATATTGTCGTGCCGTAATGTACCCGGATTGGTGCGACGAGCGGGCAGGGAGATAAGATGTCGGAATTCATAGAGATAGTTGGTGGAACGCCCCTTACAGGAACCGTTCGAGCAGGGGGTGCGAAAAACGCCGGACTCCCACTCCTCATCTCGACCCTGCTGACCGGCGAAGAGTGCATCCTGAGCAATGTCCCCAATCTGACCGACACGAGTCTCGTCATTCATCTTCTCGAGCAGTTCGGAGGCGAGGTTCATTATGATGGTAGTGAAGTCAAGGTCCGCACAGAGAAGCTAATTGCAACCGAGGCGAGCTACAGCTTGGTGAAGGCGTTGCGCGCATCCTTCTGGGTCCTCGCGCCCCTCCTTGCTCGCGGGCGAGCCGCGCGAGTGGCGCTACCGGGCGGAGATCTGATCGGGGCTCGGCCGGTCGATCTGCATCTTGAAGGATTGGCGAAGATGGGAGCGGATATCTCGCTCAAGCACGGAGTTGTCTACGCCACGGCTGTGAATGGGCTCAAACCGGCGGTGATAGACTTTAGGTTTCCTTCAGTTGGTGCGACGCATCAGCTCATCATGGCGGCGAGCCTCACCCCTGGTCTAACCGTACTCAAAGGTGCAGCCAAGGAGCCAGAGGTCATCGCCCTCGCGAATTACTTGAATGGCATGGGTGCTGATATCCAGGGCGCTGGTGGCTCGGTCGTCGAGATCCAGGGACGGAGCGAGCTTGGAGGAACTTCGGCCACGTTGATCGGTGATCGGATTGAAGCGGGGACGTACCTGCTCGCCGGCGCCATCACAGGTGGAGAGGTAACGGTTGAAGGAATTGACCCGCTCTACTTCGGGTCGTTCTTGGATATTCTCCGGCAGATGGAGCTTTCGGTTTCGTGCGGCGAGAATTTCGTGACTGTTAAGAGCAATGGACGCATGAAGGCTGTGCACGTGAGAACGGGGCCGTTTCCGGAGCTCGCGACGGATCTTCAGGCTCCGCTCATGG
This sequence comes from Bdellovibrionota bacterium, assembly GCA_044337105.1. Classification (GTDB taxonomy): domain Bacteria; phylum Bdellovibrionota_C; class UBA2361; order UBA2361; family OMII01; genus OMII01. Next base: position 5,307 of record JBIIOE010000135.1, on the reverse strand, counting down.
CTGCGCTGACCGTTGCGGAGGGTACGAGCACTATCGAGGAGACGGTGTACGAGGGACGCTTCGGACACGCCTCGGAGCTCGCGCGTATGGGGGCTCAGATCAAGATAGCCGAGCGAACCGTGACGATCGAAGGTGTCGAGAAATTGCAGGGAGCACCGGTGGACGGGCTCGATATTCGAGCCGCTGCCTCGTTGGTGTTGGGTGGCCTTGCAGCCGAGGGTGTCACGCAGGTTCACGAGCCGAGTCATCTCCGTAGAGGATACGAACACCTGGAACGTAAGATGGGAGCGCTCGGGGCGCGTCTGTGGGCACGAGTGAGCGACCCAGATGATTTCATCTTCGCCGGGTGCTGAGCTTTACCGTAGTAGTATTTCCATGACAGAGCAGTTGTCACTCGAGTTGGTTCAACCTCTCCGTTACTCGTCGTCAGCGTTCTTCGTTCACACGGGTGTCGAGGAGGCCGTTCGGACTGTGACGACACTTTCGGGTAAGCGCACCTTCTCCACTACCTACATTCGAGGAGAGCGGTGCTCGGGGAAAACACATCTCGGTGTGTACCTCGCGGGAAAGCATCAAGAACGAAATGGTCGTGCACGATTGATTCCAGGCTCTTCGTTGGCAGCCTGGTTTTCTGAAGAGCTGCCCGGTGCACCGATACACCCGTGGGAGCTGGTCGTTATCGATGATGCGGATCTGTGCCTAGGTGAGGGGGGATGTCAGGGGATTTTGGTGGATCTCATAGAGCGAATCTCGCGACAGAAGGGGAGCTTGGTGCTGATAGGTGCCGCAGACCCAGAAGCAATCGCAACGTCCCCCCAACTTAGAAGCAGGCTCAACGCTGGTCTCTACCTCGCAATAGAAGGCCCCAAGGAGAAAGAATTGGATCCCTTGCTCGACGTGATTGCAAAACAACGTGGACTCCAGCTATCCGAATCAAAACGAGCGTACCTCCTCAAACGTGTCGAGCGTACGATCCCTGCGCTGGTGACTTGCGTTGAGCGCGTAGAGGATGGCGCTTCCCTGGGGGATGCGAGCACGTCTTTCCACAAATTATCGGAAGCTTTAACGGTAGAGCCCTCAGAGGAGTAACGCTAGGGAAGCGAGGCAAAACCCATCGCTGCTACGAAAGCGAATGTCACGTGCTCTCTGATACCTGCTCCGCGATCGCGCTCAAGAAAAGCTCTCCATACTGCTCGAGCTTTCGCTCTCCCACGCCAGAGACGTCAAGCATCGCCCTGAGCGTCTGCGGCTTTTTGCCCGCCATGTCCTGAAGGGTGGCGTCGGAAAAGACCATGAACGCAGGCACGCCCTTCTCGTCAGCGATGGTGCGGCGCAATAAACGTAACCTGTCGAATAGCTCTTTGTCGTAGCTCTTCTCGCCTGTGCGAACTTTCAGCTCGCGGCGCTTTTCAGCCGCGAGCTTGGTGGTTGTCAGCGGTTTGGTCAACAAGATCGGAGCACGATCCTTCATAGCTGCTTTGCCAGCCTCTGTGATCTGAACGATGCTGAAACGTTCGAGGTCTATACGCAAAAGCCCACGACTGATGAGTTCCTGCGTGAAGGTAATCCATTCCTGACGAGGGCGCTCTTTGCCTACCCCGTATGTGGAGAGGGTGTTATGCCCCCAGCGCCGGATCTTCTCGTTGTCGGCTCCCGCAAGGATGTCGGCTATGTGTACCGCTCCGACGCCAAATCCGCTCTTCTGCTGCACACGCGCTATGCACGAGAGTATCTTGAGAGCCTCGGTGGTGCCATCGAACTGCTCGCGCGGAGTCAGGCAGTTGTCGCACGCACCACACGACGACAGCGGTGTGCCATCCTCAGCGCGGTACTGCTCTCCGAAGTAGCGCAAAATCGCCATTCTTCTGCAATCGGCGCCTTCAACGAAGCGCACCATCTGAGAGATCTGTCTACGCGCAACCTCTTGCTCGTGAGGATCGGTTGCCTGCTCAGCAAAACGGTACAGCTTTGCAGTATCGCTTTGGCTGTAAAGTAGCACGCACTCGCTTGGCAAGCCGTCTCGTCCCGCGCGACCCGTTTCTTGATAGTAACTCTCGATATTTTTCGGGAGGTCGTGGTGAATGACGAACCGCACGTTCGGTTTGTCGACACCCATACCGAACGCTATCGTCGCTACCATGATTGGGACCTCGTCCTTCAGAAAGCGCTCTTGGTTTCTGGCGCGCATCTCCGTAGAGAGACCCGCATGGTAGGGAAGGGCTTCGTATCCCTTAGAGCAGATGGCCTGAGCGATCTCCTCGGTTTTCGAGCGACTGAGACAGTAAATGATACCGCTTTCTCCCGTATGATCGTCGAGAAAATCGGTGATCTGCTTGAGTGGTTCGCGGCGAGCGATAATTCTATACGAGAGGTTCGGACGATTGAAGCTTGCTACGAAGCGCGCAGGGTTTCGGAGGTCGAGCAGGGATACTATATCGTCACACACGCGTGGCGTCGCCGTGGCAGTCAGGGCGATGAGTGACACCTGGGGGAATGTGTCGCGCAGTTTCGCAAGCTGAGCGTACTCCGGTCGAAAATCGTGGCCCCATTCAGAGATACAGTGCGCCTCGTCGATAGCGATGGCAGCGACGTTCCAGCGCGAGAGCCGACTTAGCATCTCTTCCTGAAGCAAGCGTTCGGGGGAGAGGTAGAGGATTTTGTATTCACCGCTGTCGAGCCCGCAATAGCGGCGAAAGTACTCACCGCTGTCCAAGCTCGAGTTGATGAAGGTTGCCGGTACGTTCATCTCGTGCAGCCCGTCGACCTGATCCTTCATCAGAGCGATAAGAGGGGAGACAACGATAGTCAATCCATCTCGAGCGAGAGCGGGGAGTTGATAACACAACGACTTGCCACCTCCCGTCGGTAGCAGAGCTACCACGTCACGTCCGGCGAGCGAGGTGGTGATTATCTCCTCTTGGAGCGGGCGAAAGGAATCAAAGCCGAAGTATTTCTTGAGAAGGTCGCGAAGTTGCATCATCAATCTCGTGTTGAGTCCGGGCATTCTACATCAAGTTCTTTGGAAGTGCCCACTCTCCGCTGCCCTCGGTAGAGGCTCTGTGGATGTTCGTAGAGGTCGGAATCGGCAATCGCCTTTGATAGTTGCTTGGCAGCGCGAAAAGCGGAGCCGCTTAACAGAAGAGGAGCTTCCAGCGGGATTGTGGCTGTCATGCAGGCGTTTGGCTGCAGGTACGAAAGGAATTAGTATAGCCCGGAGGAACAGGGAAAATATAGCGGTTACAGGGGGTTGAGGTTGCTTTTCCCGATACTCCCCCTATGGTATGAATACCGGCGACTTAGGGTCGCCGCCAGATAGGCAGAACACACAAGAGTTCGCTTTGAAGCTCAAGAAGCTCGCTAGTGTAAGAGCCAAAAAAAGGATTAGGAGCGCATGCAGAGACGTAGAGTTGTTATTACAGGTATCGGAATCATCAGTCCCCTGGGCCTCACCCGCGATACCTCGTGGGGTGCCGCTCAAGAAGGCCAGTCTGGTGTCGGTCACATAACCCGCTTCGATTGCTCCGCTTTCGCCGCTCATATCGCTGCTGAAGTGAAGGGGTTCAATGCAGACCCTTTTATCGAGTTCAAGGATCAAAAAAAGCAGGATCTCTTTTCGCAGTATGCGGTAGCGGCGACTCATGAGGCGCTCACCGATGCGAAACTCCTCGAGGACACCACCTACGAGCCGGCTATGAAGGGGTGTTTGCTCGGTGTCGGTATCGGAGGGCTCCCTATCCTTGAGAAGTACCATGTTGCATATCTCGAGGGTGGACCAAAGAAGATATCCCCGTTTCTCATCCCAGGAATGATCAGCAACCTTGGACCGGGTAACGTCGGTATCAAGTACGGCCTTAAAGGGGTCAACTACACCGTAACTAGCGCCTGTACATCATCCACTCATGCTATCGGAGAAGCTTTTCGTATGGTGGCAGATGGCCTGCAGGATGTAGTCGTCACAGGAGGCTCGGAGAGCGCAGTCACCCCCATCGGTATCGGAGGTTTCTGTGCGCTCAAGGCGCTCTCGACTCGGAATGACGAGCCGCAGCGCGCATCACGACCCTTCGACAAGGATCGTGATGGATTCGTGCTCGGAGAGGGATGTTCCATCCTCATCGTCGAAGCGCTCGATAGCGCGCTCAAGCGCGGTGCACCGATCTATGCAGAGGTTCTCGGATACGGTTTCTCGTGCGATGCGTACCACATGACGGCTCCATGTTCAGATGGAGAGGGCGCGGTGAATTGCATGCGACATGCGCTCAAGTGGGCAGGTCTCAAGCCTGAGCAGGTCAGCTACCTGAATGCGCATGGAACCTCTACACCAGCCAATGATGTATCCGAAACGGCAGCGATAAAGACTGTTTTCGGCGAGTGGGCCAAGAGCGGACTGCTCGTAAGCTCCACCAAGTCGATGACAGGACATCTGCTTGGAGCGGCCGGCGCGATAGAGGCTGCATTCTCAGTGCTCGCCATCAAGGATAGTGTCGTTCCTCCGACGATAAACCTCGACAATCCCGACGAGGGGTGTGACCTCGACTACGTGCCTCACAAGGCGCGGCGACAGGAGGTCAAGGTTGCAATGTCGAACAGCTTCGGATTCGGTGGTACGAACGCATCTCTGGTGTTCGGCGCCTACAAAGGATGAAGAAGAAGGACGGAGACGATCTCTCCCCGCGAGTACGAGCAGAGGATATCCTCCTCGGATCGCTCGGCTTTGGGGAGGACGCTCGCGTCATATCCATTCAGCGTACGGATTCAGGGTACAAAGGCATAGGAGAGTGGCCAGACGGCGATCAGTTTGAGTTCGAGAGTGAAGATGAACTCACAGAACTGGACGAGTGGGCACTCTCTGTCCTGTTAGCAGACACCTCCCTGTCGCCCAAAAGAGCTGTAGGCGAGGGGTAATTCCGAGTCAGAACGGTAGGATTGGCCTTAGTGCCAGTTTTTGGTATTGTTTTCTAAGTTTCGCACGCGCTCGTAGCTCAGTTGGATAGAGCACAAGTTTCCTAAACTTGGGGTCGGGAGTTCGATCCTCTCCGGGCGCATTTCCTAATTCCGCAGGAATTAGGAAAAGGAATTAGATAGCATCTCCCGATGATCCTTTAGCGAGGCGAGCTAGCGAGCCTTGCCCGATTCTGCCCCCGCGTAAGCGGGGAATAGCGGAAGCGGAACCTGGGAGAGACCGGGAGTTCGATCCTCTCCGGGCGCATTTCCTAATTCCGCAGGAATTAGGAAAAGGAATTAGATAGCATCTCCCGATGATCCTTTAGCGAGGCGAGCTAGCGAGCCTTGCCCGATTCTGCCCCCGCG
>JBIIOE010000134.1:0-9359 GCA_044337105.1 Bdellovibrionota bacterium | reverse complement strand
GCGTCTCCGAACAACCACTGCTCGGCTTCCTCTACCTCACGTTGATCGTTTCCTACGTAATCGAGGATCGCTCGTTCCAGGATCGCCAACAAAAGCCGACGCTCCGGGCTGCCTGTCATGTTTGGTAAACCAATGACCTGGTAATAGTCTCTGTCGATTCCTGTGAAAGAATTTCCTGAGCAATTGTCCATGCGAATCCTTGTCCTCCTTTGCTGTGTGTTCCCGAAAGTCGATTGATGCCTCGGTTTAGGTTCCCTGCGCTCTGTATTTTCCTTGCCCAGCGAGCGTAGAGGCCGATATACCTTGTGCAATCTTAGCGATACGTTCCTAAGACGAGACTGTATCCCGGGTATTCATGCCATGTGTGTTAAATTTCGCTCTTTTTGGTGTTTATGTGCTGTGGTCGCGGTGTTCGTGTGCAGCACAACGGTAGTGGCGGATTTCGCCTGCCGGTCAGATGTTTCATATAAATGGGTGCGAACAGATAAAAATGAAACAGCCCCCGTGGTTTCTTCTCCAGCAGGGGCGGGTAAGGCCCCTCCGACCGCCGTTCCAGCGGTAGACCAGCAGGCGAAAGAGCTTATAGTTCGATTTTCGGGGATAGAAAGGGTCGGTAAAGACGAGGCTGAGGCCAAGCGTCTGCTGGAATCGGAGGTCAGCCGCCAGAAGGTGCGTGCCTCGGAGATCTGCTTGCGTGAGCACGAGGCTTTTGGGGCGTGCGTGGCTACAAAGCTCTCTACTAAGTCTTCTGTGTTGAATTCATTGAGTTTTTCTGCCCGGACAGAGCTCGAAAAGGCCCTTACTGCAGAGTGTCAGGGGCAACAGGGGCGTTGTTTGGGTGTCGAAGTGTCAGCGGCGGCTTGCCACGAACTCGTCAGTACCCAGTCGACGCCTGCCGCCGACGCCAAGAAATCAGACGCCAAAAAGAAATGACCGCTGAGGTGCCACATGACCCCGGCCCAGGGGATCTCGAGCCAATACTTGATTCGTTTGGGTGCAGTGGTTAACCTTAGAGGTTGTATCGTCTCATATATATGGAGGAATTTTTTTGAAGCCATTTTCCAAGCCCGGTTTCCGAGGAGGACGTTTTAACCGTCCTACCGCCCCACCTGATACTCATCGAATCAACGAATTCATTATAGCGCGGGATGTGCGCGTCATTTCGTCTACGGGTGAGCAGCTTGGTGTGCTGCCGCTCAAGGATGCGCTCCAGCGAGCCCAAGAGTTAGAGCTCGATCTCGTAGAAGTTTCTCCTACAGCGAAGCCGCCGGTATGTAAGATCCTCGACTACGGCAAGTTCAAGTACCGCGAGCAGAAGAAAGAAGCCGAAGCCAAGAAGAAGAGAACCGAGACCTCGCTCAAGGAGCTGCGAATTCGTTACCGCACTGATGTTGGAGATCTCGAGGTCAAGCTCAAGCAGGCTCGTGATTTTCTCGCGGAAGGAGACAAGGTCAAGTTCGTGATGCGTTTTAAAGGTCGAGAAGCGATGTATCTCGATCTTGGTCGAGAGAAGTTCGAGCAGGTCGTTCAGCGCTTGGCTGATGTCGCTGTTGTCGACGAGCGATCGCCGATAGGTGGTCGCCAGATTCATATTACCTTTGCGCCAGCGAAATGAGCTCATCCGACAACGTCCCTGTAGTGGCACCTTTTCGGGGGCACACCTGCCGCGAGCTCTATAAGGCGATATTCGAGGCCGATGCTCCCGAGCAGGTAGTTCGACAGCTACCAGCTCAGAGCCTCTTTATGGTCATAAAGCACCAGGGGCTCGCGGCCTCGGCCGACCTGCTCTCCATGGCTTCACTCGAGCAATGTCGCCTGCTCTCGGATTTCGATCTGTGGAAAGAGGATACGCTCAACGAGGAGGCGTTGTGGGAGTGGCTCGCGCTGACGGATGAAACCGATTCGTTAGAGTTGCTGCAGAAGGTCGTGAAATTCGTAGACCTCAAGCTTTTGGCGATACTGATCGGAAAGTATGTCGAAGTGAAGGTTTTTGATGATGCGGCTGACCAGCCGCCTGGAGAGGGTTTTCACACTCCAGACAAAGGCTTCACCTGGATCGGAATAAAAACCGAAGATCCGGAGCATCATTTTCTGCTAGCGCGCCTGCTGGCTTTGATCTTTGAATCGAGTGCGGAGCTTTTCTATCAGCTTCTAGCAACCTCGTCAGTGGCGACCGTTTCCATGCTCGAAGAGGAATCGTATCAAGAGCGCACGAAGCGTCTCGCTGCTGAGGGCGTGCCGGAGGCCGAGGCAACTGCGTTGATGCACGCACCGTTCTCTTTGGCAGAGGCGCGCGCGGATATCGCTGCTGGGAGTGAACGCATAATTATAGAGGACATCAGAAGTATCGAGCCGCTCGTGTACGAGGCGCGCTCGACCCGGCTCTTCGCCGAGTTGATGCGGCGGGTGACCGATCACGAAGAGGTCGAACTCGAGTTCTCCTACATCATGAACGCCGCGGTTGTTCGGTGGGCTGTCGATTTCTCCGATCAGGAGAAGGTGCTGCTGCTCGCAGAAAAGGTGAAGGGCGCCATCAATATCGCTCTGGAACGGGTCGTGTCGGATGGTGTGTCTACCGTTGGGGAAGCCTATCGAAGCCTAGGGTTGACCAAATTGTACCGTCTCGGTCTTACGGAGCTGATGGCACTGCGTCGTAAAGCGCAACGGGTTCCAAAGGACGTAGCGCAAAAAATCGCCGAAGACGATAAGATTCTCTTCTGTACGTTGGCATGTGCCTTGGAGCCCTTTCCGGAGATGCCTCTGTTCTTGTCAGACGATGGGAAGGTCGCCAGTGATGATGGGACCTTGGCCAGCGGTCAACGACCGATTGAGGGTGTTCTGGCACTCACGACGGTGCATCGTTTGCTCGATAAGATCGCGGATGGTGCTCCCGTTAATCCAGTTGCGTAGACCTTCAGGGAAGCGAGGCAAAACCTACCCGTCGCAGCAGGGAGGGGTTCTTCTTTGCTTCCTTAGAACTAGAGCCCGAAACGGTTTGAGAATCGAGATCGATCACGTCTCCAAGTTCCCCTTACAGGTGGATACGGAATCCCTGGATCTTCAATTTTTAGGGTCATCGCGGAATCGAGTGGGTAGGACTCGGTATTATCGCGACGTTTACGTGCACGAGCACGTTCACGTGGAAAGGCGCGATTTATAGGTCAAACAAGGGCTTACGCTGTCTCCAAGCTCGCTATCACCCACTCTAAAACGCGATGAGCCAATTTTTATGGCCCACTATCGTTAATTAACGGTATGAAGCCTTGTCCTTCGGAGACCATCTGCCGACGGAGAGGTGTGGAGAACAGGAGCGGTACTTGCGAGCTCTGGGCCCGTCCGATTGGTGTTTTTTGGAACAGCCCTGACAGGGGTGTATTTCGCACAGGGCTGCTGCTGCTCTTTTTGGTTTTTCTCAGCGGCTTTAGTCTGGTCGTGCGTGAGGCATGCGCATACCCGATCACCTTGACGTTCAAGACAGCTAGTGGCCAGGGCGTCCCTAGCATCAAGATCCGTGGCTCTCGTGGAATCAATGCTCTGACGACGCTCACGAGTGACGCGAACGGAAATTGGACATTCGACACGAACTCACTTTCGGGACTCGATGGAGTGATTGTTTTCTCCGGCGTCAATGCGGGGATGCAGTTGAGTCCCGCAGAGGTGAGGGTTGTCGAGCTAGTGTCGCGCGGTATTCGCAGTAAGGTCATCACAGCAGCGCCTAGTGCTCGGCCGAGTACGATTGTGTCGTGGTCTTTTTACTCTTCCGGCACTACACCCCTTACAAACCTGCCGGTATCGCTGTTGAATCCTCAGGCGCTCAGCTGTGAGCAGCGTGTGACCGACGAAAGTGGATATGTGGCGTGGTCGGTACCAAGGCCTGCATCGAAGTGCGATGACCTGAGTGACGCAACAGGATGGTTACAGATAGTCCCGCACGAGGCGCCCGGTATTCGCTGCTCCTCGTTTTCGACCTATCGCAGCATCGGTATGAAGTCGTGTCCGCTAAGCGGGGATGATGAAGTTGGTATCAGCGCGGCTACGTGCGCTACGGTCACGAATCCGACACCATCGCTAAGCTCCAAAATTAAGATCTCCGTCCATGCGGCCGGTGCTACTCAGGGTGTTCAAGGGGTCGAGTTCATCGGCAACTCGAACTTCATGGCGCTACCTTCCCGTGTAACTGATGGCATGGGTAATTTCACATTCTCGATCGGCAGTGTGGCAGGGGCGTTGGCGAGTACCTCTTTCGACATCGTTCCGATCGCCAATGGATATGAGTTCATCCCTCGCAGACGCGACAGTCGTGAGTGCGCGTTTTCAGGAAGCAATACATATACCTGTGAGTTCTCTGCGGTACGTACCTTTTCACCGCAAGGGGTGTTGGTCCTCGACATCGCGCAGGCAGGGCAGCCTCTGAGCGGTGTGAGTATGACGCAACCAGCAGCCGGCCTGGGGTGCATGAACTCCGACGTAAAGTTTTCCGATTGGAAGGGGAGAGTGGTGCTACCCGTGAGAACGCGCCTGTCATGCAATACACTCCCAGGAGCCCCGGCGTCGAGTGCTCCGGTAGCGGTGTACCCTGCGCTGACGGGCAAGCGATTTACGAGCGCCTCTGATTTTCAATACTGCCCTGTCACGCTCGCAACCACAGCGTCGATTCAAGCCTTTGACGAGAGCAGTGGGGTGCAGAATTATTCAATAACCGGACGGGTTGTTGCGCTCGATGGCGGAGGCTTCGCAGGAGTGCCGATCTTCGTAAATGGTCAAGAGGCTGCGCGCTCCGACGCGGACGGACGCTTTGACATATTTCCGATCGCACACGGCACGACCGCTAAGGTCGAAGCGCGCCTGAGTCCCTATGCATTCGACCCGGAGTTCGAAACGTTCTCGAATATGGGACGCACGGTCGATACTACTATTGTGGCCAGAGCCCCCGATCCATTGGGGGGAGTCATAGAGCCGCCACGAGAATCGTGTCCCGTCAAAACTGAGTACGCCCTGCGAGGGCGAGTGCTTGATCGGAATGGGAATCCGCTTCGAGGTGCGCGCATTCACGCCAATAATCAAGAGGACCCGAGTGGCAGCACTGATGGAGATGGGCGCTTCTCGGTCCTTGTGCCATTCGGAAGTGACACCTGGTTGACAGTTGAGCACGAGGGGGCTTTGTTCAACCCTGCTGGCCGTAGCCTAGTCGAGACGATCTGTGACGAGGAATCACTTGATTTCCAGCAGGTGGATTTCGAGAGCGCGACGGTGAGGGGCAGAGCTCTCGTGGCCGACGGTGCGCCGTTAAACGGGGTGCCGCTGAAGGTAACCGTCAATGGGTTTCCGCTAGGGTACGAAATTCGATCGGGGCAGGATGGATCGTTCGCATTCACCGCGCCGCTAGGATCGCAGATACAGATAGCGCCCGAATCGTCGCAGTACACGTTTGCTCCGGGGGAGGTCGGGCCGCTGTCGGTTGAGGCCGACGTTTCCGATCTTCTCTTCGTGGCGTCCCCGATACCGGTTACATTTCCGACGGCGTTTCCGACGCTCGCTCCACCCGTATCGACTAGTGTGCCTGTTGCTCCGCCAGTTGCCACGCCTGTTGCGTCGCCAGTGGCGCCGCCGTCGCAACCGGTTGCCACCGTTTCTCCTGTACCTACAAATCCGGGCTCGCCACCTCACACCCCGATGCCTCAGGAGACCCCGACCGTAGGCTCGACTCCTCCTGTAGCACCGCAGCCACGAGAGACGAGTGGAGTCCCCGGGACGATTACCCCCGTCGCGCCACCCGCTCTCACGGGGGTACCTTTCCCGACGTCGCCACCGTCAAGCACCTTGGCGCCTCCTGCCGCTCCTATCGCCACTAGCGCCCCAGTGCCCTCCAACCAGCCTACCTCACCTCCGCTGGCGCCTCCGGAGAGTACTGTCCAGGCTACACCCACTGCGGTAGAGACGGCCACGCTGCAGCCCACGCAGCTACCGATCAGCACCGCGACTCCAGCTCCGGTCGTCGCAGTCGCAGCTCGTTGCGGAGCCAGCGCGAGTGAGTACGATTGGGTAGTTGCTAACGTAGGCACTGTGCCGCTCGAGAATGCGCGTTGGAGGGTTTTCGATGCTTCTCAACCCTCGGTCAGCTTCGAGGGTGCGTTCTTCAATCTCGTACCTGGACAACTTCAAGAGGTGTTTAATACCCCGAGATTGGGGATCTCTCCGCGGTTCTACAGACTGATGGTATACATAAACGATAGCCTGGGGCGCGAGCTTTCGTTAGCTGTAGAGCCGTGGGATCTGATGCGTTGTATGCACGGGGTTCCGACCCCTGAACCTACGGCTACTCCCGGTGGTCCAGGTGCGCCACCTTCGCCGATCCAAGGTACGGCTACCCCCGCTCCGGGAGTGCCAGTGCCTCCTGCCGCGCCAACGCCGGTAGGTGCACCAGAGGTGCCCCCAGCAATCCCTATCGCGACCCCACTTCCTATCGTGACCTCCGAGCCGCTGCCTACCAAGGCACCTGCTCCGACGGAAACCGCGACAGCTACGCCGACGCAGTCCTACGAGATTAGCGTGGAGACTCGCCACTGGCGTAATGGTCGTAACATGACCAAAGAGCTGTTTGCCCAATTAGCTGGACGCGGGGTCTTGGTGATTCGAGGTCGAGCAGGTAGCCGGTTCGAGCAGCGTGTGCCGCTTACGGACTTTTCCGCGTCTACATACGGCTATACCACGTTCGTTCCCGCCGGATCCTACCGTATAGGATTTGCAGGGGGTGTGCGGGTCGTGTCGGTATTCAGAAAGGAGGCGACATCATTCACCTGTACGGTGGGGGCGACGAAGGGGACTCGTAATCGATGTCGAGGTGTCCCGTTCGCACTTCAGCCGCTCACCAGTGGGCGACAAACGGTTCTGAGTAGAGGTGCTAGGTCGTGAGAGGAAGTATCGTAGTTGTCACCTCTGTCTTTGTTGTCGGGTGCTTCGCACTGATGGTAGCGAGCGCCTCCGCTGAAACTACGGTGCTCGACGGCGAATACGTCATCTCCTCGGTATCTCCTGTCCCTTCGATTCGGGAAAAGGCACTGGATACCTTGCAGGCTCTGACGGATGAGCCTTTGGAGATTGTAGATGACGAGGGTTCGCTGTTGCTCATTGCGGATACAACGAAAGACGAGATCAATCAGACGGGAGCCGAAAATGAAGAGGATATCGGCGATGTAACGTTGTGCAAGGATCTTCGGCGCTACTTCAGGGCGCAGCGAATAGAGAGTAGGCGATCTGGTGCTCATACAATTATTCGATCGATGGTGTGCGAACCGAACGGAGTCTTTCGAACCACAGCTATACCGAACGATTCGCTATTTTCGACTCTGTGGGGAATGCATCAAGCGAACAACGTAGACATTAATGCAACCGAGGCCTGGGATAATGGCGCAGACTGTTCGAGCCAAGTGGTTGCCGTGATCGACACAGGCGTGATGTACGACCATGCGGATTTGACTGACAACATGTGGCGTAATCCGAATGAACGGGTCAACGGTATCGATGACGACGGAAACGGAGTGATAGACGATGTCTATGGATTCAATGCGATTACGAGCTCCGGCGATCCGCGTGACGATAACGGACACGGAACGCATTGTGCCGGCACGATAGGTGCGCGAGGAGGTAACGGGATCGGCGTGGCGGGTGTGTGTCACTCGATTCAGATCATGGCAATCAAGTTTCTCGACAGTAGCGGTAGTGGGTCGTTGTGGAACGCCGTGAGGGCGATCAACTACGTGACGACGATGAAACGCAGGGGAGTGAACGTCGTGCTTTCGAGCAATTCGTGGGGTGGGGGTGGTTACTATTCGGCGTTGTTCTCGGCGATACAAGACGCACAGAACGAGGGGCTTCTCTTTGTGGCCGCAGCAGGCAACAATTACAACAACAACGATGCTAATCCCTCGTATCCGGCGAGTTACAATCTCGACAGTATCGTGTCCGTAGCAGCGGTTGACAGGTATGGCGTAAAAGCAAATTTCTCGAACTACGGCGCCACCTCGGTAGACATCGCTGCACCGGGCGTTTCTATCGCATCGACATGGGTAGGTGGTGGATACAACACCATTAGCGGTACCTCGATGGCAACGCCGCACATCTCAGGAGTTTTGGCGTTTCTTAAGGCGCGTGCTCCGTACCTCACACGACAGCAGCTCAAGACTGCGCTCATGCGAGGGGATATGGTCAAGCCTCTGAGCGCACTCCAGGGACAGATGGTGGTTCCTGGCATCCCTGATTTGGCGGCTCTGCTCACAGATCCTTCGAAGTTCGTTCCGGTACCACTCACGCCGGCGCCTACGGCAACGCCGTCACCAACGCGCACACCGGCTCCGACTGCTACAGCGACGCCTCTACCTACGGTCACACCGACGCCGACCCCAGCATGGTACAATATTTCGGGGGCGGTAACTGACTCCTCTGGCAACGTATTGAGTGGCGCTACTGTGACGTTGCGCTTTTCTGACGGCAGTTCTCGCGCAGCGACGACGGGCCCGAGTGGCGAGTATCTCTTTGTCTCGATACTCAGCCCGGTGCGTTATTCGCTGACGGTCACCAAGGGAGGTTATCAGTTCAACCCAGTTCAGGATGGGTATTTAGACAGAAACACGACGAACAACTTCCAAGCTTTACCATCACAATTGCAGATATCGGCGCGCGTCATTCGAGGGATCGATGGTACGCCGATTCAAGGAGCCCGAGTCACGAACGGCTCCTCCACGGCGACATCGGATGCGCAGGGGCTCGTAGTGTTTTCCGTTCCGTTTGGAGCGGCCTATTCGATGAAGCTCGAGCTTCCTTCCGATGCGACGTATACAGTTCAGGATACGCTTAGCGGAGAGGCGCAAGGGGCTCTTAGGCGCACATTTGTGGTGTTTTGATAGCCGCTCTGGTCTTCGGAGTTGGCCTTGCATCAGAGGCAGGCATCCTGTCGCTCATAGTAGGGACGTTCCGTAGGGGCTCGGTCTGTGATTAGCGATGCGATTTCAGTAGTAGGTGGGAGGCACACGGACCGCGGACTTTCTAGTCCGCCTACTACTAGGATCGTCGTATTGCTAGCAAGCGGAGCGGAAGCTCCGCGGTCCGTGGGGGAGGGGGCTCCGTTTGTGATTGGCCGGGCGAGTTCGGTATTAGGTGGGATGCGCACGGACCGCGGACTTTCTAGTCCGCCTACTACTAGGATCGTCGTATTGCTAGCAAGCGGAGCGGAAGCTCCGCGGTCCGTGGGGGGGAGGGGCTCCGTTTGTGATTGGCCGGGCGAGTTCGGTATTAGGTGGGATGCGCACGGACCGCGGACTTTCTAGTCCGCCTACTACTAGGATCGTCGTATTGCTAGCAAG
>JBIIOE010000133.1:0-9411 GCA_044337105.1 Bdellovibrionota bacterium | reverse complement strand
CGCCAGGTCGCAGCGCCTCTCGGTGGCCGAGGCTATCTTGATGTTCGAGTTCGCCTGATAGAACAACGGTAATGATCTCCATGTCTCGGTGCCCGTGCATTCCGAAGCCGCTCGAGGGGGCAATGATGTCATCGTTGATGACTCGCAGGGCCCTATAGGACATATGTGCTCTGTCGAGGTATTCCCCGAAGGAGAAGGTGTGTCGGCTCGAGAGCCACGGGAGTTCAGTGGTGCCACGTTCGTGGCTCAATCGCATCATCATAGGAATAACGGCTGTTGGTTTGCGGATAATCTAGATACAATAAGAGACGATGTCCGTGAAATACATGATTCAACATATCCTTTTTACCGTGGCGGTAGTAGCCGTGATTGGCTTAGCTCCACGCGTCTCGCATGGTCAGTCCCAAGGGGTCGTCTTCGTGGAACCTGGCGAGCCACTGGTATGGAGGCTTCTCGACGCTCGAACCGGAGAGGCGCGCCTCCTCGGGGAGTTCGGCTCGATGGGGGAGCATGTTGCTATGGGCCGCTGGCTCGGTACCGGGGGTGTTCAGCTGGGGGTTGTCTCCGTAGACCCCGCGACCGGAGAGATAGTGTGGCGTGTCCAAGGTTCGGATGGAGCAGGGATAGAAAAGAGGCTCGGAGCGGCGGGTGATACCGTTGTTGCGGCGGCGGACGTTGATGCCACTGGGATCGACGATCCGATAATCGTGTCGAAGAGTGGTCGGCGGCTTTCGTGGACAGTCGCTTTCGACCTCTTCCGTGGCGGTCGACGTAAGATGACGTTTCAGCTCGGTGCACGGGTCGAACCTCCTTTCTTTATCAACTTCGATAGGACAGGTCCGTGGCTCGGGGTAGTTTCGGCGGGCAAGAAGGCGACAGTGGTGCGTGTGCTGAACCCGCGAACGGGAGAGCGTAGGCAGGTGCGACGCTTGCCACCACTCCCTGCTGGAACTTCTCTGCAGCCCGTTGCATTCAACGCCCCTGGCGGATCTCAAGTGCTAGCCGTATCGCGCCGGGCAGGGGACGTTACGAGTCTGTCGCTCATCGATCTGCAGCGACGATCGCTTACAACCAAGAAGCTGAGCGCTCTCGGAGAGCTCGTCGTAGGGGATTTTTTGCCAGATGAGGGGGATGAGTATGCGCTCGTATCGAGCTCTACTGTTTTGATCGGCAATCCCTTCAGTGGCTCGCAGGTAACGGTGCCGAAGCCTGTAGGAAACCCCATCTTGGTTGATAGCTTCAATGTGAATAGCATTTCGACCCCAGCGGTTCCGGCCCCGCGCCCTCAGCCGACAACGGTCCCGCGGCCTGCTCCAACGGCGACCCGCAGTCCAGGGGGCGCAGCACCAGCATCGCTGAATTCGGTGTGCGCTTCTCGTTCTCCAATAGCGTCGGGAGAGATGCTGGTCAAATCCGAGGCGTCCGACCATATCCATAACGGCGATCCGCGTACCACGGGGTATACGGTAGTATGTGCGCGCATGTGTCCCCGCAATCAGGGCTACGCACAGTTCTTTTATTCAGACGGAACGTTCGCCGGCGCGGTGGCTAAGTATGGGACTTTTCGTGGAAACGGTAAGCCGCGTCTATACGGAGCCGTAGGGCAGGCGCCGCAGCATTTCGCATCCGAGATAGCTGAGAAAGCAGCTACGATCGGCAACGGAAAATTGTATCTCCAGATCAGCAGTGCGACTCAGGGAGCGGAGACTGTGTGCAAAGAGTTCCATCCTGCAGGGCGAAACGGCTCCTTGTATTAGCAGATTACTGATATTTTTTCATCGGAAGTTTGCGGGCGTTTTTCGCAGGTTTGCCTCGTGCGAGATGTCGCATATACTGCTGGGCGTATAAGACCAGTGTGGTAACTGATTGCTGTATTTTGAGGTGCTTAGATGAAGCTTCGTCCTTTGATTCTCGTTGTCGCCCTACTCGTGGCGGGCACAGGCTCTTATGCGGCATGGCGATATTCGAGCACTACCCATAAAAATGTGCTCGTGCTGATGTTAGATACGACTCGCGCTGATCACTTGGGTGCGTATGGCTATCAACGAGCCACGAGCCCATCGCTGGACCGCTTTGCGAAGGAGAACGTGCGTTATGCATACGCAGTGACTGCGGCGCCTTGGACCCCACCATCGGTCGCCTCGATGTTCACGGGCCTCTATCCCGCTACCCACGGCTGGATGCCGCCGAATCTGCGTGATCAGGCGAAAAAGATGGCGGTGAAGCTTGATCCGCAGCTCGATACCTTAGCGGAGATCTTCAAGTCGAACGGCTATAGTACGATCGGCGTTTCCCCCAATCCTTGGATTACGCAGGAGTTCGGCTACGACCAGGGCTTCGAGACGTTTTATGTCAAAGAGCGCATGATTGCCGAGGAGGTGGTGAAGGCCGGCATCAAGTTTATCGGAGAGGCGCGCAAGAAGGACAAGCCCTTCTTCGCCTACCTGCACTTCCTCGATCCGCACGATCCGTATTCGCCTCCGGGGCCTTTCAAAGATACCTTCACGGATGCCCCTCCTGGGCGGACCTATGGCCCCGAGGAGATCTCCAAGGTGAACTTGTACGACGGAGAGATACTCTATCTCGACTCGCAACTTGAGAGGCTCTTCGCGCATTTGAAGGAGCAGGGGCTCTATGAGGATCTGACCATTATTATCGTAGGCGACCACGGTGAGCAGTTTATGGAGCATGGTAATCAAGGTCACGGACACCAGCTCTACAACGAAGAGCTGCACGTTCCTTTGCTCGTCAAGTCGCCCAAACACAAGGAGTCCAAGGTGGTCGATGTTACGACAAGTACCGTCGACGTCTTTCGAACGGCTCTGGCGGCGGCGGACATTCCGGTATCTGTTTCCACGCCCGGTGTGTCGCTCTTCGACGACCAGGCGCTCGAAGCTCGGCGAGGGGTGTTGAGTGAGATAGAGCGGTTGGTAAAGCAACGCGCTTTTACGACCTCTGATGGCATTAAGCTCATCGTTCAAGATAATGGGGAGAGCGGTGAGGAGGTTAAGGGGCTTTTCGATTGGCGCCAGGACTATGTTGAGATGAAGCCGGGTCGAGATGCTGAGTTGGTGGCGACGTTGAAGGGCGAGCTGGGTGAGGCTGTGCGCTTTGCCCTAGATGGGCGTGTGGAAGGGGAGGTTGTGCGAGGGCAGATCAAGGACTCGACGATCGAGCAACTCAAGACCTTGGGATATCTCCAGTAATCACGGCAGCGTGCTACTCGTTCTTGTAGGATTTAAGATGTTTCGAGCTTCTCGGTTTCTTTCCCTCCGCGCGGCGTGTGTTGGTTTGGCGGTGTTGTCGGTTCCCTTCAATGCAGCGCACGCATATATCGGACCGGGTGCCGGCTTCGCTTTTCTGGGCTCCGGAGCGGTTTTCATCCTCACCTTGGGGCTTGGAGTGTTGACGATCCTACTGTGGCCGCTTCAGTACCTCTGGCGGCTTGTGCGGGGAAATGGAAGACCGAAAAATGCTCGAGCGAGGCGTGCGGTCATTCTCGGATTGGATGGCCTCGACCCCAATCTACTCGAAAAGTATCTTGCAGAGGGAAAGCTTCCCAATTTTGCCAAGCTCAAGGAGCAGGGGGCCTACTCGCGTCTTGGAACTACGCTGCCAGCGCTTTCCCCCGTCGCCTGGTCGACCTTCCAAACCGGTGTGAACCCTGGTGCACACAACATCTTTGACTTCTTGAGTCGCGACAAGCGCTTCTGTCTTCCTGAGCTTTCGGCTGTGCGTACTGAGACCGTTCGAAGAGACCTCAAGATTGGACCTTTTCGAATTCCCCGAACCCGTGCGGAGATCCGTTTGATGCGACGCTCGCAGCCGTTCTGGAAGCTGCTCGGTGCGCGTAACATCATGGCCAACATCATCCGCGTTCCGATCTCGTATCCACCAGAAAAGTTCAACGGCAATATCCTCTCGGCAATGTGCACCCCTGACCTGCGTGGAACGCAGGGAACCTTCACGCTCTTCACCACCCGTAACGATGTAGAGGCCTCGGCGGGCGGAGACTCTACGGGAGGTGAGGTACACACGCTTGCGCGTGATAGAGACGAGCTGAAGGGCGAGATTCAGGGCCCACCGCACCCTGACGGAAAGAGCGGTAATCTAAAGGTGTCTTTTTCTCTCCGAGTGCTGGAGGGAGAGCAGGCCGAATTCGTCATTCAGAATGAAAGGGAGACGTTGGCTCTCAACTCCTTCTCGCGCTGGATTCCGATTGCGTTCGTTCTCGGACGAAGGAAAATTCAAGGAATAGTGCGCGTATGTCTGCGTGAAGTCGGTGAACACGTAACGCTGTATGTGTCTCCTGTAAACGTCGACCCGGCACGTCCGGCGCTGCCTATCTCATACCCCTTGCTCTTCTCGAGTTGGCTCGCGAAGCGCCAGGGGAGCTTCGGGACACTCGGGTTGCTCGAAGACACCTGGGGGCGTAACGAGCTGGCGCTGGATGACAGACGATTCCTCGACCAGGCGTGGTTGTCGCACGAAGAGCGCAAGAAGATGTTCTTCGAAACTCTCAAGCGAACCCGTGAAGGGGTGTGCATCTGTGTATTCGATGCAAGTGATCGAATTCAGCATATGTTTTGGCGCTACATAGACCCGCAGCATCCGTCACCCGTCGAGAACGTGGCAGAGTTTGGTGACACGATCCCTGAGATGTACCGTCGCATGGATGCACTCGTCGGAGAGACGATGGAGCAGCTTGTGTCGGATGATGTGTTGATGATCCTGAGCGATCACGGGTTTTCCTCCTTCCGTCGTTGCGTGAATCTCAATACATGGCTGTACGAGAACGGCTACCTCGCTACCAAGGGTGACAAGAAGCCCGAAGGCCTCGATTACCTCCAGGAGGTCGATTGGAGCAGGACCAAGGCGTTTGCGCTGGGCCTATCCGGTCTTTACCTGAATAAGAAGGGAAGGGAGCGCTTCGGTATTCTCTCTGATGAGGAGGGAGAGGTGGTGAAGCGAGAGATCATCGCGAAGCTCACCGGGCTCGTAGACCCTCAGGACGGTACGGTAGCAATCAAAAAGGTGTACGACACTCGCAAGGCCTACAAAGGTTTGTACACTAATGAGGCACCAGATCTGATCGTCGGATACTATCCTGGCTACCGAGTCTCATGGGATTCGATTACCGGCACAATTGAGCCGCAGGTATTCTCGGACAACCTCAAGGCCTGGAGTGGCGATCACCATGTCGATCCGGAGGAGGTGCCAGGAATATTCTTCGTGAACCAGCCGCTCAAGAGCGAGGCTCCGCACATTATCGATATTGCTCCGACCACCTTGGATCTGTTCGGTATCAAGCCGCCCTCGTACATGGAGGGGCGCATCATTGTGTAGGGTGCACGACGGGTGAACTTTGCAGAGCAGTCGTGCGGCCTTGCCGTCTCGGGTCACTAAATCTACTTCTGATCTGGTAGATACGTACGGACAAGATCGTCTACCCACCAGGTTTGGAATTCAGAGACCTTTTTAAATGGGTACTTTGCAGCCAAAGCCTTCATGTGAGCTTGAAAGTCCGCTCCGGAGTCGACCGTGTCTTTCACAAAAGACATGAAGTGTTGTTTGCGTTCGTCTGGGCTTTTGCCCGGGGCGAGCCTCACCAGACCGGCAACCATACTTGTGGCTTGTGCATAAAATACCACCTCTCTGGCGGCCAGTGGTTCATAACCTTTCGTAGTGATCTCAAAAAAGCTGAAGGCTTGATTTGTCGGTAGGAATTCTTTGACGAGGCGACCGACGAGGGGGTGTTGGGCGTCTCTAGTCTCGACCAAAGTTGCGACACCTTCATCAATCCAGCGTGGCAGAAAGAAACCAAAGTGTGTTCGAAGAACAACGTGCATCGTTTCGTGGCGTATTACCGTAGGCAATTCCGCCTCTCTCCCCTTCACTACGACTTCGATCTTGGGTGTGCTTCCCATTTCGAAGTAGAACTTAGCGCTCCCCTGTGCGGGAACATCGGCGACTTCGACGTGCAGAGACATCTGAGGCAGAGGTTTGCGTATACCGAGCCACGATTCAGACAGCTCAGCGTGCGCCTGGCTGAGTATGGTGAGTGCCTCTTGCTCTACCTTGCGCTCGCCGGTGTACGTGACTACCCGTCGTGCGTAATCGAGCGAAAATTCGTCCTTGCGCCGCGCGGTCTCTGAGAAAGAGGGAGGGAGAACAAGGTCGGCTACTGAAGCAGGAGAGGCATAGGGAGCTGGTGGAGGCGCTAGTTGTTGGACGGCGGTGACTGCAGAGTTGTCTGAGGAACGGGGTCTTTCGGGGGGAGGGGCGAGGCGAACCGTTCCTACAGTAAAACCGTGCTCGGTTTCTACTGAGATGGTCTCTCCCTCTTTGAAGGTCGGTACCTGTGCGCTCTGATAGCGCAGTGTTGTACCGTCTGGAAATTGAACCCAAAACACATTTGCAGGTGTGGGGCTGCGAGGGAGAGGTTCTTGGTTCAGGGACTCAAGGCTCGTCGTCAAGCCAGCACTGACGAGTAGTGCCGATGCTACAAACGATGGGCGCGAGGAGTTGAACATAATTACGGGCGCTCCCTGGAGAAGACTCACTCGGATATTTCAGGAACCGACTCGTTGTTTCGAGCAGTTGTGTGCCGAGCTACAAACACCGCACGGAGTTATATCATAAAGGGCTCATGAGTTCCTACCAGGTTCATAGCTCGGTTTAGAGGGAGGAGATTTTCGAGAGGAAATTCAATGGGATGTCGGTGATGCGCAGCGCGTTTCCACAGCGCTAATCGATGAATTATCAAAAACAAGTGCACGAAGTTGTGTAATCGCACAGAGGTTTGCAAGCTTGTCTGAAGAACGTCAGAGTTGATACGTATTGTGATGTTTCGGCGCGACGTACCGAGCGTTGTGTAGGAGATTTAAATGAGCAAGCTTACCAGTGACAATAAGGCAAACTTCGAAGAGCGTAATTGGGCAGGCAATTTTGCCTTCAGTGCTTCTCGTGTTGAGACCCCCGCAAGCGTAGGAGAGATACTTCAGTTGGTAGCGCATGCAGAGCGACTCAAAGGTCTCGGTAGTAGACACTCATTTACCCCTATCGCTGATACGGAGGGGACGTTGGTATCTCCACGGCTACTTGGTCAGCAGATCTCCCTCGACGTGACGCGCAGAGAGGTTACTGTGCCGGCCGGAGTGCGGTATGGCGAGCTCGCCGAATACCTCTCGATGCGCGGATATGCGCTCCCTAATCTGGCCTCTCTGCCACACATATCGGTAGTGGGTGCCTGCGCAACCGCTACGCACGGCTCTGGGGTCGGAAATGGCAATTTAGCAACCTCGGTACGAGCATTCGAACTCGTCACGGGTAGGGGAGATTTTCGACAGATATCGGTCGCTAGAGATGGCGAGAAATTCAACGGAGCCGTTGTGCATCTCGGAGCCTTGGGAATAGTGACCTCCATTGCTCTCGAGGTGGTGCCCGCTTTTAGCGTTGCACAGACGGTGTACACTAACTTGAAGCTCGAGGAGCTCCTCCGGAATTTCGATGAGATCGTGTCGAGTGCGTATTCTGTGAGCCTGTTCACCGACTGGAGCTCCGATACGATAAATCAGGTATGGCTCAAGGAGCGTGTGGAGAGTGGGGCATGTGTCACACCTAGACTGAATTTATATGGTGCGCTCCCCGCGGCGATGGAGTGCCATCCTGTCGCTGGGATGCCTACCGAGAGCTGTACGCCTCAGATGGGAGTCCCTGGTCCGTGGCATCGTCGGCTGTCACACTTCAAGTTAGAACATACCCCCAGCGTAGGAGATGAGCTGCAGACGGAGTATTTTGTATCGCGAGCTGATGGTCCCGAAGCCATTCGGCGAATCTCTCGTTTGAAGAACAAAATAAATCCTCTCGTGCTCACATCGGAGTTGCGAACGGTCGCGGCAGACTCATTGTGGCTGAGCCCGAATTATCAACGCGACAGCTTAGGTATCCACTTTACCTGGAAAAGAGATATGTCCGCAGTCTTGGCCGTTCTTCCAGAGATCGAGCAAGTTCTGGGGGACCTTAAGCCGACCCCACATTGGGCGAAGATCTCGACGATGTCGGCAGAGGTGGTTAGGTCGCGGTTCCCAAGGCTGGACGACTTTAGGCGACTGGCGCAGGAGCTTGACCCGCACGGGCGATGTCATAACGAGTTTTTAAGAAAGTTTGTCCTGTAAGCTCGGGAAACGAGGCATAACCACTCGAGTAGGTGTTGCCTCGTTTCCCGAGGAGCATTTGGCGCTATCCCACCTCGACTTTACGAGAGGGCCACGAATGAGCTTTGAGGACTGCCAGCTCGTTAACGGTGGTAGTTGACTGGATGAAGGGGCCAAAGGTGTCATGGAGCTCCTGTACCATCTCTCCACCCTGGGACAGCTCTTCGAGGTCGTAATTGAGCTCAAAGTCCCATGCGCCTAAACAGCGGACAAACATGCTACAAAACCTGTGGGAGCTCGCGAAGCTAAAAAGCTCTTTGCGCAATGAGCTATCGATGCCACGAGCGACGATCAACACGCGAAAGGGGTGTCTTCCCAAACGTGCGCCATCGATTGCGACTGGGAAGCCGATGATGACCCCACGTTTGACGAGTGAATCGATACGATAGCGGACGGTAGAGTAGGGGGACCCAAGCGCACTCGCCAGCTTCGTCCACGAGATGCTTGGATCACGACTGAGCACAGTGAGCAGTTTGTCATCTGTGTCGTCGATAGAGGTCTGTGATGGGCTCTCTGTTCGGGTTGCAGACGGGAGCTTTCGACTTATCGGATCAAGATACTTGACTGGAAGTATGCTCCACTGTGCGCGGATGCCGAAGCTGAGATCTAACGAAGGTCGTTCGATGCGTTTGGCAAGGCCATCAAAGAACGACTCAACCTCGAAGATAGACGTCGCCATAATCGAGGTGCTGTATTGGTATCGGCCGGACAACTCGGCGACATAGGTAGTCTGTTGCGAATCTACCGAGTACTGGAGAACCTTGTCGCGAATGCGCTTCCCGCTGCCTTGGACGTTGAAAAATACGCAATAGTCGGTCAATCCCAGCGCGTGGATGTTGTACATCACGAAGGGGCGCATGATCTTCTTGTCTCGCAATTGCTTGAGGGCATAGGTGACCACGTGCGGACGAAGCGCCGTCGCCTTGGCGATAGCAGGCGCATCGAGCCGCCAATCCATCTGCATAGCGGAGAGTACCTTTCTTTCGGCTGATGAAAGTATGTCCTTCATTGGAAACTCCTTCAGGGGCGACTCTGTTCAAGCACCATCGTTCAAGAGCAATCGTTCAGAAATAACAGTACAAGAACAATGCCAAAGGTTTATCCTGATGAAAAGTTACAATCGGGTAGTCGACAAAGATAGCGGTGTTTCGACGAGTACATGAGTCAAGGTGGTTAATAAGCCCCTTTTACTTTC
>JBIIOE010000132.1:0-9484 GCA_044337105.1 Bdellovibrionota bacterium | reverse complement strand
CGCCAGATATCAGCACCACAATTCAAGCTGAAGGCGGACTAGAAAGTCCGCGGTCCGCTTCTGCTCCGCTAGATATCAGCACCACAATTCAAGCTGAAGGCGGACTAGAAAGTCCGCGGTCCGCTTCCGCTCCGCCAGATATCAGCACCGCGATTCAAGCTGAAGGCGGACTAGAAAGTCCGCGGTCCGCTTCTGCTCCGCTAGATATCAGCACCACAATTCAAGCTAAAGGCGGACCCACACGGACCGCGGAGCTTCTGCTCCGCTAGATATCAGCACCACAATTCAAGCTGAAGGCGGACCCACACGGACCGCGGAGCTTCTGCTCCGCCAGATATCAGCACCACGATTCAAGCTGAAGGCGGACTAGAAAGTCCGCGGTCCGCTTCTGCTCCGCTAGATATCAGCACCACAATTCAAGCTGAAGGCGGACTAGAAAGTCCGCGGTCCGCTTCTGCTCCGCCAGATATCAGCACCACAATTCAAGCTGAAGGCGGACTAGAAAGTCCGCGGTCCGCTTCCGCTCCGCCAGATATCAGCACCACAATTCAAGCTGAAGGCGGACTAGAAAGTCCGCGGTCCGATTCCGCTCCGCCAGATGGTAGCACCACGATTCAAACAGCAGGCGGCCCACACGCTCCGTCGGACGCTCTAATTTAATGAGTCATACGACGAGCAATCCCCTGCGCGATAGCTTCGAGGAACTGCTCTGTCGTTACGTAGTTCTTTCGCTCGAGCGCATCACCGTGAATACAGAGCGCTAGGTCTTTGGTCATAACCCCGGACTCGACGGTCTCCACACACACATCCTCAAGCGCTTGGGCAAACGCTATCAGAGGCTGGTTTCCGTCGAACTCTCCACGGAACTTCAAACCACATGTCCACGCGAAAATCGACGCTATTGGATTAGTCGAGGTTTCCTTACCCTGCTGATGCATACGGTAGTGGCGTGTGACGGTTCCGTGAGCGGCTTCCGCTTCGATCGTCTTTCCATCCTCTGTCATAAGCACAGAGGTCATCAACCCAAGTGAACCAAAGCCTTGCGCGACGGAATCCGATTGGACATCCCCGTCGTAATTCTTGCATGCCCACACGAAGCCACCCTTCGACTTCATGCAGTAAGCAACCATGTCGTCGATTAAGCGGTGTTGGTACTCTATACCTGCCGTCTCGAATTCAACTCGGAATTCCCGCTCATAGATATCCTGGAAGATGTCCTTGAAGCGCCCATCGTAGGCTTTAAGAATCGTATTCTTCGTCGAAAGGTACACGGGTAGCTTCTTGGACAAGCCGTAGTTCAAGCAACTTCTCGCAAAGCTTTGAATCGACTCGTCGAGGTTGTACATCCCCATCGCTATTCCTGCGCTTGGAAAATCGAAGACCTCGTATTCGACCGGCTTGCCACCATCGGCAGGCTCGAACTTCATCGTGAGCTTGCCTTTCCCTGGAACTTTGAAGTCTGTAGCTCTGTATTGATCACCAAAGGCGTGTCGACCAACGACTATCGACTCCGTCCAGCCTGGCACAAGGCGCGGAATATTTTTACAGAGAATCGGCTCGCGGAACACCGTGCCGCCGATGATGTTACGAATAGTGCCATTGGGCGACTTCCACATCTTTTTGAGGCTGAACTCTTTGACACGGGCCTCGTCTGGCGTAATGGTCGCACACTTGATGCCAACCCCGTACTTTTTAATCGCCTCCGCGGAGTCGACTGTTACCTTGTCGTCTGTGGCATCACGATTCTCGATGGAGAGATCGTAGTACTTGATGTCGATATCGAGGAAGGGAAGTATCAGCTTCTCCCTGATGATCTGCCAGATAATCCTGGTCATCTCATCGCCATCAAGCTCTACTACAGGATTGGTCACACGGATTTTGGTGGTCATATAAGTCTCTCTCCCTGATGCCGTACATGCATACCAAGGATGTGTGAAAGGTAAAAGGGTATTCACGGTTTTGAGGTTCCTGCGCCTTTCAATACCGGGATTCGACTCATTCGTCGAAATTTGTGACATTTACCCCTATTTTTCCCGCTCTGCGTACATGCTACCTTTCGGTACGATATGGAAAAGATCTGCTGCATCATTCTAGCCGCCGGCATGGGCAAGCGCATGGGAGGAGAGCTCCCCAAAGCGATAGTTTCAACCCGCGAGAAGCCTCTCATCGATCACGTCCTGGATGCCACAGGTGCGTTGCACCCCGAGAAAACGATTATCGTAGCGGGGCACAAGCGCGAGCTTTTGGAGAGGCATCTCGCTGATAGCCCGAGCGCAAAAGGGCATACTATCGAGGTGGCTCATCAAGCCGAGCAGCTTGGCACTGGACACGCCGTTCAGTGTGCATTGAAAGCCCTGGGGTCTTTCCAGGGAACAGTGATAATAACCTATGCCGATCACCCCCTCTTTGCCCCTCATACCCTTGAGCTATTCCTCGCGTTTCATACTTTCAAGAAAGCTACCCTAACCCTAATGTCGTTCACCGTACCGCCTCCGAACGGATACGGGCGCGTAATTCGCTCCTCTAAGGGCACGGTTGTGAAGGTGACAGAAGCTAGAGACTGCAACCCGGAGGAGAGCCTTATTCAAGAGGTGAACTCGGGTGTCTACGCCGTCGACTCTGCATTTTTGGCCCCCGCAGTTAACGCACTCACAAACTCCAACGCTCAAGGCGAATATTATCTGACAGACATCGTCGAGAAAGCTTCGGGTGAAGGACAAACGGTTTTGGCCTTCCCCCTGGCGAGTGCACAGGAGGCTGCGGGGGTAAATAGCGTAGCGGATCTCGCGCTCGTCAACGAAATCCTCGCTCAACGGCACATAAAAGCACTCCACGATAACGGCGTTAGCTTCGACGATCCCAAAAGTTGCTTCGTCGACGCTCACGTTAGTATCGCGCCCGGCGCTCATATCGGACCGAACGTGCAGCTACGCGGACGAACATCGATCGCTGAAGGCGTCGTAATTGAAGGCACTGCTATCATCACCAACTCTACGATTGAGAAGGGCGCAATCATTAAACTTGCTACCAAGATTGATGACTCTATCGTCGGCCCGGGCGCTTCGGTTGGCCCCTTCGCACACATCAGACCAGGTTCAAAGCTCGGCGCTGGAGCCAAGATAGGAAACTTCGTCGAAACGAAGAATGCCTCTATAGGCGTCGAGGCAAAGGCTTCGCACCTCACGTACCTCGGCGATTGCACCGTGGGGGACGGAACGAATATCGGCGCTGGCACCATCACGTGCAATTACGATGGGTACAAGAAATCCAACACGACTATCGGCTGCGACGTCTTCATCGGGAGCAACTCCAGTTTGGTTGCCCCTGTAACGATCGGTGATGGGGCGCTTATCGCGGCAGGATCGGTAATTACCAAGAATGTTCCCGCAGACAGTTTGGCCCTTGGAAGGGCGAAACAAGAGAACAAAGCCGAGTGGGCGAAGAAGCGGCGAGACGCTTTGGATAAACCGTAATACCTCCGCTCTCATCACGGACGGCGAGGACGCCGTCCCTCCTGTACGGTTATGTCAGCATCACTGGGCGGAGATCGTTCTTTCTGTCGCGAACGTCATAAGAGTGACAACGCCACCGCTGTCCGTCAATTCGAACTCTCAGACGGCGTCAGCTCACCTGTCCGAAATCGTTTTAAGTACACAGCCAGGAGCGATATTGCACTCGGTGTAATACCCGGAATACGCATCGCCTGCCCAATCGAAGAGGGCCGATGTTTCTTGAACTTCTCGCGTGCCTCGACACGGAGCTGCTTAATTTCATCGTACGGAAAATCGTGCGGTATGACTTCGACCTCGATCTTCTTGAGCCGCTGAACTTCCTCTTCCTGGCGATTGAGATACCCTGCGAATTTAAACTCAATCTCAAGTGCTGCTTCGACATCTGCAGACAGCGATTCCTCGTAAGGAAACTGCCTCAGTATCTGACGGAGCGAAAGCTGCGGACGCTTCAAAAGCTGTGCAACGGTAACACTGTCCTTTAACTGCGCCGTGTCGCTCTGTTCTAACCACGCGTTATTTTCGGCGTTCGGTTTAACGCGCGTCTTCGAGATCCAAGCAGAGGCCCTGTCGTATGAACCTTGGCGGGCTTCGAAACTCTGAATCTGCTCAGAGGTCAGGAGCCCCACTGCTCGCGCTATCGGACAGATGCGAGTAGTGGCGTTATCCTCTCGAAGAATCAATCGATACTCCGCTCGCGAGGTGAACATGCGATACGGCTCATCTACGCCCGTCGTCGTGAGGTCATCGGTCATAACACCGATATAGCCCTGCCCTCTCGTAATTATCAACGGCTCTCTTTCGAGCACCTTGAGGGCTGCATTTGCTCCGGCGATAATTCCCTGAGCGGCGGCCTCTTCGTAACCGCTCGTGCCATTTATCTGTCCCGCGAGATAAAGGCCGGGAACCCCCTTTGTTTCATAGGTCTGCGACAACTCGCGCGGATCGACAAAGTCGTATTCCACAGCGTACCCAGGGGCAAGGAACTCGACATTCTCCAAACCTCGAACTTTACGCACGAACGATTCTTGAACATCGAGAGGCAAAGACGTGGAGATCCCGTTTGGATACACGATATCGGAGGTAAACCCTTCAGGCTCCAAAAACACAGTGTGGCTGGTCTTGTCTGAAAAGCGGAAAACCTTGTCTTCGATCGAGGGACAGTAGCGGGGGCCTCCAGACTTAATCTGTCCGTTGAACATCGGGCTCCGCTCGCGATTTTCACGGATCAGGTCGTGAATCGCCTCATTGGTCGAGGTCATCCAGCACGAGATCTGCGGCCTGTCGATTGAACCGGTCATGAAAGAGAACGGTTGTGGTGGACTGTCACCGGGCTGCTCTTCGAGCACCGAGAAATCGATAGTAGAGCGCCTCAGACGCGGCGGAGTTCCGGTCTTGAGCCTTCCGAGAGGGAACCCGAGAGCGCGCAGGGAGTCGCTCAACGAATTAGATGATATATCTCCGAGCCTGCCCCCTTCGGTTTGCGAGGAGCCAGTATGCATCAGGGCCTTAAGAAAGGTGCCCGTTGTAAGCACAACAGCGCGCGACGCAAGTACTGACCCATCCCTGAGACGAACGCCCTGGATCCGTTCCCCCGCGAGCACTATCTCCGCCGCCTCACCCTCAACTATCGAGAGATTCGGAACCTGCTCAAGGTATCGCTGTACCCACTCTTTATAGAGATCTCGATCAGCTTGCGCACGAGACGCTCTCGCTGCCGCCCCCTTGCTGGTGTTTAAAGTTCGAAACTGTATGCCTGTGGCATCGATTGCGCGGCCCATGAGACCACCAAGCGCATCGACTTCTTTGACGAGATGCCCCTTACCTACCCCGCCGATCGCGGGATTACACGACATCTGTCCGATGCCCTCTCGCCTGAGAGATACCAAGACGGTCGGTACTCCGAGGCGTGCCGACGCATACGCCGCCTCGACACCAGCATGCCCGCCTCCTACAACAATGACCCGATCTCTCTCGCTACGATCCATGAGCAACTCTAAACTACCGTTAAGTACCTTATTCTACTAGGCTTTGTTGCTTTTCTCAAGTGAAGCATGGCACGCTTTCCCGTGAGAACGCCATATCACCTCCAGAAATTTGGTTCGAACGGAGGAGCTACGGCTTCTAATGGCTGTACCGAACTGACTAAGGAACGCACACAACAAAACGGTGGTTTTGGCGAACCTTAGTCCCAGGCGGACGGATGTACTTATGCGAAGTAGTAATTCTAAAAAGCGGTCATTTTTTACCGCAGACAATCTGGTAACTGTAGGCGCTCTCAGTATCTTGTGTGCCTGCTTTGCTGCCCCAGGGCTGCGCTTCACTCGGTTTCAAGATTCCGAGAAGGTGGCCATCGAGCGGGTAACCTTCGAATCCCTCCGTGATTCCTTGGCCCTCGCCTCTGCGTCTCGCCCCCTGACGGCGGCAAACGACTCAATGCGCACCCTGGCTTCCCTCGTACCTGCGGTGGTCAATACGAGCGAGCACAACACGCCTTCTCAGGACGAGCACGTACGTTTCGTATCGCGACTCATTCATGCACACAAAGCCCCGCGGCACGAGGCCGAGTCACTCGCCCACACAATCGTGTCCGAGAGCGCAAAGGCCAAATACGATCCTATCTTTGTTGCGGCTGTGATCTATGCCGAAAGCATGTTCAAACACGGCGCGGTCTCTCACAAGGGCGCTCAAGGCCTCATGCAGATAATGCCGGAAACGGGTCGCTATGTTTCTGCTCGTGAAAATATATCGTGGGGCGGCGCGCGCTCCCTGAAAGATCCTAAAACCAACCTCCGCCTCGGTATCGCGTACTTGAAGTACCTCGAAGCGAAGTTTGGTGGTAATCGTGAGCGTGTGCTGATCGCCTACAACTGGGGACCTGCTAACCTCAACAACGCTCTCAGGCGTAGAGGCCGTGCCCCTATGGAGAGCATCGACTACGCTCGAAAAATTCTCACTACGCATCGAAAGTGGAAGAGTCAATTCACGCAGATTGCAGATCGCGGCCAGCATCGGTTCGTTGGATAAACAAGACCCCTGCTTCGCAGGCTAGAACGCTTGCGGACGGCGCCGATGCCGCTCCTGCTGCAAAAGCAGACCTTGGATTGCTCTCCGATCCGTTCGCTACTTGCCGCGCAGAGCGAAAGTACCCTTTTGACCAGTCACAAAACCCTCGCGTTCTAATTCCGCTAACGCTTTGTCTACCCGCTTTGAATCATATTTTATGAGCTTCTCGAGCGCTTGCCGGCTCACCTTGGGGTTCTCGGTCAATAAACGTAAAACGGCAGCTCTGACTTGACGATGCGAGCCCTCGAACCTCGATTGCCGCGCGTAGTGCTTACTACGATGATTGATCTTCTTTCGATGCCGCTTCAGCTCAACACCTACATCCATCAGCGCATAAAACCACCGCCTCGGGTCACGCTTATCGAGGGTCGCCTCTACCACCTCCAGGACCTCCCTGTCGCTGATACTGCTTCGTTCAGGAAAGAAACAATATAAATAGAGCGCTCTGATGTTCGTCTCGATCATCGGAACAGCGCTACCGAACGCGAAGGTGGCTACAGCTGCTGCCGTATACGGCCCCAAGCCGGGCAGCGTCCGCAATGTTTCAACGTCCGTCGGAAATTGAGCTCCAAAGTCGCGCACCACCATCTGAGCGGCTCGATGTAGGTTCAAGGCGCGCCGGTAATACCCGAGACCTTGCCACTCCGAGATTACTTCGCCTACCGATGCCTGCGCCAAATCCTCACAGGAGGGAAATTTCTCTAAAAACTGCTGGTACTTTTGAACCACACGCTCGGTTTGAGTCTGCTGCAGCATGATCTCGCTGACCAGGATCTCGTACGGATCGTGAGTCTCTCGCCACGGGAAAGACCGTTTTGACCGCTTGAAGAAATCGAGCACCACGCGACGAAAGGCTGTGTGCGTAAGCTCCTTGGTTGCTATCAGGTTGTCGAGTTTGGCTATTACGTCCATGTGTTCATTGCTAAGAATGCCTCCTTATACGATGAAGCTCCACCTCGCTTCCCTCGGGCGTAGTCGCATTATATGGTACCCACTATGAGCACTCTCTCCTACCTCTACCGAGATAATGAGATCTTTGCCGTAGCCAAGCCGGCCGGAATCCACTCCGTTCGAGCCGGTTCTTCGGGCGGCGCCTCTGTCGCAGACCTCCTGCTTGCCGACGAACCATTACTTGCTCAGGTCGGAACATCGGGCATAGACGCGGGGCTCGTGACTCGGCTCGACTACTCCACCAGTGGCGTCCTTCTCGGAGCATTATCCTCGTCAATGTGGGATATTCTTCACGACATGATCACACGCGGCGATATAAACAAACGATACGTTGCCTGCCTAGAGGGGCGTTTTCCTCAGCAGCACTCCGTCACGACGTATATCGGCTCGCCAAACCGCGGCGCTCACAAAATGAAAATCTATGAGAAAAAGCCGTCAAAGGCGGCTCGTGCTCTCGAAGGCAGCTCTCACTTCACCCTTATTTCATACGATCAAACCACCGACTGCAGCCTCGTGGAGATCTCGGCCTCTCCTGCCCGTCGGCATCAGATTCGGATACACGCGGCATATCTAGGACACCCGCTCGCCGGAGACTCCCTCTACGGATCTACTCGCACGCTCTCGTTGAACTATGGAGCAGGGCGTGATTTTTTCCTGCACGCGCATCGAGTAAGCTTCCGCCATCCTTGGACCGATCAAAGCATCGAGATCGAGAGCCCCTACAGCCAGGCTCATTAGAGCTTCCTGTGTGAGCGTAGCTGACATTGTAGTCATATAGTAATCAAACAAAACCGAAGAGCCTAAAGAGTCGTCAAACACAAAGTTTCGAGGGGCGCTCGCGGTCAGCGAGGCGCTTCCTCGATTTGTTTATCTCTTTGCCGTTTCCTTTTGTTGGCGGATCTTATTCAAGATATATGACGAAAAGTAATTCCCATATTTCTGCTGCAGCGCCGGATTTTTCCAGTCTTGTCCCGTGATATCTCCTCTGCAACAGGAAGCTCCGCACCGGCACTTCAAGTGGTATCCGTCTGTTCTCTCCATGGCGTAGTCATGGAAGAGCTCCTCGTCCGGCTCAATATCACGCATGGCGACGTACGTGATCTGACCATCAAAACCTACATTTGGCTCGCACGAGTGGTTAATGAAGACGGACATCTTGTCGATGTCGTTTCGAGTCTTCGGAGACAAATAAAAATTCTCGGAGATCTGAAGTGCGAGATCGCCAACAACAGGTGTAATTGCGCTGAGTTCTTGCGCGGTAACTATATGACCTGCTTTGATTGCTACGACCTCTCCCCGTGCGATCTTCTGCACAGCGAAAACTCCTAGCCCCTGTAACGGACTGCCGCGCACCTCGATCTTAGGGGACCGATAAACGGCCGGCGAAACTGTTCCTTGTACAGCGACCTGCGCGCCTTGTTCGATTTGTAGAGCTGGATTCGTCATAATTTATTAAGGCTCATCGCGTTTTAGAGTGGGTGATAGCGAGCTTGGAGACAGCGTAAGCCCTTGTTTGACCTATAAATCGCGCCTTTCCACGTGAACGTGCTCGTGCACGTAAACGTGAACGTGAACGTGAACGTGAACGTACCCGAAAAAGCAACTTTTTCCGCTCCCGCCCGAAATAGAGTAGTATGTTCGACTATGAAAAACTAGACGTCTACCGAACAGCGCTCGAGTTCGTCATCACTACGATTGAGATTCGTGGTCGTCTTCCTAGAGGAAACGGGGAACTCGTGGACCAGTTCAAGCGCGCATCTTTCTCGATAGTGCTCAACATTGCCGAAGGTGCAGGGAAGCTAAAACAGGCAGATAAGCAGCGATATTTCTTAATAGCACGAGGATCAGTCATGGAGTGTGGAGCCCTCTTTGATCTGCTTAACGCTCTCAGCCATGTTTCCCCGGAAGAGTATCAAGCCGGGAAGCTTTTGCTGACAAGGATTGGAGCCATGCTTTCC
>JBIIOE010000216.1:0-2870 GCA_044337105.1 Bdellovibrionota bacterium | reverse complement strand
CAAAATGTGCTCAACGTGCCACAGAGGGCACGTCTCCGCGCCTTTTGAGCCTGCATCCTTGCCCCTCGACCTTTCGCGTGGCCTCGCGACGAGGATATTTTTGTTACGCGCTCTTAGTAAGTGAGGTAAGCTTCTTCCTGCTTTGAAAGCGCACCAAGGGGGCTCTCCGGCCGCGTTACGGTTGGAGAGCTTTACCCTCCGAGATCTGACTGAGCTTGGTTTCGTGTCTTGTAGCTGTGATGTGCTACAAGCGAAACACGTCCCTTCGGCTAGCTCGTATGCGCTACGTAGTTCAACACCTCGGCAGTTTTTCGCAAGACGTCGTTCAAGGAGATCTCCTCGGGCTTTTCGAACAAAATCGAAAGAGTGTTGCCTTTGCCAAATCGATAGAGGTGAGGCAGTCGTTGAACTAGCTGGAGAGCTTTGAGTCCGTCAACGCGGGTGTTGGAGGTGGGCTTGTACCCGTCCCGTAGAAGAGCCAGAGGGCTAAAGGTAAGCGCGCTCTTATGCGGAGTAACCTCTGCTTTGACGACCCCGTACCGGCGCAGCAATCCACGGTAGCGCATGAGTAGCATGAGGTTCTCCACCTCTAGCGACATTGGACCGAATCTATCCTCGATTTCGCGCTGGAGATCGAAGGCCTCTTCATCTGATCGAACATTTGAAAGGCGTTGATACAAAACCAGTCGCTCGCCGATGTCGGGTACGTAGTGCTCGGGAATAAAGGCATCTACTCCGACGACACGAACATCCGGATCTACTACGTCCTCGAGTATCGCCTCTTCGCCTTTCAAATCCGCGACAGCCTCCTGCAGGATACGGCAATACATGTCGAACCCGACCGAGAGTACGTTGCCCGATTGCTCTTTGCCCAAAAGGTTGCCCGCTCCGCGAATCTCTAGGTCTCGGATCGCCAGATTGAAGCCTACACCCAGGGTGTCGAGGGATTGAAGCACCTTGAGGCGCTCGTGAGCATCTCCGCTGAGAGAGCGCATGTGAGGCACGAGGAAGTAGGCGTATGCTTGGCGTTTCCCTCGACCGACACGACCACGCAGTTGATAGAGCTGGGCAAGGCCGAACTGATCCGCACGATCGATGA
The DNA here is from genome assembly GCA_044337105.1 of Bdellovibrionota bacterium. GTDB lineage: Bacteria > Bdellovibrionota_C > UBA2361 > UBA2361 > OMII01 > OMII01. The sequence continues at coordinate 1,771 of JBIIOE010000216.1, read as the reverse complement.
CGATTGTGTTTGCGTTGGGTACGTCGAGCCCCGACTCCACGATTGTGGTAGAGACCAAGACATCGATCTCCTTGTCGATGAATCGACGCATGATGCGTTCTAGTTGAGTTTCGCTCATCTGGCCGTGAGCGAAATCGAAGCGAGCCTCCGGGACTACCTCAGCCAGCTTCGCTGTCACCATGGCGATGTTTTGTACACGATTGTGAATGAAGAAGACCTGGCCGCCCCGCCTGACTTCACGCACTATCGCGTCACGGACGAGCGAATCGTCGCGCTCAGCCACGAACGTTTGAACTACCTTGCGATCGACAGGGGCGGTGTGAATAAGGCTGATGTCCCGAATTTCGAGCAGCGACATGTGAAGGGTTCTCGGAATCGGCGTTGCCGTCAGCGTCAGTACGTCGACGTTTGCCCTATAGGAGCGAAGACGTTCTTTTTGTTTTACGCCGAAGCGATGCTCCTCGTCGATGATGAGGAGCCCGAGGTCCTTGAACTGCATGTCAGGTTGAAGAAGCCTGTGCGTTCCTATGACTATGTCGATCTCTCCGGAGACGACTGCCTCTACTGTCTTCTGGTTGGTGGCCGCTGGATAAAATCGGCTGATAGCTCCAACTTTGACAGGATAGCCTGCGAACCTCTCGGTGAAGTTCTTTTTGTGTTGTTCAACGAGAATCGTAGTAGGCACCAGCACAACGACTTGTCGGGCATGTTGGGTGCACTTGAATGCAGCGCGTATCGCGACCTCCGTCTTTCCAAAGCCGACGTCTCCGCACACAAGGCGATCCATCGGCTTGTCTGCTGAAAGGTCCGCTAGGGTCTCTTCGATCGCCTTTCTTTGGTCGGGGGTCTCGTCGTAGGGGAATGTGTCTGCGAAGCGCTCGTCCTCCGCTCCTTGTGGCTCGAAGCGCCATCCCTTGACGACGGTGCGCGCGGCATAGAGCCGGATAAGATCGCCTGCGAGCGTGACGATCGAGTCGCGTATTTTCTGTTTGGTTCTGACCCAACGAGTCGAGCCTAATTTGTCTACGACCGGTTGCTGGCCCTCGGTCGCAACGAACTTCTGGATCTTCCCGATCTGATGAGCAGGTAGATAAAGTCTGCTGTCCGCATAGTCGATCTGGAGGAAGTCGCCGAGTACTCCCTCCACTGTAAGATGTTTCAGACCTTGATAGACGCCGATTCCGTAATCGATATGAACGACAAAATCTCCTTCCTTGAGGAGGGAGAGTGAGCCCAGGAGTCGTTTCGCACTTATACGCGGAGCGGAGCTGGAACGATACGAACGCTCTCCGAATACGTCGTTCTCTGAAATGAATACGAGCTTCTCGGTCGGCAACCTGAATCCGCTGGTCAGGTGGCCCAGGATGATGGCAACACCAGGTCGACGCGGAGAGCGAATCCAACCGAGCGCTGTGGCGGAAAGAATCGGAGCGTCAGTGCCGATGTCCAGAAGTATTTTCTGTAATCTTTGAGCACGTGAGTGAGAGCCTACACTCAAAGCGACTCCGCACTTGCGAGAGCGCCACGTATCGAGAAAACCCTTGAGTGGCTTGAAGCCTTCACCGCTGCCGACACTGGTGCGCATGATAGTCGCAAGGTCGACGTTGCTTTCGGCGCGAACATTGTCGTGCCTCATGCGGGTTGTCGAATCATCGATACTCGACAGCTCGATGGCGAGACTCCTTTCGAAGCGATCGGAGACCTCCTCGAAATCGAGATACACGTCTGCTCTTTTGGGTATAAAGTGTTGCTCCTCCTCCAATCGAGTGGC
>JBIIOE010000131.1:0-9583 GCA_044337105.1 Bdellovibrionota bacterium | reverse complement strand
GAGCCGGGAGAGGGTGACCTCTCCTAGCTACTCGACTTGAGCCGAAGACGCAGCCCCGCGAGCTTGCAGCTGGCCGCAGCAGAGGAGATTTTTGTTACGCGCTCTAAATGTTCAATTGCGACAATTAAGAGATGGCGACCGCATGAGTAAGGCATTCGTACGGGAGGGAGACAATACCGCGAGAGATGACGATTCCGTCGAAGAATCCGCCCGTATTCCTGGAGGAAAGAACTACATTACACCAGTCGGAGCAGATCGTCTTCGAGCGGAGTTGAAGAAGTTGAGGTACGAGGAGCGCCCAGAGGTCACCAGAACCGTTGCATGGGCCGCCGGGAACGGAGATCGTTCCGAGAACGGAGACTATCTCTACGGCAAGAAACGGCTGCGTGAAATCGATCGAAGGATGAGGTTTCTAGCTAAGAGGCTGGAAACGGCTGAGATCATCGATCCGCTCGCAGTGAAAGTTACTCATGTGCAATTTGGCGCCACGGTCACCGTGCGCTACGAGGACGATACGGAAAAGACCTTTTCGATAGTTGGTGTCGACGAAGTAGATGTCGAGCGCGGGCGTATCAGCTGGATGTCGCCTTTGGCGCGAGCGCTCATGAAGGCGCAAGAGGGGGATATCGTTACCTTCAATTCTCCCAAGGGGCAGCAAGATATCGAGGTTGTTAAGGTCGCCTACCGCGCTTTGGATTGAAGCCTCCCACAACTTCGAGACGCTTGTCTGTGGCGTAAAGAATTTACGTTACCGCGGAGTACACGGAGAACGCGGAGTGAAGGGGAGATTGTCGATTTCCCTCCGCGCTCTCCGTGTACTTCTCTCTGGTACATGCAACCTGTGCTCAGTGCTCGCAGTCCTTGCGACCGACGAGAAGGTGAGCTGCGAACAGGTCGCTATCGAGAATCACGCGGCAGCCTGATTGAGATCCTCGTCACCGATATCCTCGGTGATGACCGCTTTGTTGCCAGTAAAATCCTCGTAGTAACGCTGCAGCTTTTTGCGCAGCATAATGCGTGAGCGGTGTAGTCTTGATTTCACGGCGGGAATCGAAAGATTCAGAATCTCGCCGGTCTCTTGGTTCGAGAGACCATCCACGTCGCGGAGGACGAAGACAGCGCGGTATTGGTCTGGAAGTCTGTCGATTGCTCGTTGAAGTACCTCTTGGAGCTCGCGTGTCACAGCGACGTTGTGCGAGTGCATACCAACCAACGAATCGCGCTCCATGCAGTACTGCTTGATAGCAGGAGCGAGGTCTTCCATCGAGATAGTCTGGCTCTGCTTGCGCTTGCGGAGCTTCATGAAGGCGCCGTTGACGACGATACGGTACAGCCAGCTCGAGAAGGCAGATTGTCCGCGGAAGCCATCAATTTTGCGGTACACGGTGGTAAACACGTCCTGGGCAACCTCTTCGGCGTCCTCCTGATTGCGGGTGAAGCGCAGCGCGAGATTCATCACCTTCGATTCATAGCGAGTGATGATCTCCTCGAACGCTTCAGCGCTACCCGCCTTGAACTGATCAACCAACGCGACATCCGAAATTTTCTTTGTATCCTTCATGACTCTCTCCCCAAGGTTTCTCTTCGTAAAGTGTGGCTGAGTTCGTTTCAGCCAACGGGTTGAACTTTTCTCACATCGGCAGAGGGGAGTTGTCACAACCTACCGAAAGAGCTGTAAAAAGTTTGTACCAACTTGGAAGAAAGGTTGTCCCTGGTACGTACGGGTTTTGTTAAGTATTTGAATTTATTAGCCTCAATCCTCGGGCGCTGCGACTTTCTTGATGCCTATCAAGACGACTTTGACGAATCCTTAGGGATTCAAGCAACCCTTCGGCCGCTCTCCAGCGGAGAGATACGATGGCTTTTCCGCGACGAGTTCAATACAACGTGGGTCGATAAGAAGTGCTGCGCGATTACGCTACAAGAGTCTGAGGTCGTTCTGAGCGAACCTCTCGAACAGAATTGTCCTTGTCTATAAAGACAACGGTAGGTTGATGCTTTGCGGCCTCTGCAGCGGGGATATGGATGAAACCGGCTATGATCAGGGAGTCTCCCTTTTCCACTAAGTGGGCGGCTGCTCCGTTCACATGAAACTCTTTGGACCCATATGCACCTTCGAGGATGTACGTCTCGAAGCGTGTTCCGCGAGTTACATTCCACACGGCTACTGCTTCGTGCGGCATTAAACCGGTCAATTCGAGAATATCTCGTGGGATGGTTATGCTTCCCTCGTAGAGCACGTTAGCGTCGGTTACGATCGCTCCATGTATCTTTGCGAGGAGAAATTTTCGGAAAGCTCCGTTCATGCCGATACGGTATCCTTTTCCTTCGCTTCACGAAAGAGGGTGGGCTAGAGGTTAAAGAGCTGATTCCACCTGCCTCATCAGCAGATACATGCGTGATTCGAGAACGCGACTTCGTAAAGCGATCGAGGCTCTACGGTGCGCCGTCGAGTACGCCTGCTCCGGCTCCTATTTGCTCGGGGACTCCCAGAGCAGGTAGGTGTAGCCTCCCAAGCTCTCTTTGTAGCGCTGCATGAACTGGGCCGAGTCCTCGGCAGTCATTGAACCACTGCGTACTGCCCGATCGATAGACGAGTTGATGCCGAAGAGAAGGTCCTCCCCGGAGTACTGAACATACCCAAGAACCTCCTTCATCGTGTCTCCCTCGACGATACTGGTGATGCGTGGGTGCCCGGCTTCGTCCATCTCTACGTGCACGGCGTTGGTGTCCCCGAAGAGGTTGTGAAGGTTTCCGAGACACTCCTGGTATGCGCCGACCAGAAAGATACCGAGGTAGTACGGCTGATCTGCCTGATAACGGTGTAGGTCTATGTATCGTCGCACGCTACGTAAGTCGATGAACTTGTCGATCTTGCCGTCACTGTCGCACGTCAGGTCAGCGATGACGGCCTTTCTAGTGGGGGCCGTCGCGAGCCTGTGGATCGGCATGATGGGGAAGAGCTGTTCAATCGCCCAGTGGTCGAGCAGTGACTGAAATACCGAGAAATTGCAGAAGTATGTGTCCTTGAGCAATCCCTCGAGGGCATCGAAGTCTTCCGGAACCACTTTCAGATCGCCTTTGAGCGAGTTGATGCGAGTGAAAAGAAACTTCAGGGCTCGCTCGGCGTACGCGCGCTCCTCGATAGAGATGTTTCCCTGAACGAAGCGCTGTAGGAATTCCTCGCGAAGTGCGAGCGCGTCGCTGAAGATCTCGTGACAGTTCTTGATGCTCAGGTCCCGGTATATCGACCCGAGCTCAACTAATTTCTCGTCATCGGAGGGGGGTGGGTCGAGCTGTTTCGGTGGCTCTGGAACCTCTGCGACATCCATCACCTCGGTTACAAGAACTGCGTGATGCGCCACAAGAGCGCGCCCCGATTCACTTATGATCGTAGGGTGCGGAACATTCATCTCGGTACAGGTGGATTGAATCTCCCACACCACGTCGCGAGCATACTGGTCGGTCGTATAGTTCATCGACGATTCGAAGTTCGTCCTGCTGCCGTCGTAGTCGACACCAAGTCCACCGCCGACATCCAAGAATTCGATACTGGGGCATAATCGATAGAGCTCGGTGAATACGCGGGCCGACTCCTTCATCACGCGCTTGATTGCGTTGATCGAAGTGATCTGGCTTCCCATGTGGAAGTGGAGAAGCTTGACGCAGTGGCCCATTCCTTTCGCCTTGAGCTGTGTGATGGCCTCTATGATCTCGTCAAGCGCTAGGCCGAATTTGGCGTTCTCACCGGCTGATCCCGCCCAGCGGCCTGCTCCGCGGTAGGTGGGGTTCATACGAAGTCCGATCTCGGGTGTAACTCCTGCAGCTTCACTCGCCCGTATAATGGTCTCGAGTTCGTAGAACTGCTCTACAGTCACAATCGGACGCAATCCTAGCTTGGAGGCCATCAGCGCCAATTCTATGAACTGATAGTCCTTGTAGCCGTTGCACAGGAGTAGTCCATTCGGCCGATTGTGTAGCGCCAACACCAAGAGCAGCTCTGGCTTGCTACCGACCTCGAGACCTATCATCCGGCCATTCGCAGCTTTGCGAACGCTTTCTACCACTTGGCGTTGCTGGTTGACCTTGACTGGATAGGTCAGGACATACTGCCCCTGGTAATCGAATTCTGCGATCGCTTTCTCGAAGGAATTGTAGATGGCTTGGGCTCGCTGTCGGATAATTCCGTCGAAGCGGATGAGATGTGGAGGTTTTACTCCTCGACGAACGAGGTCTTCCACGATGCCATATAGGTCGAGTGAAGATTCGTTGCCGGCCGGTGATACTGCGACGTTGCCTTTCTCGTTGATCTTGAAAAATCCAGCGCCCCAACCGTCAATCCGATACAGTTCGGTGCTCTTTCCTGTGTTCCACGTTTCCATGTTTCCTTCTCACCAAAAACAGTACCTTCAGTCGTGTCGCGTATCAGAGGGCGATACGCACCTAGGTTGTCTAGAGCCCGAGAATAGCAGTGTACTGATCGGGGCGTCGACTCTCGAAGAATCTCCATCCTTCCCTTGCATATCGCGAATGCTCGAGATCAACGTCCGCAATGACGAGGCTTTCGCTCTCGGTGCCACGAGCCATCAGTTGTCCGAAGCCGTTACAAATGAAGGAGCCACCCCAAAAGGTGGTGGCTCCTTCAGTGCCGACTCGGTTCACAGCGCACACTACTACGTTGTTCGCTACTGCATGACCGCACTGGACAGTTTCCCATGCCTGCTGCCAATTCCCTTCCGGAGCGGCTAAGCCTGTCACGCGTCCTATGGCGGTTGGATAGAAGATAATCTCGGCCCCAAGTAGAGCTAGGCTTCGAGCGGCCTCGGGGAACCACTGGTCGTAACAGATCAGTACCCCAATTTTTGCGATTCCGAGGTCGAACACTTTGAAGCCCTGATCTCCCGGCTCGAAGTAGTTCTTCTCGAAGAAAGCGGGGTCATGGGGGATGTGAACTTTGCGATAGGTACCGAGGAGAGCTCCGCTGGAATTGATTACTAGCGACGTATTGAAGAGTCTGCCCTGGGCGGTCTTCTCATACACTGATCCGCCGACTATAGAGATTCCAAGCCGTCGCGCCTCTTGGCCCAAGACTGCTGCAACCGTTCCCGGCAGCTCTTCACTGTAGTCTCGAGTGCAACGCTCCTCGACGCAAAAATAGGGAGACCGAAAGAGTTCTGGCAAGCAAACGATAGCGGCTTTCCGCTCAGCCGCCTTTCGAATCATTCCCACAGCACGCTCGAGATTTTCGTCTGGTTCGGTGCTCATGGCAAACTGAGCGAGCGCTACGGTAACGAGTCGGGGGATCCACGGTGTATGATTCATTGTGTGCTAGTATGACCTCCAGGAAGTTTTGACGCAGCTCCGGTCCAACCCCCCCGAATCTCTTCGAGGGTCACAAGCGCATATGAAACACCATACCCCAGAGAATGCAAGACTTCATGGATGCAGAGGTTAAAAAAGTTTCGATGCTCAAGCGGCGATGCGAGAGGGGCGGCCCTTTTTAATAGTAGGGCTCATGCCCGGCTCAAGGCCGTTTTGTCTTACGAAGGAGAGACGCTTGAGCGGCTTTCGACCGATGTTGTCGTACAAGGCTTCGACATTGTACTCCGCTACGATCTCTGAATAGGTCAGGTCGCTGAGCTCGGAATAATATTTGCGCACCATTCTCAGCTTTGTAAGCGCAAACTTCTCGTAACGCTTCTTCTCGCTTGCGCGATACGACCGCAGCAGGGCCGGTACCACGAGCTCAACGACGAGCGCGGAACAGATGATGAATGAAAGCGCTAATCCCATATAAAGGATGTATCGGCTAGGGGCGACTCGAAGATAAGAGCCATTTGTATGCGGATAAAGGTCAATAACCTCAGCGGTTTGTGCGCCTCATGCGCGCACGATGCCGCGCATAATGCGAGGGGCGACGGCGTGGGGTATAAGGCTATTCACACAGCCAGCGGAGATGCTCCGGGCTCGAGGATGGAGTGAGGACTTGGGTGACATGACCGATTCTACAGAGTTGGAAGTAGGGCAGGAACAGAGCGAGGCGTCCCGAAAGACATGGTGGGTAGCCACAGGCTTACTGATTTTTATGGCCGTGCTGTTTCTCGCTACGCACTTGTGGAGAGCTGACCTCAGCTGGCTCCAAGCGGTGAGGGCTTTTGCGGAGGCTGCGATGGTCGGCGCTCTTGCGGATTGGTTTGCTGTAACTGCGCTGTTTCGTTATCCACTCGGTATTCCTATTCCACATACGGCGATCATACCGAGTAACAAGGGTCGAATCGGGCGAAGTCTAGGGCAGTTCGTGCAATCAAATTTTCTCTCTCGAGAGGTGCTCGAAGGGGAAGTGGTAAATATCTCGGGAGCAGTAGCACGCTGGCTGTCGGAACCAGGAAACCGCAAGCGGATACTCCGCCGCGTTCGTGTGCTCGTTCCACGTATGCTGGAGAGCGTTGAAGAGGGGGAGTTGCGAGCATTTCTCGATAGGCAGGTCGAGGAGATCATGAGCCGCATAGATTTGGCGAAGACAGCAGGTCGCCTGTTGCGTCTGCTTACCTCAAATGACATGCACGAGCTTGTACTCGACGAGGTCGTACGCCAGACCCGTAGTTTTTTTCGCGCCAATCAGGATTGGTTTCGTGGACAAATGCGAGATGCGAGTCCGTGGTTCGTACCTGATTTCGTCGACAAGCGTATCTTCGAGGCGATCCTCAACAAGACAGAAGACACATTTACCAAGGCGCTCACCGACCGTAACCATGAGTTGCGCCGTCGGGTTCATCACGCAGTAACAGATCTGATCGTCAAGCTTGAGACCTCGTCCGAGGCGCAGCGCAAAGGTGAGGAGATACGGGCCTTGCTCCTGGCCAACGACGTGTTTCGCGGGTACATCAACTCGCTGCGTGATGGGTTGCTCGAGGAGATAAAAGCCGACATGAGAAGTGACAAATCGCATGTCGCGGAGGCTATCGAGAAGATCCTGACGAACTTCGTGACTACTATGAGCGCCTCTGAGGACTTACAACAGAGGCTCAACAAGGGGATCAGAGGAGCGCTACACACTTTGGCCGGTGAGCAAGGTGGTCATGTCGCAGGCCTGATCTCGCGGACGATAGACTCGTGGAACTCTTCCACTATCGTGGCCAAGCTCGAAGAGCAGGTCGGATCGGATCTCCAATATATTCGTATCAATGGGACCATCGTAGGAGGTCTCGTGGGACTGCTTCTTTATTTAATCGAGCGTATTTTGGCTCAGACGCTGCCGGCGCTGTGAGCTGCCAGAGAACAAAGACCTTGAGCGATTAAAGCGTGGCGTGCGACACTACAAGGTAGTTCGGGAGAAGTTCCGTGATAAGCGATAGGTCAGCTGTGGTTGAACGAGAAGAGGGTACAAAGCGGAAGAGAGAGGAGCGCGGAGTATCGCTGGTCGAGTACGCGCTTTTGGTAGGGCTTATATCGATCACCGTTCTTGCCTCGATTTTTCTACTTTCTTCCTCAGTCTCCGAAACGTTTAGCGAGGTTGCCGAGCCCTTGAGCTAACGGTGACGTCCCCAGCACTGCTGTGTGCGCTATTCTTCAGGGCGCTAGCTGCTTATTCTCTATCCAAACCGAGAGTCGTCTGGTTCCAGCGTTTCGAAAATAAGGCCGCATACGACACGAATGATGGTTCAGTCGGTACATGCCGGATGCGGCCGTCATGAAGTTAACGACGTGCTGTGTAGAGCTTCGCAACCTCGTCCCAGTTCAGCACATTCCACCATGCGTCGATATAATCAGCGCGGCGGTTCTGATAGTGCAGGTAGTATGCATGCTCCCAGACATCGAGGCCGAGGATCGCATACTTTCCTTCCATGAGAGGGTTGTCTTGGTTCGGGGTCGAAGTGATCGACAAAGTTCCGTCCTGATTGGCGATAACCCACGCCCAACCTGAGCCAAAACGACCCAGGGCGGCAGTCTTAAACTTTGCTTTGAACTCATCGAGGTTCCCGAACGCCGCATCTATCGCTTTGGCAAGCTCGCCGGTTGGCTTGTCGCTTCCACCGGGGGTCATCAAGGTCCAGAACATCTGATGGTTCCAGTGTCCTCCGCCGTTGTTACGGACCATTGTGCGAATCGCCTCGGGCACCTCGTCAAGCTTGGAGAGGAGCTGATCCAGGCTTCTGCTAGCCAGGTCAGCATGGTCCTTGAGTGCATTGTTGAGGTTCGTCACATAGGTGGCATGATGCTTGTCATGGTGAATCTCCATGGTTCGCGCGTCGATCGTGGGCTCGAGGGCGTCGGAGGGATAGGGAAGGGGCTTGAGTTCGAAGGTCATTCAGGTCACCTATATTCAAAAATAAATACCCTCTTTTCATATCTCTGTTGTTGGCGTGAGCGCAATATGAACTACCGCAGGGAGGGGTTTTGCCTTGCTTCCTTAGGCTAGCGATCGACCTTTGCTGAAGCGGGCATCTTTAATAGGCTCATCGCGAGCCCATCAAAGAGCGCCGAGGGCTTTCTTGCGGTCCTTCAATGTAGGAATCTTAAAGCCCTGGCTATCGAATTCGGGTGAGTAGTATTTGCGTATTTCAAGCGGGATCGAGCACAGGTCGTCGGTTACCTTGAATAAACTGAGGTCATCGGACTCGATAGCCCCCTGGCTCGCTAAGGTATCTCTGAACCAGGTTACGAGTCCTTGCCAATAGCTCGAATTCACCAGATACACCGGGAATGGGCGGATTTTTTGGGTCTGGATCAGGGTCAGTACTTCAGAGAGTTCATCGAGTGTTCCGAATCCGCCAGGGAATACGACGAATGCGACGCTGTACTTGATCAAGATCAGCTTGCGCGTGTGAAAGTATTCGTACTGCAGGGCGTGGGTCTGAAACTTGTTCGGGATCTGCTCCTGCGGAAGACCTATGTTTGCGCCAACGCTGACGCCGTTAGCCTCATATGCTCCCCGGTTGGCTGCCTCCATGATTCCCGAACCGCCACCCGTTATCACACCGTATCCTTGCTCAGCGAGCATCTTTCCGAGCTCTTGGGCCTGCGCGTAGTACCGGTCAGTGATAGGTGTGCGAGCGCTTCCGAACACGGTGACGAGGGCAGGGAGGGTCTTTAACCGGTCGAACCCTATCGCCAATTCACCGAGCATGCGGAACATCTGCCAGGAATCCTGAGTTAAGCGATTAATCTCGAAGAGCTTTTCGTCGGATGGTTCCATGCGGACCTTTTTGGTGAGGTGGTAACGACGCGGGGCGTGACTCTCAAGGGAAGATATCCGATGGCCACGGTGAATGGAAGGCAATGGGATGTCTTCGTTATCTTGCCTGTGATCTTGGACTGCGAAGACGTGTCTCTTACAGCAAAACGGAGCAGGTTGTGCTTTAGTGAGGTGCGTTCGTAGGCCTTGCTCTGCTATGAAATCGGAGCTAACAATTCGCGCATGAAGCACCTCATTCGCGTCGCATATCTCCTATTCTTTTTAGAGCGCGTAACAAAAATATCCTCGTCGCGAGGCCACGCGAAAGGTCGAGGGGCAAGGATGCAGGCTCAAAAGGCGCGGAGACGTGCCCTCTGTGGCACGTTGAGCACATTTTGAGCCGAAGAC
>JBIIOE010000223.1:0-2877 GCA_044337105.1 Bdellovibrionota bacterium | reverse complement strand
CACTCGGTTGCTGAAGCTAATGAAGCAATGGCACCTCTGCTGGAAGCTCTCAATAACCGAACCCTGAGGGACTACGGGGAGTCTCCCAAGATCCGATTTGATAAGTTTGAAAAAGCAACACTTCGTGCCCTTCCTGCAGTTGGATACTCATTTGCAACCTGGAAAAGCGCAAAAGTGAGCCTCGATTACCACGTAGCAGTCGGGAAACGCTACTACTCGGTTCCATACCAACTCGTTGGAGAGGAAGTATTAGTACGAGTAAGTGAGAAAACGGTTGAAATTTTATATAACAACCTAAAAGTAGCGATCCACATCCGTTCGAATGCGCACCTTCATTCCCATATAACCGACCCTGCGCACATGCCGCCTAACCATGTTGCAGTGGTGCAACGCACCGCTGAGTACTTCCGCCGGTGGGCACGGTCGGTAGGACCGGAGACCGAAAAGCAGGTCGAGAGAATCCTCGCTTCACGCTTACGCGAGGAGTACGGCTATCGCACCATTCAAGGCATTAAGCGACTGGGAGAGACAAAGGGGACACAAGAGCTCGAGAAAGCATGCAGGGTAGCAAATGAGCGGCTTCTCGCTGGCTATCGGGCGATCGCACGAATTCTTGCTGTTGCAGCAACTCCACAACCAGATGAGCAGCAACCTCTGGAGCACTCAAACCTCCGAGGTCGCACCTATTTTCATTAAACCTATAAGGAGAACAACATGATAAATGCAGATACACTTGCTAAACTTCGCTCTTTCCATGTTCCGGGGTTCATCGCAGCCCTCTTTCAGCAGCGTGAAAGTCAGGCATACCGGGACCTCTCGTTTGAGGAGCGACTTTCCTTGCTTATTGAGGCTGAGTTTACTCGACGAACTTCAGACCGGATTGCGAGGAAGCTAAAAGCAGCAGAGCTCTTGACCCAAGCCACTATCGACCAAGTTGATTTCTCTATTACCCGCGGGTTGTCACGCACTAGGTTTCTTGAGCTTGCTGCCGGCGACTGGCTCAAACGAGCACATCATCTCATCCTCACCGGACCCACTGGTAGCGGTAAGACATTCATAGCATCTGCAGTGGCAACCAACGTCTGCAGGAAGAGTATGTCGGTCAAGTACATCCGGGCACATGACCTGCTGGCGGACATTCTCATGGCACGGTCGCAGGGAACTTATCACAAACTCAAAATTCAGCTCGCTAAGCTTCATCTACTCGTTATCGACGAATGGCTTCGAGAGCCGCTTGCGCCATCTCATGCTCGGGAGTTCCTGGACCTCTTTGATGACCGATATCGTAAAGCGTCCTGTCTGATGATCTCTCAGCTACCGGTAGCGGACTGGCATTCTCAGATCCAAGACCCAACGCTTGCTGATGCTATTCTCGATAGGATCGTTCACGACTCCATCCGCGTTGAACTTACCGGGGAGTCTATGAGGAAGAGAACATCTCCCTTTACTCCAGAGCAGAAAGAACCGTCGCTTCGCTCCGCTTGTTCTTGACTAATTTTTTCAGGGGAGATACTTCAGGAAAATCATCGGGTGCTGACACCCTCTGCTACATGCCGAACATTTTGATTTTCGGTGCCGAACTTTTGATTACGTGCACTTTTGCAACCCGCGCTGAATCGAAAAGTCGAGCTCCTCTATCGTTGCAGAGTTTGGCAGCTTGGCATCTTTGAGCATACGCCTCGTACGGGCATCGAGACGCCTAGTGTACTCAGAGTCTATTAGGAGCGTCAGCCTATCTTCGAACGAGAGGTCCTGATACTGAGTCCCGCTCATCTGCGTTATCAAAGCATCAACAAAGCCGGAGAGCTTGAAGCTCTGCAGTCGTTCAAGGGTGGTTTTAGGTAATATAGTGTTCTTCTCCTGGTATTGTTAGTGGTAATAGGAAGCTCCCCGAATGTTGTCGTGGGGATGACATATATCGATAGCGTCTTTTACTGCTGACACTTCAAGGTGTTTCCCAACGAGGACTTCGAGGATCTGTTTAAAGACGCGTGCTGATGCAATACCGCGCTCGTTTGCGCGTGTTGCTGCTGCCTCTGCGAAAGACTTACCCGCTTTTGCTGATACGCGCTGTATTCCCAAAATAGAGCGGTAGCTTTGCTGTCTAAAACACGGGGTCTCGAGTATACGTCGCACGAGTAGCTGCATCTGCTCGCCTACAGTCTTTGACCAGCCGACAAAGTTCTCCTCTGTCCAGCTCCTCACTGCGAGATGCTGCGGGGGCATGTGCGCTTCAATCGTACTGAATTCATAGGGTTTATGGGATCGCCGATGGGATGCAACACGCTCGTTGTCACAAAACACTTCAACGAGTTTTTCGGTGCTCTTTATCATTACCTCCTTGCGCGCGAGGTGATAGGGAACCGAATAGCGATGTCTCTGAAACTCGATGTGATAATCCATCCCGACTCGGGCACGCTTCCATGAGGCAACGACAAAAGGAAGTGCCGGAAGAGGCTTTAGTGCCTCCTTTTCAGCTGAGGTAAAGAGCTCCCGACGAGACATGCCGTAGTCCTTTATTGTTCGAGAGTTTAGCTGCTCGAGCAATTCAGCTATGGCAACGTTAAGTTCCTCTAATGATATAAATCGTCTGTTTCTCAACGGGGCTAAGATGTCTCGCTCAACCTGCTGCACCGCCTGCTCGACTTTCGCTTTATCGCGTGGCTTCCTCGCTCTGACAGGAAAGATTGTGGTGGTGTAGTGTGCTCCAAATTCCTGAAACGTTTTGTTGAGATCGGGCTCGTAACGATCACTTTTGTGTCCGTCCTCTATCCGACAGGTTTCTTTTTCCAATTCATCGGCAGGAGGCTGACGGCGGTATCTTCTGAAGCGACGTTAACTCTCACGAGGACATCTGAGAGCCACTCCCAGGGATTA
>JBIIOE010000130.1:0-9602 GCA_044337105.1 Bdellovibrionota bacterium | reverse complement strand
GCATCCAGGGTTCCGGATCCACCGTCCCTCCCTCCACGGGCCCCTTTGATCGGGCCCCGGTCGGGACGGCTCCTTACCTTCCCATACACACTTTAAGTTACAGACCCCAGGTTGTCGATAGATGCTGGAGTCCTTCTATCCGGGAAGATCATAGACAACTCCACTTATGCCCCCAGAGGGCCATAGACATCGGATAGCCGTTGCTATCGACCCCTGGCCGCATCATTTTTTGCGAACTGGTTACGAACAAACGTAGCTCCAGATCCTTACAAATAACCTTGTAAAAACCTGTCGCTATAAAAGTGCATCTCACTGCGACACTCAAATCAGGCCGTGAGATGGGCGGACTTAACAGGAGCGCCAGCCCATTTCAGAATGATTAGGTTGCTGCATCCGCCGCAGTGTCAGGAATCAATAGCCTCAGGGTCCATGCAACCTTTGGGGATCACTTGTTCAGTATCCCCTTCCACGAGCTTGATGACATGACATTTAAAGTCAGCGCCAATAGCTGCGCTTTCAAGGGCCCGAATGCATGGTGGAAAGAGCCGGCTTTTCAGCTGAAGGTAGACGAGTTGAAAAATGAATTCCAAAAACTTAGAGATTCGCCCTTAGTAGAAAAGCTTAGCCGCTACCTCAAAGAGGCAGATAACTCCATACTACATTGTTACTCGATAGAGCGGTCCTATAGGGCCCTCAACGACGGCCACCATAGCCACGAACGTGCGCTTTATTCGACACCATCAGGATTTCGAATCCTGCATTATAGTTCCGAAGCTTTATTCCACCCGAATTCTCTGGGCTATAAGGATCGGGGCCGGGGATTGCATCAGCCGATGTTTAACTATGTGCTCGAAGGTCATCTCGGAGATTTTGATGCGCAGCGTTAGTAAGGCAAATCTAAAGAGGTGATTGGGGGCATAAAAGACCTGATTGTTAAAGCTTGGCTTACTGCCAAGAAAATCGATCGTCGATTTACGTTGGTATCAGGACCATTTGCCCTGAAGGGCAAATGTGGCGGAGTCGACGGGACTCGAACCTGTGCGGAGGAAAACGCTCACTGGTTCGCCTTTTCCACTAGTGGTGTTAGGCGCTCTATTCTTTGGCTCTAAAGAGCCAAAGCGCGCCTCCTCTCACGTGACCAAGGTCACGCGAAAGTTCGCGATTTCGATTAACGTAGGATTGCGAGATTTGGACCTAAAGGTCCAAATGGCGGAGTCGACGGGACTCGAACCCGCGACCTCTCACGTGACAGGCGAGCGTTCTAACCAACTGAACTACGACTCCGCATGCTGTGTGAATCAGCGAGGACGATAAGTATCGAAAAATGACACGGAAGTAAAGCTACCGGCTGCTGGAACCCGAAGAAGGTCATAATTTCGGTTTTTGAGGGGTAGGGGAAGGGCTTCCCGAAAAGAGGATTCCGGTACGGCGATTGACTGCGGGGCGAGAGGGTGAGAAACAGGTATGTTACTGTTTTTAGGGCCCTAAAAGCAGGGTAGCTGAACGCCTATCGCGTCGAGGTTTGTCGTGGCTGAGTACGATCCGCATTCTATCGAATCCAAGTGGCAATCATATTGGGATACCAATAAGAGCTTTAAAACGACCGATCGCGGTCGCGAGAAGGTGTACGTACTCGATATGTTCCCGTATCCATCAGGGGCGGGGCTGCACATCGGGCACCCTCTGGGCTATACGGGGACCGACATCTACGCGCGCTACAAGCGCATGCGGGGCTGTGATGTGCTGCATCCGATGGGGTTCGACGCATTCGGTCTTCCGGCCGAGCAGCACGCCGTTAATACGGGAGAGCATCCCTCGATCATCACTAGCCAGAACTGTCAGACCTTCGTCGACCAGATGAAGAAGATCGGTTTCTCCTACGATTGGGATCGAGAGGTCGCCACCTGTAATTCTGATTACTACCACTGGACGCAGTGGATCTTTCTTAAGATCTATAACTCATGGTTCGACGACGCCCAGCAGAAGGCGCGCCCGATCGAGGAGCTTCCAATCCCTGCTGAGGTTACAGCTCAGGGGGAAGCTGCAGTGCTCGCATACCAGGCAGAACATAGATTGGCATACTACGCCGATGCGATGGTGAACTGGTGCCCGGCGCTCGGCACGGTGTTGGCCAATGAGGAGGTGATCGACGGCAAATCGGAGCGTGGTGGACACGATGTTGTCCGTAAGCCGATGAAGCAGTGGATGTTGCGTATCACGAAGTATTCCGAACGCTTGATCTCGGAGCTCGAAGACATTAACTGGCCGGAAGCTATCAAGGAGCAGCAGCGTAATTGGATCGGTCGTAAAACCGGCACAGAGATAACCTTCAAGGTGGCTGGCTCCGATGAGAGCATCGTAGCATTTACCACTCGGCCAGACACTCTCTTTGGAGTCACCTTCTTCGTTGTTGCTCCCGAGCATCCGCTCGTTGATCTTTTCACCACCGACGCTTACAGAGCTAAGGTAGTAGAGTATCGGGAGCAGGCTGCTCGGATGAGCGATTTCGATCGTACCTTCGAGAATCGCAAGAAGACCGGTGTCTTCACAGGCGGACACGTCGTTAATCCCATTAACGGGGAAGAGGTCCCCGTCTACGTCGGAGACTACGTGCTGATTTCGTACGGTACTGGTGCCGTCATGGGTGTTCCAGCGCACGATGCCCGTGATTTCGAATTTGCGCGATTACTCAACATACCGATCCGCCCCGTGATAGTTCCGTCGCTTGAGAACGACGAGCGTAGCGCCGCAGTGCGGGAGGGCGAGGTTGCCTGGACGGAATCAGGAGCTATGTTGCCGTCCGAGAGTTCCGTCTTCAGAAAGCTGGAGCTTACAGGGCGCCCTAACTCCGAGGCTGCGGAAAAGATCACAGCGTGGCTTGAAGGCCGCTCCGCTGGTAAGAGGGTAGTGAACTACAAACTACGCGACTGGCTCTTCTCGCGTCAGCGCTACTGGGGTGAGCCGATTCCTGTTGTGCATTGGGAGGATGGCACCTCCACAGCGGTCTCCGAAGACGATTTGCCGCTCATTCTGCCGCAGGTAGAGGACTACAAGCCTTCGGACGGGGGCGAGTCTCCTTTGGCTAAGGCCACTGATTGGCTGCAGGTAGTTGATGCCAAGACCGGAAAGAAGGGAACGCGGGAAACGAACACTATGCCACAGTGGGCAGGTTCGTGCTGGTACTACCTACGCTTCATCGATCCTCGTAACGCTAGGCAGGGGTGGGATCCTGAACTGGAAAAGCGTTGGATGCCGGTTGATCTCTACGTGGGAGGAGCGGAGCACGCGGTGCTCCACCTTCTGTATTCGCGTTTCTGGCACAAGGTGCTCTTTGATCTCGGATACGTCTCGACCCGAGAGCCGTTTAAGAGGCTCTTCAATCAGGGCATGATCCAGGCGCATGCTTACAAGGACAAGCGCGGTGCGCTCGTTGCCACTGACCAGGTGAGGGAAGAGGCTGATGGCACCTTCCGCCACATCCAGAGCGGAGAGCAGCTTGAGCGAATCATCGCCAAGATGTCGAAGTCTCTAAAGAACGTGATCAATCCCGATGAGGTCATAGAGCAGTATGGCGCGGATACTCTGCGCACCTACCTCATGTTCATGGGACCGCTGGAAGCGGGGCGTCCGTGGGACTCGAAGGCTATCATGGGGAACTACCGGTTCCTGAAGCGTGCGTGGGCGTTCGTCACAGCAAACAAAGACAGCGGAGTCCGAGATGTGGTTGCTGCGGATGCTGAGCCCGTAGAGGTCAAGCGAGCGCTCAACAAAGCGATCCACAAGATCGGCGATGACATTGAGCATTTGAGGCTCAACACTCCGATCTCGACGATGATGGAGTTGCTCAACACGATCGGGGATAAACCTGTATCGCGTGACACCCTCGAGAAGCTTACCCTGATACTTGCGCCGTTTGCGCCGCATCTCGCTGAAGAGATGTGGGAGCGGCTTGAGCATCACGCGCCGGCAAGTCTTGTCGCATGGCCCGAGTACGATCCGGCATTGATTCAGGATGACCTCGTGACTGTGGTCATTCAGGTCGGTGGTAAGAAACGTGCAACGATTGAAGTTCCTCCAGCTATCAGCGAGCAGGACCTCAGGGTGAAGGTGATCGAGGCGATGGCTTCCACTCAGTACGCGGTAGGAGAGGGAGAGCGCTTCATAACTGTTTTCAACGTAGGTACCAAGATTCCGCGCTTGGTAAACGTGGTACCGGGTAAGTAGGTAGAGCCTCGCTTAGCAGCGAGGCTTCTCCCGCAACCTGCTAAACCCCAAAGAGCTGCATTGAGAGGGGCTTCATCGCTTCGATGCAGTTTGCTATGTGCTGTTCGAGTGGGATGCCGATCTCTTCGGCACCCAAGCGAATGTCGTCACGATTGCACCCACGGGCAAAGGCCTTGTCTTTGAACTTCTTCACGACCGACTTTACTTCGAGGTTGTGGATCGACTTATCAGGTCGCACGAGAACACTCGCCGTGATGAGTCCAGAAAGCTCGTCAACAGCGAAGAGCATTTTCGCCAAAAGTGTCTCGCGCGGCGTATTGGTATAATGCGCGTGTCCCATGATCGCGGTGCGCATCTCTTCTGGGTATCCAGCGTCCGCGAGGATTGAATTGCCCTTGAACGGGTGTCCATCCGGGCTTACGGGCTCGGGAAACATTTCGTAATCGAAGTCGTGTAAAAGCCCTGTAATGCCCCACAGCAGGGCATCGATAGCTTCGCCCCGAGTTGTTGCCAAGGTCGAGGCATACCAGAGCATGCATGCTTCCACGCTCAAGGCGTGATTAATAAGACTCTGAGACTTAGTATACTCGTTGAGTAGGGCCAGAGCTTCGTCACGGGTTTTCATGAGAGTGCTTCCTATAGTCGCGTGGGGTCAATTGCAGGTACCGTAGGCTGAGCGCTGAACACCTCTAGAAGCTTTATCAGGTTTTGCAAGCGGATATCCTTCTCGACGTCCTGGGCGGCGACGACTGTATCGAAACGTTGATCTCCGTCTGCTATTGAGAGGAAGAGGTTGCCGGTCTTTTCGCCTAGATCTCTGGGCGGCGTTAAGCCGAAGGCCTGTGATTCACTGATGAGTTGGAGCACGCGCGTCATGCGAGTTCGATCCTCGGTATTGCCGAGGTTTTGAATCGGTAGTGTCCATTCGCTTGCTGGCGTGTTGCCCAGCGCTCCGGTCATGCGGACTTTGACGGTAAGCTTACGGGTCGCCAATGTGGCATCTGAGCTGCTTTCCAGGGAGGGGAGGGCGCCGGAGTACCACGTGTCGAAGGCGGCTTGCCGCTCGCTCTGAAGTCCAGGGCGAGTGACATTGAACGCTATCAGGCCAACGACTGTGGCAATGAAGCCGATTATAACTTGAGGTGAGAGAAGCTTTCGAACGGACATCTGATGAATGATAGTCGGTGCTTCGAGGCGGGTCAAATGCTCTAAGCTTTTGAAAACAAACGCGATTGTAGTATGCTCGCTCCGTTGCGCGAGGTGTAGCGGTGAGGAAAACGTGCGTGACTCGCTCCTTGTTACAGTGTCTAATGCTCCGCCACCATGAAATATACTTTGCGAAGCGCGTCGGAACTTATCCCGTTGTTAAAATTGAAGAGCCACTCAAGAACCGCTTCCGTGGCAGAGAGGAGTTGTGCCGCGCTTCCCTTGCGAGCGTTCCTTGTATGTGTGCTGTTTGTCGTGATGTTCGCCACGCCGCACAGTAGCCAAGCGGTCGACGAAACGATCACGATCGGCGTTCTCACCTCGATATCAGATGAGTGGGCTGTTATGGGCACGGCGACCGTCCGCGGGGTGGAGTTGGCGATCGCCGAAGTGAATGGTCGTGGAGGCGTGCATGGACGGAAGCTTCAGCTCCTTGTAGAGGATACACGTGAAGCCCACAGCGGTGGGCATGCTGTCACGGCGTACCGAAGTCTGAGGCAACGTAACGTGAAGTGGTTGATCGGCCCTGCAGGAACGGGGGCAGCGATTGCTCTCGCCCCGATAGCGGCAGCAGACCAGGTGATTGTTATCTCACCGACGATTGGCGTGAGTGAGTTCTCGAGTGCAGGCGCGAATATTTTCAATGTGCGCGGAGTCGATCGCCACGCGACCGAGTACATGGCTCGAGAGGCGTTTAAAGCGGGCTGGAGAAGGGTGGCTGTTCTCGCTAGCCAGCAGCCGTGGGATACGGCTCAAGGCGAGGCGTTCGCCAGCGAATTCACAAGGCTTGGTGGAGTCGTTGTCTCGCGGGAGTCTCCGCTCTCTGACGCCAACGACTTTCAAACTATGCTCGTCCGAGCTCTAGCCACGAAACCAGACGGGATGTTCTTGTCTCATTTCAGTCGAATCGGGGTCATTGGTAAACAGTTGAAGCGCTTGGGATACACAGGCCCCAAATTCTCTACCTTGCTAGATCCAGCAGCGGTCGAGAGCGCAAGCGGCTCCCTCGATGGTACGGAGTTCGCAAACTTCGCTGGTCCGAGAGGATCCTTTATCAGCACGTTTCAGGCAACGTACAACGTCGAGCCTGGTCTTGGTTCAGACACGGCGTACGATGCGGTGCTCGCGCTCGCCAAGGCGCTCGATGAAAGTGAGGACGAAGGTGTTGCTACAGTCAGTAAGAAATTGTCGACAGTATCGTTCGATGGTGCCGCAGGAGTCGTCACCTTTGATCGCGATAGGATAGCCGTACGCCAGGTCAAGCGTTTTATAGTGCGGCACGGTCGGATCGAAGAGAGTCGTCCGGCCGAGTGAGTAGCTAGTGGCGTACTCGCGCAGCTTTCCGAGGAATAGCTGGTGTTGGTCGGGGTGCGTTGATGGGATCAACTTCCGCTGCGCTTACCCGTGTGCAGGCCCTAGTCGCCGCTTAGCTTCTTCAAGGAGGCTCTCCCGCTCATTACGATTCGGGTCTTCGATCACAAGCTCTTCGAGCTCCTTCAGTATTCGTCCTATCGCTGGTCCGGGTGAAACGCCGAGCGCGATGATATCTGCGCCGGAAACTGCAAGCTTACCGTATGAGGGGAGTGTACGGCGGGCATTCTCGACGCCAAGCAAGATATCAAATCCATCAGCGAGTTGCTTGAACTCAGCATCTGGCATCGTTGGTGGGGAGTCGGCCACTTTGAACGCGCGCCAGCGAGGAAGTTCATCGCCTAGATCGCGTATCAGTCTTCGCACACCGGCTGCACCGCAATCGAGCGGGCGCATGTGATGTCTCACGATCGAGGAGATCCGGTCGGTATCGTCGCGAGAGAATCGCAGAGCATGCATACGGGTGCGGCTCTGCGTCTCACTTACCACTTCGTGTTGATAGAAATGCCGATTCCCAGCGCTGTCCACTGAGAGTGTGTGTGGTTTTCCGATGTCGTGAAACACCGCAGACCAGCGCAAAATAAGGTCGGGAGATGTTCGCTCGAGCACCCATAATGTGTGCTCGAACACATCGTGGATGTGAAAACGGTTCTGCTCGAATCCCACCGCAGGAAGTAGCTCTGGAATTGTGTAGGGAAGGGCACCCAGATCGAGAAGCATACGAATTCCGAGGTGCGGTGCGGTGCTCATGAGGATTTCGTCCAGCTCGCTCTTGATACGCTCGACGCTTACTGCTTTGAGTCGCTCGACCAAGTTTTGTCCCGCAGCAAAGGTCGTTGGATCTACCTCACGTTGCTGCGCTGCTCCGAAGCGGACCATACGCAGGATACGTAATGGATCTTCGCTCAATCGCGCTGCCGGATCTTCGACCGCGCGCACGATCCCGCGTGAGATATCTCCAACCCCATCGAAGGGGTCGATTATCGTGCCTGCAGCGAGGTCGAACGCGAGTGCGTTGATCGTAAAGTCTCGCCCCGAGAGATCCGTGTGAATGTCGTGCGCGCTGTGTTGTTGCTCACGGGTGCTTGGATGCCTGAATGTGGTGATCTCGATGTGCTGGTCGTGCACAACGGCGAGTACTGTCCCGTGTTGGATTCCGGTATCGATTGTACGGATACCGCGAGCAACGCACCGTTGGCGGATCGTTTCGGCTTCCAGGTCGGTGGCGACATCGAGATCGGTATCGTGTCGATCGAGAAAGGCATCGCGGACGGTACCGCCCACCAGGTAGAGCTGTGCAGGTGAGAGGGCCTCGACGAGGGTTCGTAGCGGTTCGCGCGTTGCGAGCGCACGCAGCCCATCTTCAACTGAGTTCCGACTTAGCAAATGGGTCGAGGAAAATGAGCCAGGATTGGGGGATTTTTCCATTGAACTTCGTATTCAATACCGGCAGCCACTGAGGTTTACACGGCTTCGAGAGCAGCTTCATGTGCGCCTCTTTCGGGGTTCTGCCACCTTTTCTACGGTTACATGTCCCGCAGGCACAGACAATGTTTTCCCAGGTCGTCCTTCCTCCCTGGCTGCGGGGTATGACGTGATCCAAGGTTGCATCCTTGGCCGACATCTCGCTCCCGCAATACTGACATGTAAAGTTGTCCCTGGCTAATACGTTGAGACGCGAGAGGGAGGGAGAGCGACGGCCGACCCGAAAAAATCGCAGCAGACGCACGACGGCCGGGGCCTTAATCGCGACAGAGACAGACCGGATATGGTGATCATACTCCTCGACTATTTCGACTTTGCCGAGGAAGAACATGCCCACAGCGTTCTGCCACGAGATGACGCGTAGAGGTTCGTAGGATGAATTAAGTAGTAGTACCGGGCCCATAGCACTTTACGAGTCCGAGGGTTTAGCTGCTCTACAACTGCACTACACTTTCATTATTAATAGGGTCGGTTAGTTGCGCAAGATCCTTGAGCGGGGGAGCGAGTGCCGATTCTGGATTTCCGGGAAGATGCACGAGTGGTTCAGGAAGGGCACCGGTTGCCTATTCCCTTCCCTGTCGTTGTTCTCGCTGCTCTCTTTGGGGCCACACGACAATAGGCCAGCCGAGTCCATGCGATAGGAATAGAGCTACAAAGAGAGCGGCGAGATGGGAAGAGAGGGGAAGAAAGGGAAGAAATATAGGACCCCTAGAGCAAATCGATTGCGCTACTCCTGTCTCCTGTAAACGACCTCCTAAGCTATCTACAGTACGGAGATGGGGTCCATTTTCCCCCTCGCCGCCCTCGCTGCTCTCTTTGTGAACGGATCGCTATCGAGAGGGTTGAGAGTAGGAAGAGGAGGTAAGTCCAGTGAAACCAATTTGTTATGCCCATTTCGCTCACCAGACTCTTTGTAAGTATTCCCCCTAGGAGCCTCGAGTACTCTTTTTGTGTACCAGATCGTAGCTGACTTTCAGTGATACCGGCTTCATCCCCAATCAAACCCGGAAGAGCCTCGCTCATTATGCCTCTCCAAACACACTCAGCTACCCTTGACACACCGTGTGGTTACATCTATTTTGCCGGTCTCACAGCGCTGAGGGGCCAGTAGCTCAGCTGGTTAGAGTACACGCCTGATAAGCGTGAGGTCGGTAGTTCGAGTCTACCCTGGCCCACCATGTGGTTCCTATCCAAACTTGGCTAAGCCAAGATTTGGATTACGGCCAGGGAGAGCCCTGGACCCCGGGTCGTTGCTGTCCAAACTTGGCTAAGCCAAGATTTGGATTACGGCCAGGGAGAGCCCTGGACCCCGGGTC
>JBIIOE010000129.1:0-9630 GCA_044337105.1 Bdellovibrionota bacterium | reverse complement strand
CCTAGAGGAAACGGGGAACTCGTGGACCAGTTCAAGCGCGCATCTTTCTCGATAGTGCTCAACATTGCCGAAGGTGCCGGGAAGCTTTTGCTGACAAGGATTGGAGCCATGCTTTCCAAGCTATGCCTTCAGCCAGTGTGACTCCTCCTCCGGGTACGTTCACGTTTACGTGCACGAGCACGTTCACGTCGGGATAATACCGAGTCCTACCCACTCGATTCCGCGATGACCCAAAAATGATAGGTAGTGGAAAAGAAAAAACGGCCGCCCGAAAAGAAGTCTTCTCGGGCGGCACGTAAAACCAAGGCATTCTTAGCGTCTTTTGCCTGGCTATCGTGTACCTGGCTATCGTTTACCTGGCTGTCGCTTACTTGGCTGAGAGATCCGGGGATTCTGACTAAAATCCTCGAATGCCTGCTTCAATTGGGCTCTGAAAGCGGGTTGTTCGACTAACCAAAAGACATCGTCATTCTCCAGCATCTCCTCGGTTTGAGTTTTGGAGTATCTCCTGTCTTCTGCCGTCTCTCTCAGGTACTTGCGACGAGCCGCCTGCCACCGCTGAATTGCCTGTGCGGCGGATTCAAATGTGGGTGTCTCTGGGTTCCTCAGAAACACCTTAAACGATTCCACGAAGTCAGCTGGCCCACTTTTGGGCCGCTCAACATCATCAGGCGTCCCTGTCTCGTCAACCCCAGCCGTCTCTTTAGGGCTGCTCTTTCTCTTAGCCATTCAATAAATCCTCGTTTCAAGGCCTATCCCGAAAACTTTCCGGGGGAAGGGCGTGAAAAAACCGTTTCTTCCACTACCCAACTCGTTGCACGGGCCCGTGCCACATCGAGGTCGTTAGTGGAGCAAAACACACGCGTATGGAGGTGCTTGAGCTGGCGTCCCGTTTGATGCGGGACGCGAGTTTGCACCAGATGGAAAAGAGCGGGTCTCGGCGTTAGCGTCTTGGGTTTTATTGAACTAGTCAAGCCGTGCGCTCGGATGACTACACCGGGGGGATAGTTAGCTGTGCCCATTAGATCTTTTTTGTATTTCGGTGTAGGCTGTTGGCCGCTTGTTAAAGACGCAGATGTGCGAAGAGTCGCTCGATAGAGGGCCCGTTCGTAGCGAATATAAAAGGAAGTACTATGAAGTCTCTTGATGTAGCTGGTGTTTGCAACGCGATCGTCGATATCTTTGCCGATGTTTCACATGAGGATTTTGCGCCACTGGGCTTCGAAAAGGGAACGATGAGGCTTGTAGATACCGCCGAACAGGAGCGGCTGTTGGAGCATGTGCGTGCCAAGACCCCGATTATGCGCAGTGGAGGCTCCGTGGCGAACTCGCTCATAGCGATCGCCCAGCTCGGTGGTAAGAGCGCTATTTGTTGCCGTCTGGGTGACGATTATTACGGGGCGTTTTATCGCAATGAGTGTAGTGCGCTCGGCATGCGTGTTCCGGCCGAGCTTATACCGCAAGCAGCGACGGGAACGTGCGTAGTGCTTGTGACACCGGATGCAGAGCGCACCATGCGCACGTCCCTCGGTGCATCGACCGGCTTGGCAGCAGAGCATATCCACGCGCCTACAATCGCTGAATCGAAGTGGCTCTTCGTCGAAGGCTATGTGTTCTCCAACTCCGACGAAGGGCGAGCTGCCATCAAGGAGTCGATTCGAGTCGCTCGTGAATCCGATACCAAGGTTGCGGTGACTTGCTCTGAGGCTTGGGTCGTCAATGCTTTCGGTGAGCACCTGCACGAGGCACTCGAAAGTGCGCATTTGGTGTTCTGTAACGAAGAGGAATCCAAGGCTCTCGCGAATACATCATCCGTAGAGGAGGCTGGGAAAGTCCTTAAGGAGCGATTCCCTCACGTTGTTATCACCGCAGGGGCGCGAGGTGCGTTCCTGTGGTGGGAGGGTGAGGCGATTCACGTTCCTGCCTTCCCATGCGAGCCGCGCGACCTCACTGGCGCTGGAGATATGTTCGCAGGTGCCTTCCTCTATGGTATCTCACACGGACTCAAGCCGTACGATGCGGCGCACCGAGCATGTTTCCTTGCGCGTCAGGTCATCAGCCAAGTCGGCGCGCGCTTGGACGGAGATGTTCGCCAGATCTGGCAGGGCGTTCGGTAGTAGGC
This sequence comes from Bdellovibrionota bacterium, assembly GCA_044337105.1. Taxonomy (GTDB): domain Bacteria; phylum Bdellovibrionota_C; class UBA2361; order UBA2361; family OMII01; genus OMII01. Next base: position 7,508 of record JBIIOE010000129.1, on the reverse strand, counting down.
AGCGAAAAGGCTGTCGTTTTCTGATCTAGCCCCTTGGACTATCTCTTACTCAATGGCCTAACTGCCTGATTCCTGGTTTGGCGGGTTTGATTAGTAGAAAAACCGCGTTTACCATGTCACAGAAAGCATAGGATCGGACCATATCTCTCGAGGAGATGGTTCGTTTCTTACTTTCTCTGCTCGGGTGCGTCCATTCGGGGAGCGCGTTAATCCGTACGCGCTACGGACTGGTCTGCGTCTAGCGTATTTTGACGTAAAGGGCTCAATGGCAAATTTTCAGGATAGTCGCTTCTTGGGGATCTCGTCTCGCACCATCTGGTTGACGATCGCTGTAGTGGGCTTGGTGGTTGGGCTCTTCTTCATCCCCGAGATGATTAAGTTCAAATTCTCTCCTAACAAGCAGGTGGCGAGCAAACAGCAGAAGGCCGCGCCCGCCAAAGCAAATACGCAGTCCGAGCGAGCATCGTTGGCGCCGAGCGCTCTGAAAGATCTCAACACTGACTTGAGACAGAAGGGAGCGACCCGAGAGACAAAGACTCCTAAAAAACTCCCCCCAGCAGAGCAGTCGGGGCAGGATGAGGGCTTCTTTTCGGGGCTCGATTTACGTGTGAAGGCCGGCGTCTCGGGAGGTGCTCCATCCGTGGGTATCCCCGCTGGTCTCAGCATGGAAAAGCTCAACGCTAAGGTCGCGCAAAACTTCTTCCGAGCGGGTCGTGGCGACCTCTCGAAGTTCATCAGTCGCAATCAGTACGTGCCCTATGCCGCCCGAGGTGCGCTCGAGCTGGTGCTTGGAGGTTTCGACGCCATAGCAAGCGGAATTCCCAAGGACGCGAACCTCACAGAGGTAGGTCAGCAGCTCCAAGGTATGCACGGAGCGGCGTTACAAGCGCTCGCATCAAGCGGGGGAGAGCGTGGATTACTGCTGGAATACCTGCAGATTCCATCGGTCAAATTCGTCGATGAGTCCACCGGTCGGTCGAGCGCGGCGATGTTGCTGCCCCGATTCGCGCCGCGCATGGTGTTGCGCTCTACGAACTTGAAGCAAGTATGGGGGCAGCCAGGTTTACCGCCTGGTGCGCAGCTCGCCGCGGAGCTCGGAGTGAAGGGCTCTGATGTTCAAAAAGTCGTCGTATATGCAGGTAGCGTAAAGATGGGTGAATACACTCCAGCTCGACCAGATGGGGAAGGATTTAGTTCGATCCGCGTGCAAGGCGATGGTTTGCAGATGTGGACCTTTGTCGCCTACGATAAATATGGTGCGCGACCCTTCACGAAGAGCTATTCCTTCATGCCACGAGCGCGCCGTTTCGGAACGAAGTCTGACGGGTCGTACAAGATAGCTTTTCGACCCGGCTCGTCGCGGTATTCGCTTGATAAATTCTTTTACGCCGGTGGTACTAGGTTCGCTAATACGAGCGGGGATCCTGCGGTTTCGGTGTTTTAACAGGCTGAGCGGGCGCACTCTTGGCGTAGCTCAGTTGCGCCGTAGGAGAAAAAGAAGACAGTGAGGGCAGCGAGGGGGATAGAGCGGGTTTCCTATGCTTTTTACCCTCGCGGCGCTCCTCAGACAGGACCAAGTGCATCTTGTTGCTAGATGCAGGCACGTCATCAGAGAACATCGCCGATTACTCGCCGTATATGATTACCTCATCCTTCCGCCATAGACCCAAGAGGAAGGATTGGCGTCTACTGTCGCAGCCGTAGACGGTAGTCATTCCGTGTTCATGGGCTATGTCGCCTATCGCGCGCGAGTCCCACTCGGCCGAGATGTCGATCCGAGTAGTAGGTATCTCCAAACGTTTCGAGCTGCCACTGGCGGAGCGTGGGCCGAGAGGTGTCCCACGCATGTCCACGCACAAAGGCTGAATCGTATCGGTGTACAGCAATCCGCGCGGTATCACGCCACATCCTGTGCAGCAAAAGAGGAGATACCAAGCGGTTGCAGCACGCCCGAGGGCTCTGCGCGGTGATTCAGTAAGTGGCATACCCTGCACCGTTAACCGTCAGTCGCCGTAGACGATCGTATCTCGTCGCGTGTAGAACCCGAAAAAATAACTTTGAATGCCCATGTCCATGTGGTTAATGACGGTGATATCGCCATTCTCTGCAGCCTTTTTAACCCCTGCATCTCCCCAAGCCACGAGCCACAAGACCGAGTGGTTTGATGCTACTCCGACCTTCTTTCCGAGCTCTGTCTTCCAAAGATCCTCATCAAGAGGAAATCGAATATTGCTGTAAACGCACCCAGATACGGAGCAACACAGTGCGAGGAGGCAGAGAAGTTTTTTCATATGGGATTGACCACGTGTAGACTGACTAATTGTACCTGTTAGCAGCGAGGCGACAAGGACGAACGTTTGTTGCTGTTAATCCCCGTGTCTCGGACCTCGGTTGCCACGATTCCTGTTTCTGTGGTGACGTCGACCGTGTTGGTGCTGCCCACCGCCGGAATGCCCATGTCGATGCCCGAGGCCACCTTGGTCGTGTCCACCTTGTTCGTGCAAAGTCAGCACAGGACCTCTATCCTCGATCTCAAGAGGGCGGATCATCTTGCTTTGTGGCTCACTCCAGAGGTCCTCCTCGGAGGGGAATTCGACCAGTGACGCTACATGGTCACATGGGATGAGGGTCCTCTTTCCTTCCAGGCGGTGTCCGATCTTGCCCGTCACCTGCGTCCCTTCGAGGAATTTCATCTCTTCGATGACTACTATCTTGGGATCGCCGAGCCCTATTGAGTGCGACGAAGATTTAGTCTGTACGAGGACAGCCTTGCCAAGGGTGATTTCAAGTTTCTTCTTCGAGGCTACTTTTTTGGTTGCCATGCTGTTACGTCTCCGATTTTTTTCACAGGCATCGACTGGTTACATTACCCCCGAAGCGAGTGATATGGAAGCCGGAACAAGGGCGGTTGGAACTTTTAGCGGTATGCTGCAGGTGCCGCTTGCTTCACTAGGAGAAGGAGGAGAGAGGATCCGTAATCCCGTCCATCGCCACCTGGTTCGACTCGGAGCTGGGGGCGGTAGCTCCTCCTATCAAAAGAACCAGGCAGGCCCAGGCGAAGGATATCGTCGCGTACGCCACACGAACCTCCTCTGGTAGACGCCAGGTCAGGATTCGAATAAAGGCTGTCCATACTTCGAACAGCGGAAAGCTGCCGTGAGCTTGAAACTGCAGTGTACATACACCCAAAGCGATGGCGATCATCGCTGGAGAGAAGGTTATTTTGAGGCTGAATATGATCGACATGGTGAGTATGCTCATGAACATCCTCCAGCTCTCCTCGGTGTTGAAGAAGAGTGCCCCGGCCAGGGCTAATGAGATGGAGATACAGGCGAGCGCATACCCGCATTTCACCGATCCAGAGGGGCGATTCTGTTTTATCTCACGCCAGTATCGGCGTTGTCTCACGAAGCAGAAGCAGATGAGAAGAAGGAGAAAGCCGGTGATCGCGTGTCGGAGCCAGTCGTGCATATAAACTCACAAGCCGATGATAGTGTTCTTCGTACGACCTCACTTGAGTGGTTAGTCGACGAAATCTCGACATGGTCAGAGGATGCCGTACAGGAGGTCCTTACTCAAGAAAGTAAGGGTTAGGATTCTGTTTGGTTATCGTTAATCTGGCGCGCTGGCGAAGGTTGAGCCAAGAGGCTCTTGATGGAGCAGGAGGTACCGGAATGACAGAGAGCAAACCAAGATCCCCTTTCGTAGCAGGGAGGGGGTTGCCTTGCTTCCCTAAGGAAGCGAGGCAAAACTTATGTTTCCTCGCACGTGAACGTGCTCGTGAACGTGAACGTAAACGTACCCGAAACAAAAACCTCAAGTTTTTCGGGTACGTTCACGTTTACGAGCACGAGCACGTTCACGTGGTTATTTCAAAAGTGAGACTATGGGGTAGGTTTTGCCGCGCTTCCCTAGGGCCCTCGAGCTTGGATATCGGGTGCTTCGAGACGATCGCATCAGCACCTCTGTATAAGCCCGGAGTAGTGAGTCTGCCGCTACGAGCGTATGACACTGATCATGCTTTACGCGAAATCATCAAACTGTGCAGAGAACTTTTCCTTCCTACGATCTACCATATTCGTGAGTGACATAAGCAGTCGCTGTGCGTACCGTAGTTATCCGTGAAGCGAGAATCTTCTAACGATACTTTTCTCTCTCGTGGCCTTTCCGCATTGGCTCAGCAGTTTCTGCGTCTGTCGAAACCTCGCCGTGTGATGCCCCCCGAGATAAAACTCGAAGCCGCGTTAGCGGCGATGTCAGACGCTGTAGTGATCACTGACAAGAGCGGGTTTTTTATCGATTTTAACGAGCCCTTCGCTCACCTCCATCGATTCAAGACGAAGAGTGAGTGTGCTCTGGCGCTGCATGATTACCAGACTGTCTTTGAGGCCACGACGATGGATGGAGTGCTCGTGCCGCCAGAGGAGTGGCCCATTCCTCGAGCTCTGAGGGGAGAAGTGGGAGTTAACGTGGAGCTTAAACTCGCCAGGAAAGATACGGAGGACCGTTGGGTCGCGCTCTATAATTATGCACCCATCCGCATGGAGGATGGTTCCATAGTTGGATCTGTGCTCACAGGTCGGGATAGTACTGAGTTCCGCAAAGCTGAGGAACGCCTGCGAAACCTGTCTTCACGGCTCCATCTAGCACTCACCTCGGCACACCTCGGAGTGTGGGAGTGGGATATCAGACGCAACGAACTCTCGTGGGATGATAGAATGTTCGAACTGTATGGGATGGATCGGGAACGTTTTTCGACAGCCGTCGACACCTGGAAAACGAGTATTCATCCAGACGACAGAGAGGCAGCAGTCGGGTTGCTCGAGGCGGCCTTACGAGGAGAAAAGATATTCGATACCGAGTTTCGGGTAGTACAGACTACGGGCTCAATCGTCTACCTCAAAGCGAATGGCGTGGTTTTGCGAGGTTTCGATGGGAAGCCCGAACGAATGCTTGGCGTCAACGCTGACATAACGGAAGAGAAGCTCGCGAAAGAAAAACTTCAGCGAGCTTATGCAGAGGTCGAAGCGAAGGTTGTCGAGCGCACCGCGCAATTGGAAGCCGCTAAAATCGCTGCTGAGAATGCCAATAAGACCAAAGATCTCTTCCTTGCGACCCTATCGCATGAATTGAGGAGTCCTCTTTCCGCTATTTTGTCATGGACTCAGTTGATGGAAAGAGGGGTTCTGCCACCCGAGAAGATGCAAAGCGGGATTCGTACTATCAAGGAGAGCGTTTGGGTCCAAAATCAGCTCATAGGGGACCTCCTGGATCTCTCTCGAGTCAGCACGGGTAAGCTATATATCGATCGGCAACCGACGGATGTAGCCGAGGTTTTAAGAGCTGCCATCGAAGTCATTCGACCGAACGCAGAGCAACGTGGGCTGCGCATAGAGGAGCATTTCGAGTTGGAGGGTAGCTATATCTCTGCCGATCCAGCTCGGCTCAAGCAATCGTTCGGAAATATACTTACCAACGCTGTCAAATTTACCCCCTCGGGCGGAACCATCGAGATCCTCCTGATGTGTTCGGAAGATGTCGATGGTCAGAAGGTTCGGATAGTCTTCAAAGATACCGGCAAAGGGATAAAGCCCGAATTTCTTCCCCATCTCTTCGAGCCCTTCAGCCAGGCAGATCCTTCGAGCGTACGGATACATGGCGGTATGGGACTAGGGCTCTCGCTAGTCAAAAACCTTGTCGAACTACAACAGGGCACTATCGCGGCAGAGAGCGCAGGCGAAGGTCAGGGCGCTATTTTCACGCTTACATTTCCTCTTCTCGCGGCATCCGTTGGAGCGCGGGAAGTGCGGATGCAGAACGGTCCACTAGTCGGAATGTCTGATGAGCATAACCTCGGCAACGTCAAGATTCTCCTGGTAGAGGATGGGGAGAAGACGCGCATCGCGCTCGCGCAACTTCTTGCGACTCAGGGTGCCGAGGTTCGGGCAGAGGCCTCAGCGAAAGAAGCTCTTGAAACCTTCAAGAGATTCCGCCCTGACGTGGTGGTGAGTGACATCGCCATGCCCCAAGAGGACGGGCACAGCTTAATACGCAAGATCAGAGCGCTTGGACGCGACCAAGGTGGGGATACGCCCGCGGTCGCTCTCACCGCATACGCAGAACCTCGCGACCGAGACGAAGCTTTTGCATCGGGCTTTCAGGAGTATCTCAACAAGCCGGTAGATGCAGGGACGCTCGCTACGACGATTCTTAAACTCAACGAAGTCGGCAGGAGAGCTTCTCGTCATGATGGCTCAGCGACATAGCGCTTTAAGAGATCTTCTGCGGAGAGGAAAGGAGAACCGTGCAATCTTTGGCAAGCTCTAGGTTGCCCGTGAACCCGTTTCGTCGGGCGATCTCGGCGGTAGCCGCAATGAGGCGTTCAGACTCCAGGGTGCGTTCTTCCGCGGAGAGGGCCCTATTTTGGAGGTGTCGTAAATACATATGAGCCGCCCATGCCCTCTTTGGTTTCGCTTTGGCCAGGAGTTCGGCAACAGTATCGAGAGAGAGAACGTAGGTGCCGTCATCCTGGGCGACATTCGAGAGATGGCCAAAATCAAATACGCAGACTTCACTATCGCGCACGAAATCGATCAGTGAGTCATTGAGCTCAGTGGCATCAGCTGTGAAACCAAAACGTTTGCCAGCCAATGAGAACGAGACACCGTGATTGTTGCTCGATGGCAAGTGAACAGATCGAACTGTCATATCCCCTACGCTGTAGGACCAGTTCTCGTAATCGGGGCCTGATGCAAACTCGAGGATGCGGTTCGATCGAGGCGCAGTTCCCTTGGTAAGTTGAGTCTCTTCCGGGCCCCACAGCGCACGCACTCCCTCGATTAACTCGCGAACCTCCTTTGTGGAGTGAATCACCACCTTGCTGATTCGAAGGTGTCGGTAGTCATCCGACCATGCAAGACACTGAAGGAGAGGAAAGAGGCCGATGAGGTGGTCGGTATGTCGGTGAGATATGTGGATGTGTAATTCAGTGCAAGTGTTGAACGCTCCTACGCGTTCAAGTCGTTCGAGAGTTCCAAGACCGAGATCGATGACGAAGGTCGTAGCTCCGTTGATGACACACGCGCTTGTTTGTCCCCGTGCGGGGTCGATACGACATGTGCCCGAGCCAAGGAGAAAGAGGGAGGGAGTACTCATGACGGTAATGATACACTCTCTAGAAGACCCGCAAAGAGCGATTCTGATGTGTTGTAGCCAAGTATATTACGGTAGGTGGCTGAGGGAATTAGCGGGAGGATGAGTGAAACTCGTAGGCTGCCCATCGTTTGCATCACTCGTGATGTCGGTCGAAGATTATCTGGAGAACGGTAAGCGGGCCCCCAGATTCCGAGGGTTTATCGCCAGAGTTCGAAATATTTGAGTCAGTTATACCCTAGGGAAGCGCGGCAAAACCTACCCCATAGTCTCACTTTTGAAATAAGCACGTGAACGTGCTCGTGCTCGTAAACGTGAACGTACCCGAAAAACTTGAGGTTTTTGTTTCGGGTACG
>JBIIOE010000215.1:0-2914 GCA_044337105.1 Bdellovibrionota bacterium | reverse complement strand
AGATGTCCTCGTGAGAGTTAACGTCGCTTCAGAAGATACCGCCGTCAGCCTCCTGCCGATGAATTGGAAAAAGAAACCTGTCGGATAGAGGACGGACACACGAAGATTCTAGTAATTGAGAAATGATTTGGATGCGCGTTAGTATACAGTGGAGAATCACGATTACATAACGCTAGATAATGTTAGATGCGGCGCACAGTAACACGGCAGCGACTACTTCCCCAGGCTCACAGATTGAGCCTGTCAGACACTGGTCGTTGAAATACGATCTCGATGGACATTGGGGGCTCTTAGAGACTCCCGCATCGAGAGATTCTGCCGATATATCAACGGCGCTCGGGAATCGCTATCCCTGGCTAAATACCATTGCTGTTCATCGGATTCTTGAGAATGTTTTCGATAATGTTGCTAACTACTCCCATAGCGGACGATTTGCGCAAGGCACGGTCGAACTCTTTGAAACTCCCGATCGGATCTCCGTTCATGTCACAAATTCACATGAAACCCGTCAACTCCCTGAGTGCTTGAGAGGAAGGATTGTTAGAGCCTCAGACGGTCGATTTCATGTTCCTGACTCAGAACGCGATGCCCGTTCCGGCGGAGGTGGCGGTATTCCGCTGATGTGCGAGGCGTTACCACATATTTGGTGGCGGAGCATTCACTGTCCTCGCGAGGCTTCTCTATCCTGGAATGAGTTCGGTGATGGTGAGGCACGACGGATACGATTCGAACTCGAAATTCCGATCCCTACAGCGCACGAGCAGCTTGAGTTTCGGCGCCGGAATAGACAGACGCGGTTGCTTGATTCTGCGGTTAAGCGCTCTTCGCAACTTCATCGTTTTCGGCAGTCTGGCGAAAGCGAGGGCGGAGTTCCCTCGATGCGAGATGCCCAGCGCATCGTCCGTGCCATGCAGTTTGCAACCGAGCGTCAGGTTGGTGAAGCTAAATATGCCGAAAGGGGGCCTAAGGCTCCGAAGTATGAAGTGCAGTTCCAGTTCGATACTCTTGCTCGGGGGTTGATAGCCTGTGCCGAACTCGTCGACGCCCGACTAGCTAGGGAAGTTGTTGCAACGATGCGGCACACTCTGATGCTAGGAGTAGAACCCTATGCTCTTATGCCCGCTCTTGTAAGGCTCTCTCCTGATCGCAACTTATTGCGACAGGATCTGCTTGCTGACTGCGACCAGGTGGTAAAAGTGCATAATGCGGAATGGTTGAAATCGTGGATAGTCAGTTCATATGCATTGGAGACACGTGACAACGACCCAAGTGTAATCCGTTCTCTTGCAGATTCGCTGACGCAAAGAAGCTGTGTTGTAGATCCAGTGTGTAATGCACTCAGTGCAATTGGAGCATTAGCAGAGAACCAGGACGTACTGCGCGAAGCCTTCATTCAACGGGTAGAAGGGAGAAGAGCTGAAAAAGTCACTGAGCGCTTTCCGCATGGCGATGCTCCGACGCTGCTTCGCGCGCTGGGTCAGATCTCCCAACTGAGCCCGAAAACCGAATGCGCTCTGGTTCGAAGCTTGATTGATCAGGAGGTCGGTTACCAGGCAGCGCAGGTGCTTAAGGGGAGAGATCTCAGCGACCTGGCTAAAGCCGAGCTCGTTCGAACCTTTCATACTATTGCATCTTTGCCAAGCCCGAACTCAAATACTCTCTATCGATTCGATGCGCTGATCAAGAAAAGTCCGGGAGCCTATATAGAGCTCTTTAATGACGCTCGCCTACTTGTGCGGAGCGGTGATTCCAACCTTAGTTACCGAGGAGGCGAGATGCTTGAGGTTTTGCCGCTTTCAGAGCAGCACTGGAACACCCTTGTATCGGATCTTCGCATGGCAGTTGGTAATGGCAGATCTGAGAGATCTGGTCAGCCAGGTGCGGGGACGTTGGTTGAACTTCTTCAAAAGAAAAATCCTGAGCGACTTGCTGATATTCGCGATGTCCTTGTGTCGATGATCGTCTCTGATAATGACAGCTTCTATGCGTGCAAAGCACTGAAGGTTACGAAACTTACCGCAAAAGAGGTCAAAGTGTTGCAGTCGGCTCGAGATGCCTTAAAGACGGGGCAATCAGCCTCCTACCTCAATGAAGCGCTTGAGATTGAGGTAATCAAATCTCACGGCGTGCTACCAACCTGGTTGTGGCCCTGGTAAATTGATGCCCCATTGCTCTGGTGCATCCTAGAATGGAAGCCATATGGTCTGAGCGGCGCACCTCTTGCCGCAGGCTCGGCACTTTTAGGCTCCGTCTCCAATTCAGAAGTTTATCGTCGCTAAAGAGGCTATCGATGGTGTCCGTCCTCCCACCGGCAGGTATCCCGCCTGTAGCTCTTTATGAGAGAAGCCTCCCGTATCGTTTGACCGACGAGGGAGGATAAGATGAGGGAGAACTGGGACGAACTGATCAAGCAGCAAGAGCGAAGCGGCATGAAGCCGACGGAGTTTTGCCGAGCGCATGGGATTGACCCGAGCAAGTTTGGTTACCAACGGTGGCGTAGAAAGGGAGCTCAAAGGAAGGAACGTTTCGTTCGAGTAGATAGCGGAGCCGTAACCTTTGTAGAGATAGTAGTACGGGATGGCGTAACTGTTCGCGCCCCACTATCAGCGATAAAGGAAGTGCTGGAGGCTCTCGATGCTGCCCGATCCTAAGACAACTTCCGCTGCCGTGTATGTGTACACCGGAGTGCTCGATATGCGGGTGGGATTCGATCGACTCGCAGCCCGGATTCAAGAGGATTATCACCGCAGCGCCATGCAGGGAGGGTGGTACGTGTTTTTCAGCCGTACTCGAGATCGGGTACGAATCTTCTACTGGGATAGGGATGGATACGCCATGTGGACTAAGCGCTTGGAGGCTGGAAGCTTTAAAGTTGAGAAGCGAGATGGTTACGAAGAGCTCACCGCGATTGACT
>JBIIOE010000213.1:0-2927 GCA_044337105.1 Bdellovibrionota bacterium | reverse complement strand
GAGGCCACGCGAAAGGTCGAGGGGCAAGGATGCAGGCTCAAAAGGCGCGGAGACGTGCCCTCTGTGGCACGTTGAGCACATTTTGAGCCGAAGACGCAGCCCCGCGAGCTTGCAGCTGGCCGTAGCAGAGGAGATTTTTGTTACGCGCTCTAAGTTTTAACTCTCTTGTCGAGAAACCTGCATGCTCCGGGATGTGATAGCTCTTGGCCCAGTGGAGATCGCGCGTCGAGTCGTGAAATGGGTGCTTTTTTACGTGCTCTGTCGCCGTTCCCTTGCGCGCTACTACGCGCTACGCAGTCGCGTCATCACCGAACTGGCCAACCGGAACCTATACGAGTCGGCCGAGCTTCACTTCCTTAAGAAGTGCGTTCCAGTCGCTGGTGTGGCCATCGATGTCGGAGCGAACTTCGGGGTGTACACCACACGTCTTTCCGACCTCGTGGGCCCAAACGGTCGAGTACTCGCCTTCGAGCCTCTGGGGCGGGTGTACGATGCGCTCGTTGAAACGGTGAAGCCATATCCTCAGGTTTCACATTTCAAACAAGGAATATCTGATCAATCAGCCGGAGAGGTCGAGTTCAAAATACCGCTCTTATTCGGGGAGATCCCTGAACCTGCGCTCGCAACAGTAGGCGACTCCGCATCGATGAAGTGTCTGATCGAGAAGGCTGAAATCATTCATCTGGATTCCCTTCTCTCTCAACTCTCTCGCCTCGACTTCGTAAAGATCGATGTCGAAGGTCACGAGCTGCAGTGCCTCAACGGCGCGAGAGGGCTTCTGACGACCCATCGCCCCATCGTTCAGTTCGAGGAAAACGAACCTGTCATGCGAATGCATCTCTTTGAGAAGTTTGCCGAAGAGAACGATTACCGAGTGTGCACACTGTCTTCCCAGGGAGCTTTGAGCCCGATTCGTACTGCTCACCGGATCGAAGAGACTCATAATTTCTACCTACTGCCGTGTGAGCGTGCAGAGGAATTCGAACCTACTCGCGCGAAAAGATAACTCATTTCGTTTCTAAAACGATCCCCCTACTCTGGGCTCCCGGGCTATGATACCCGGCGACCACCTACCCGAGTCCGCGAAAAAAACCTCAAAATCACGCTACACCTTGCGGAGAGTGCACCATAACCGATTAGGTATACCCCAGAAGAGCATGCGCGCTACCTACTGCGTTCATATCAGCACGGGAGTGGGGGGACATCTTCTCTTGGAGCGCCTCATGTTTCGATCACGAATCCCAATCTTTGCGTCAGTTATAATAGTACTGACGACAAACTTGTCGCTTGCGGAGAGCCCAACAGGCGGGCTGAACTCTCCACGGTTCGTGAGTCGCACTGCCAGCAACGGCGTGTTCGTAAACGCAGGTCGATTCAACGGTACGTTCGTTGCTTCGGCCCCAGGCACCACCTATTTCAACAATTCATCACAGTACTACGGCGCAAACGGTCCTGAATTCGGTCGTTTCTTCGACGGCGCAACTGGCAAGGAATATCACATCTATCAAAACACATCTCATCCAAACAAACCCTACCTGCGCTGTGCAGGTAGCGACTGCATGCCGATGACCAATGACGAATTCCAAGAGATGATGCAGCAAGCCGAGGAGGGGCAGACGCAGGACTACGCTCAAGATTCTGACTCCGAGAGTAATAAACAGTCAGCTCATGGAGTGCCGATCCGGCAAACTACGCCAGCGGCAACACCCTCACCGAAACCCACAGTCGCAGAAGGTGATTGTCCGCATTGCGATGATGGTACCGCCCCTGGCGGGCACGGCGATTGCCCACACTGCAAGGGCGACGGATATCTCAGCAAAGACGACATGCAATCCATCAACGCCTCTAACGGGGGCACATCTCCCGGTTCATCGGGTGGCGGCTCCGCACCAAGTGGTACGGGAGGCGCTTTGAATGTTGGCAACGGTGGTACTTTCGCACCGGATAGCGGTGGCGGCGGATGTACTGACTGTGGTCGCGGAGGCTCAGGGGGAGGCTCAGGCGGGGGAAGCAAGAGACCAGGTGGTGGTGGTGGTAGCCCAGGAGGTGGAGGCTTCGGTGGAGGCGCTAGTGGTGCCGGAGGAGCCATGAGCGGTCTCATGCAAGGAATGATGCAGTCCCAGCTCCAGCAACAACAGGAAGCACAGCGACAGAAGGAATTAGAAGCTCAACGCCAGCAGGAGCAACAGGTACAGCTTCAGCAGCAAGCGGAAGCGCAGCGGGTGGAAGCAGATAAAGCCGGCCGCGAGTCAGAGTCAGCGACAGCAACTGCACAGCGAGATCTCGATTCAACCGCGCGGCACGACACACTCAAGGCGAACGAGGGAACCTCCGCTCCGCGCGACGCCGCCACAGAGAACGTCGGAGATGTGAGACACGAGGAGCTTTTTCCCAAGCTCCCGCTGACGCCCTGAGCGGGCAGAGGCGCAGACCTGCCAGCGGTATGTACGCAAGGCGTTAATGAGACATTATCTAACGCCAACGGGGCCTTACGAGATACAGCACGCCCGTTGCGCTTAACTCCATAACTAGAAACAAAGAGGTGTGCTTCTTGTATCTTGCTATGCCACGACTTCTAACCCACACGGCGATTTTAACGGCGGTCGCATCGAGTGCATTACTCATGTCGCAGTATTCCCACGCTCAAGCGCATGGCATTCCCATGCAGCCTCCATGTCAAAGCTGCCAAGGGAAATCTCAGGAGCCTGGATGCTCGAGCTGTTACTCAAGCACCTCTCCCAGTAATCCAACAACAGGATCCCGTGGCTCCGCGGCGCCTGGAGCATCAAGCAAAGGTAGCACAGGGCCGTTGAACATCATTAACAAAGCAACGAAGTTTACACTCCCACTACTCGCTGTGGCTGCAACTGGAGGAAACAACAACGGCACTTCTGGGCAGAGCGTATCGAATTCGACAAAAGGCAGTG
>JBIIOE010000128.1:0-9809 GCA_044337105.1 Bdellovibrionota bacterium | reverse complement strand
AGGACTCTAAGGGTATCTTCGGCAACATAGTCGAGGAGATGTCCGGAGACTGTCTCGAAGAAGCCCAAGGGAATAGGAACATCCGGTAGTCCCAGACCCACCAGCCTTGTGTGCTCAACGAGATCCGCATAACTTTCAGACAGACCAAATACAGCTCTGATACTTGTATTAATCGTCTCTGGAGACTGCGCCAGATCCTCGCGCCCCTCCCCTATCGCGACCTCCTTAAACTTGTCTCGTGTAGCCACAATATACAGATTGCGGGTGTGATGATAAGACTCGAGACACTCAAAAGACCGCTCAACCTGAAAGCTCTCAGCATAGGCATTACAAGCTACCGCCAAGCCTGGCGGTTTTGGCAAGTAGTGGGCGAAAAACGTCAGCCCATCTCTTGGGGTCATAGACACAACCTCCGCCATCGTCTCACAGCGGGTTGCCTGTGTGCGCTGTATCAGCGCCTGTCTTCCACTTTCGAGACTTGCTAGGAAGATAGTCGTATTGCCCGAAGGCGTTTTTGCATAGGCAGAGAAGCGCCTCAGGTGCTGGTAGGCAGTATCGGAGCTGCGGGTGTTCAAGGCCTCTTTAACAGCGCTACTCGTAGCGATCTTGCGTAGCGCTGAGTCTATCTCGGGATTCAGGATCTCGGATATCGGCCGCACAGAACTTGGGCCGAGATCCGCCCAGCTGCGCTTCTCCAATCCGAACGCCATACCTTCGACCTTGCGGCTCACCTTGTGGGCCGACCCACGCTCGCTCCGTCGAATCTCCTGCGCATAATTCCGAAATTCGACCGCTAACTGACGCAACTCTTTGCGGCTTATGTCCCCCTGCTCATACCGCTGCAAAGCTCGCCTATACGCGGCAGAAGTGACGCGCAAGCCTTGCGCAAGATCGCGCGCAAACGCCCGGGCGTGAGATCGAGTGAAGGAAATCGCCCGCAAATCCGACATGCCGGAAGGGTGCTCGTACTCTGCCGCCCGCGTACCGTTGTGTAGAGATGTCTTTGTCATTTTCGCCGAGCGCCCAAGAACAACTCATCACTAGCCCGAAGAAACATGTAATTCTTCGAAGAAACCATCCCTCCCAAGCATAGTAACGGAAGCGAGACAGAACTTACCGACAACGAAAAAATGGCGGGCTGGTTTGACTCGCTTCTCTGAAGTTATGGATACCTATGCGATTCGGGTGCCCTTGAGAGATTGGGCACGCTTCCCTGGAAGCGGGCTAGCATCAGTCAGTTAAATGCGATCTGTTTCGAACAGGTACGCACCAAAGCGGGAGGGGTTTTGCTCTGCTTCCCCAGACCTCAATGCGCTATCTCCGACTGGCCTGCACCTCTTGCGTTAGCTCGATGAGCTGCGGAGCTTGATGTGCGAAACAGTCGCGGGCTGATCATACAAAAGGTCATTCGCCTTGGATCGAGCTTCACCTGCTTAGTGCCAAGCTGTGAATACAGCTCGCCGTAGCGCCTGGCGAAATCAAGCTCACTTGAGAGCGACGCACCAGACGCAGTAGCTGGACGCATGAACTTAGTCCAGAAATTCGTTGCTAGACCGATGATAATTTCGTTACCAACCGTGAAGATACTCATATCTTCGTGGACCTCAAGAAAGCGATAGCAGCCAGCAGGTATAGCGTTGGCGTCCACCAGTAATTCCACCGAATCGCCAGAATGTAGCTTTGTAATATCCATCGTTGAGTCTCCTCTCCTTAGTCTGACTCAGAACGAGTCCCGTATTTGATGAATCGGTGAATTCATAGAAAAGTTGCTACCTCGTGGATGTGCACACCTCCGTACACAAGCGACCTCTCGGCTGGGGGAGTCGCATGCACGGCTACGAGACCTGATAGTGGACACTTATAGCGTTCTCCAGAAGTCCGTAGCGAAATCCGGACTTTTGCACATCACTATAGTACCGATCGGTACGCGAGCGACTCCATCCGGCGGATGTCAAGACGCTGCGCCAGGAATATACGACCCTTTCCGCTTTACGCTCTCGTCTATGCAGAGGTATTCTCGGGAGGAATCCGTGTATCGTTTATAGTACTATGACACCGTTTGCCCCCTTACAGCTCTGGCGCGACGTGGAGATGTTTCAGGCATTTGACCTGGACGAAGTTCTGGTGACGGAAGAAAACTCGTGGCATGTGTCGCTACGTGAGCCACCGTTTCCCAAAGTACCCTGGATTGACCCCGATATGTGGGGGCTTAATCCCGAATATAGCTATGGCTTTGATATTTTCATCGGAATCTTTGAGAAGCAGATCTCGCACTCCGTCATTCGCGACCTCTACGGCCAAGCGGACTTCACTGAAGGATTTGATGATGCTCGTGAGCCTGAGGGTACTACTTGTGTAGCACGACTGGGGATTAGCTCGCGTGGGGAGCCCTTGATTGAGGATTGCCGCATATCGACCCATCCCTGGGCGCTCAGCGCAATCCGTCGTAAGCAGGAACTTTCACTCGACTCATTTGACGCGTATGGGCGTGACTTACTGATGCGTATCTCCTCGTGTCGAGTGGCGCTCCCGGAGGAGACAAGAGAGGGAACCGATGGCGATGCTTGCGAGCCGGTCTCTTGGGATGTGGTGCGTGCTATCAACGTCGAAGCGCAAAGAGACTTGAATCTCGAGTGGCGCAATTTCGAGGACCGTGTGGTGGTTGTCGCACATAGGCTCGGAAAGAAAAAAGCGCTCTCTACCCCTGCGCCGCAGGCAGAGGTTCCTCAAATGGAGACAGCCGCCAACGGGCTAGCGGATGCCTCTAGGAGCCTCGAGCGCTCTTCCCCTGCTGCCGAAAATTCAAGCTCCGAGGTTCGTGCCGGCAGTGTCGCACAGCCTCGCATCAAGCGACGTTGTGAGATCTTAAATTCGTTCTTCTTACGAGACCTTCAAAGGATTGCCCACCATCTCGACAAACTGCATAAAACATCAGCTCTTTCTCGATACCTTTCTGCCTCCCCGCCGGGAAATCGTATTGACGTGGCAGACCCATCGGCGGAGCTATGGGCAAGAGTTGCACCTAAGGCCCTACCACTTGGTCGCTGGCTTCATGACCCCAAACATTTCAATTCTCTCATGCAGCAATTAGCTATAAACGAGTACACAAGTGGAAAGCATCCGCTCTTCGCCGTAAACGGTCCGCCCGGAACCGGCAAAACAACGCTGGTAAAAGATATAGTAGCGGCGGCTGTAGTGGCGCGAGCGCTGAAACTTGTGCGATATCGTTCTGCGGATGATGCATTTGAGAAAAAGAGTGTTTCGTGTGAGGTTGACCGCTCGCGATTTACGGTACGCAAGCTCAAGCGAGACCTTGTTGGCTTCGAAGTGGTGATAGCTTCAAGCAACAATAACGCAGTCGAGAACATAACCCGCCAACTACCTAGACGTGCAGGCTTAGGAGATACCTTTCGAGACAGCGCATATCTCTCTGAAGTCGCTCGGTTGTACGAAGATATTCGAACGGGCCGAGATAGCTCTGCCGACGAGAGGTCGACTGATGATCACTGGGGGCTAATCAGCGTTCCTCTCGGCAATCGCAGAAATAGAGAGGTCTTCTGTGATGCTTTGTTGTACGGACCACGCGAAGAGAAGGATGAAAAGGGCAAGAGACAGAGGCAAGGAGCGCGGCTTACGCTACACGAGTGGCGAAAGCAGGTACCTCCTCCGGGGACAAAAAGCTTCGCTAAGGCGCGATTGGAATTTTTAGCAGCTCACAAACAGGTAGAGGATCTATTTGATAAACTTGTAGGCCAGGCATCCACTCAGCACGAGGAACACACTGAATCGTGCCACCAATTCAGGATGCCGTGCGACCAAGACTTTGATTCACTCCAGGTTCAAGAGCGAGCTCCCTGGTTGACAGAGCGGCTGAATGAGGCGCAATCGAACTTGTTCCGTGCAGCACTTGGCCTACATCAGGCTTGGGCGCGCGAGGCGTCGGCGCTTGGACCTAATCTAGTTGCACTCGGAAAGATGCTCGGACGACCAGATGCCTTCGAGGAGAGTATCGCTGTGTTCCTCTGGCAAACTCTATTTATGATAGTTCCCGCGATCTCTACTACGCTCGCCTCAGTTGAGCGAATGTGTAGCAACGTCCGCGAGGGGTCTTTTGGAACCGTTGTTCTTGAGGAGGCTGGCCAGGCAACCCCGCAGTCTGTCGCTGGTCTAATGTGGCGCGCTAAGCGAGCGCTGGTTATCGGCGATCCGATGCAGATTCAACCGGTAGTTTCTGCGCCAGAGGTGTTGGTGCGGCACTTTTGCAAACTCCACAAAGTAACCAACCCGCTCTTTTCCCCCCTGGCAAGCTCCGCACAGGCACTTGCCGACGAATCCAACGAACTGGGCACCTATCTTGATCATAGCGTAGCCAGCACATGGGTAGGAGCGCCACTTAGAGTTCATAGACGCTGCATTGAGCCGATGTTCTCAATTGCAAACACGATCGCATACAGCGGATTAATGACATACGGGACTCGCGAATCCGAGAGGCAGGCACAGCTGAGCACCGGACTGCCTGATAGTGCATGGTTTGATACGGGGGGTGTATGTGTAGGGCGCCACTGGGTTCCGCAGCATGGAGCCGTCGCATACCGGTTGCTTGAGCAGATACTAGGCCAGTACCCACGTGACCAGGAGCCAGATTTCTTTCTGATTACTCCCTTCCGTTCAGTGCGGGAGCCCCTTGCGAAGGTCCTAGTGGAATGTGCTAAAGCGCTTCGTTATCCAAAAGAGCAGATCGCATTATTGCGACGCCGTGTGGGAACTGTGCACACCTTCCAGGGTAAGGAGGCGAGTGCAGTTGCGTTCATTCTTGGCTGTGATGAATCAACACGTGGCGCGGCGCGCTGGGCAGGCGAACGTCCGAATCTAGTCAATGTGGCTGTTACAAGGGCACAGCATCGCTTGTACGTGATTGGAGACCTCTCACTCTGGCATAATCAGGGCTTCTTCTCAGAGTTGGCTAATAGCCTCCCGAGAGTTACTACGTCGGCGCTGTCCTAATTAAAGTTTGCCACGTGCTAAAGGATACGCGGCTAAACTATCCGTCGGGAAAAAGTGGAGGTTCAGTTGGTCTTCGATTCCTGCGATGTGGAACAGCCGCAGGGTATCCGCACCTCAGTAGGCAAGCCCCTCCATAGCAACTCGTAGTCAGTGAACAACCCGCCCAAAGCGCCCGTCTTTAAACTCACTGAGATAGAATCTCTTTCGTGACCCACCATCCGGTTCAATGTCGAAGGTGCCACTAGCGCCCTGGTAGCTCCTTACTCGATAGAGCTGTTCGCGAATACACGGTCGGTCGAAATCACAACGAACGGTGGCGTCGATGAGCAGACGTGCAGCGTCGTACGCGTTGCGGGAGAAGGTGTGGGGCTTTTCTCCAAAGCGTTCCTCGTAGCTCCGTTCAAATGCGTCATCTCCGGTATACGATACGAGGTAACGTATACCTTCCAAGGCATCCTTGCCGGCAACCGCGACAACCGATGGATCCTCTACCTCGTAGACTGTGAGCAGTGGTGTCTTCGCGCCTAGATTCCGGAGCTGCCGTGCTGCTACACCCAGATATTGGCCAAATGTCGCCAGGAAAGTCACGTCAGGACTGGCTGCGCGCAGCCTCACACACTGCGACCGTACATCAAGCTCGGTCGTTTGCTGCATCTCGTCGGCCACGATCTCTCCTCCGAGCTCCTTGAATCGAGCGACAAACGCTTTTCGATAGCCGACACCAAAACTCGTTTCGACTGCGAGAACTGCCGCTCGGCGCGCCCCGAGCGAATTGAACGCGTAATCTGCCAATGCAACTGCCTCGTCGGCGGCGCGTACATTCGATGTGAGTATCCACTCAGATGCGGCTAGGATCTGCTCGTCTGCCGCCGCGGTATGAAAGGTTGGTAGTTGATGACGGTCAATCCCTGGCGACATAAGCAGCATTCCCTGGTTAGAGAAGTTACCTGCTATCGCATCGATATGCTCAACCTTCACCAGTTTCTCGAATGCAGTAAGTATTTGATTGCCAAGCAAGGGAGCGTCTTCGATAGCAAGCTCAACTGGATATGCAGAGTGCTCCTGAGCGAGGATCAATCCGTTTCGAATCGCCGCTCCATAGTAAGCTAGGTCACCCGAGAGGGGCAGCACTGCGCCAAGTTTAGTAGGCCGCTGCGGCAACACCACGCCAGGCTTAACGGGCCGCCTAGCCGGTTCTGCATGAGCGGCGGAAAGGAGCGCCAGGATCGAAAGTGCTAAAGCATAACAATATGTCTTCATAAGATGACGGTACTGGCGCTACACCCTCTAAGACAGGGGTAGCATACCTATGCACTAATAGTGCACACTAGTCTCAATGCTCACGTAGCTGAGTGCACTAAACGTGCACTGGAGACCCGATGATAGTCGAGCACCCAATCGGAGAAACAATGCTGCTACAAAACTCCTTGACCCTTGAAAACGAGATAGTGCGCCTACTTTCCAAGTCGCCGCACGGCCTGACTGCCGAACAGATACGGGCTGACGTCGGGAAAACCTTTCGTGCGTATAGTCGGCGAGGGATCTACAAAGAGCTTCAGAGACTTATTACGGAGGGAGTGCTCGTTCGTAGCCACGCTACGTACGCACTGCGTCTCGCCTGGCTGCTCTCGCTGCACAGCGAAGTCGAGCGAATCACCAAACAGATTGACGACGTAGAGTATCTAAAGAGAGCCTTACCGACCAAAGACCAGGCAGTTGTACTGCACGCCAGCGATCTCGTGAATTGGGATCGGCACTGGACTCAATTGATGTTGATGATGCACTCCCTCTTCCCGCGACTTCCGATGTTCATATGGTGTCCACGACATTGGTTCACCTTGACCCATCCCGAGATTGAAAGCACCTTCACCAAAGCAAATGAATCCAAGCGCAACCTGCGCTATGCGATTGTCGGGGGGCGAGACTTTCTCGACCTGCGGGACCGTCCAGTATTAGAGCGAAAGTCCACCTGCTTCTCCTTCCGTATAAGCCCCTTCGAACACGATCGCTCGCACTACTACTGGATTATAGGAGACTATGTCGGTACCTGCACGCTGGATGCAGTCACCGTGAAGCAGATAGATGAGATCTACGCACGCACGAAAAAGGAGAGTGATATAGCCCCAAATCTTTGCACCAAGCTGTTGGCAAGAAAGTGTAGAGGAACGATAAAGTGTGAATGGGCACCTGAGAAGGCTCAGAAACTGAGGAGCAAATTTCTAAAGTTCTTCCGCGCGGAGATACATGAGAATGGAGAGTTAAAAGTGGCTCATCCACGATGTGCTCATGGTGAGAGTAGCGAGGAAGGTCCGCGATAAGCGACTCCTCAAGCTTATCGGCTTATACCTCAGAGCCGGGGTGAAGATAGGAGGAAGTGTTGAGTCGACAAGCGAAAGAGTTCCGCAGGGTGGCCCACTCAGGTGCACCGATCACTGACTCAGCCGATCCTCCTTGGCGGAGCTCCCCGAGAGTTTGCGATCCTAAACGGAACTCTCGGAACGGCGCTTCTCTTTGGGCTGCACTCACTAATTGGTGTCCCGGTCTGTTTGGCAACTCACAGACCTCAAAGTAGAGCAGCGCTTTTTGTCGTGAGTTCGCAAAAGATATCGGGAGTTACGATCTGAATCTCCGCCCTTGGATACTGCTGCACAAATCTCTCAAGGCTTCGAGGATTCTTCGTTCTTTTTGACTTCACTTCGTACGCAATGGTTCTGCCGTCTACTTCCCGAATAAAATCCACCTCAAAGTTTCCGTCGCTCCAATATGAGAGTTTGCCGGGGAGCTTGGCTAACTCAGCACCGACGGCTGCTTCGAACACGTAACCCTGCCAGGTTGCGTCGTCCCTCGAGAGAGACTCGGGGCGGTAAGCTTGGGAAAGAGCTGGAGCCAGTGGCAGGAGTTTCGGAGAGGAGCTTTTCGCTCGAATCTGGTTTCCGGAGAATCTCGGGAGAAGTTTAAGGAGAAATGCGCCCTCAATCAGCTCTAGGTAATGTCGTATGGTGGTGGTGTTTCCGCGGTCTTGAAGCTGTCCGAGAAGTTTGTTGTATGAAATGATCCGACACGGATGCTGCATAGCCAACTCAAAAGTTTGGCGGAAGAGAGCTGGTTTTAAGATAGGGACGATCCCGCCGATATCTCGACCGAGAACCGGCTCAATAATCGAATCAAGGATGAACGACCGCCACCGTTGGTCTGAATCGATGAGGAGCGAAGCCGCAGGATATCCGCCATATAGCAGGTACTGCGGCAGGTCCCATCCAAACTCCTGCGCGCTCTCGGCATAGCTCCAATGAGTCGCTCGGTTAAGTTCAAACCGTCCGGTCAGCGCGGCGGAGAGTCCAGATTGAATAGATAGACTCGCCGATCCCAAGAGCACCACGGAGAGCTCTCGCTTCTCGCGAATAGGATCGTAGAGCTCTTTGATCGCCTCGGACCAAGAGCCGACCTTCTGGATCTCGTCTACCACGAAGAGTGTGCCAGGACCTTTTTGTTCAGCAAGCTTCCACTGCATGGAGAGCCAAGAGGCGCTTTTAGGCGTTGGGGCATCCGCGGACACAAAGACCTTCGGTCCTTTCCACTGCTCTACGATTCTTCGGACTGCGGTAGTTTTGCCTACCTGTCTGGGGCCGACCAAAACCTGAATAAAAGGTAGATTCTGGGCCAACCTTTCAGCCAAAATTGATTCAAAATGTCTAGTTATACCAGTCATATATAGAAATACGAGATCTATCTCAAAGTTATTTTAGTAGCTTCTAGCAAAAAAGTATACCGATTATTTCCGAACTATCCAGATCAGGCCCACATCGCCTGAACTGGCATCAAGTGTCTTAACAAGGATGCCGACCACGAATAGGCAAGATAGTGAAGAGTTAGCATTATTCAGCTGCCTCGGAGCGGATACTTGCTGCACCCCGCATTTACGGGGCCACATACCCATCAAGCAACTTCCCCCTCCCCTTTTTCAGAACACTCCCTGTGTATGCTACGCCGCTACACTAGCGGCTATCTTTACTTTGCTCACTCGGCTAAAGCCGCTCAAGGTCTCTGCCAATACGGACCAGAATCTCGGCAAGCGATGGACGCCCCTTAAAGTACAGGCTTGCGCTCCGAGAGTACTCTTTCTCGAAGACAGCACGATCGCGCGGGTCTACCAGTGTAAAAGCATCGCTATGTGCGACCACGGTATCGTCACCACCAAAACGCTCCTTCTTGAAATGCTCATACTCTTCGGTTCCGATGAATTCCTGAATATCTGCCCGATCGATAAGCTGGAAGAGGTCATAGTAGTGCCGAATGAAGTAAGGTGTCCGTCCTCTAGCCGACAGGTTTCTTCTTCCAATTCATCGGCAGCAGACCAACAGGGGTATCGTCCGACC
This sequence comes from Bdellovibrionota bacterium, assembly GCA_044337105.1. Taxonomy (GTDB): domain Bacteria; phylum Bdellovibrionota_C; class UBA2361; order UBA2361; family OMII01; genus OMII01. The sequence goes on along the minus strand of JBIIOE010000128.1, from coordinate 429 downwards.
GGACGTTAACTCTGACGAGTACATCAGAGAGCCGCTCCCAAGGATTAACCTTATTGAGACGACAGGTTCCAAAGCCTGGTCAGAAGCTCTTTATCGACTACGCGGGACTCACGGTTTCTATTGTCGACCGGCAGAGCGGAGAAGTTCGAGAAGCACCGGTATTCGCCGCTGTTCTTGGCGCAAGCTACTATAAGTACGCCGAGGTGACGGAGTCAGCGGAACTCTCATGCTGGCTCGGATCTCACGTGCGAGCGTTTAACTTCTACGGTGGTGTACCCGAAACAGTAGTAATCGATAACCTAAAAACAGGAGTTACTACACCATGTCGATACGATCCCGTCATCAACAGGTCCTATCAAGAGCTCGCTGAGCACTACGGTGTAGCAGTCCTCGCCGCACGCAGCAGAAAGCCTCGTGATAAGGCAAAGG
>JBIIOE010000212.1:0-2975 GCA_044337105.1 Bdellovibrionota bacterium | reverse complement strand
CTCGTCATTGTCACCTGCTCGCGATAGAAGGTTTGATCGAAGAGGGGGTGAGGGGAGAGCGATTTGTGGCCTCCTTCCAGGTAATGTAGCAGCGGTATCTCACAGTCGCCAGGGGCGTGTGCCTTGTAGTACTTGGTATCGAAGAGGGGGTGTGGATCTACATCTCCAGAGGCGCCGTGAGCAATATAGTGAAGGAGTGGGTTCGTCCGAGACTGCAGGAGCTCCGTCCGCTGAGAGAGATAGTATCGCACGGAGAAGAGGGGGTGCGGATCAAATCCTGCAAGCCACCCCTTCGTAATAAAGTGTTCGAGCGGGTTTTTCAGCGCGTCAGGATCGGACCCGCACTGAGTCAAATAAAATCCAGCATCGAAGAGCGCTCCCAGGGCGAGTGGGGGAGGGTATGTAGTCATATGCATAGTCCGCGCTCGTGCATCGGCCAGATCTTCAGTCGCCATCTCCGGCTTACTCGGGCGGAATCGTAAAGTGCTGATTCGCCGTTTCTTGTGATTTCGCCACTGAACACCGAGCTACTGCTTTAGATGCGACCGAGGGTAGTTTGGGTCCGGGCGGCCCTTGGAAAGTAACTCTGTTTGGTGAAGTGGCGCGATCTGAACGGGGCGAGCGTCTTTTCCTTTGAAGGAGGATGACGCATCATGCGCCTATGAAGATTGCGATAGTTGCGGGAAGTCATCGACCAAATTCAGAGTCTGAGAGAGTAGGGCGATTCATAGCGGACCGATTGCAGGTCCTTGGAGCGCAGGGAACCCTCATCTCTTTGGCAGGGAACCCACTACCGCTCTGGGATGAATCGGTGTGGAGCGGTGGCGAGGAGTGGAAAAAGTTGTGGGGGCCGATCTCAAGCACCTTGAGAGAATCAGAGGCTCTGGTCGTCGTGGCTCCCGAGTGGGCCGGTATGGTCCCGCCGGCGCTCAAAAACTTCTTCCTGCTGTGTTCAACGCGTGAGGTAGGGCACAAACCAGCTCTTATAGTTTCAGTATCGTCGGGCGTGGGAGGAACCTACCCAGTGGCGGAGTTGCGGGTTTCTTCGTACAAAAACAACCGTCTCGTCTATATCCCCGAGCACGTTATCATCCGGAATGTTAGTCAGTGCCTGCATGGCGATGAGCCGTCGAGTGAGCGTGATAAGGATACTCGCAAGCGCTTGAGTCACGGACTTGGGATCCTTGTGGAGTACGGCAAGGCGCTCGCGCATGTGCGGGCCAGTGGTGTCGTCGATTACGAGGAATTTCCTTTCGGTATGTGATCAAAATAAAATTCCCGTGAGCCGTGTCATATCTGTGCACGCTTCGATCGTGTCACCTTACGAGCGTCGAAGGAGATGCTTTGTCTTTCGACACTATCGTAACGGTCTGCGGGCACGGTTGTCTCCCTACCGCTCGCTTTTGTTCTTGGGAATTCACCGATGTATACCACTGGTCTCTTCCGAATTATCCGTGCACTCGTCGTGCTGTTGTGTGCTGTGCAGGGGTTCACAAGCAGCCTCTTTTTTTTCCCGCGCGATGCAGCAGCGCAGTCAGCATTTGCACCGGGCGTCAACTTCATCGAGGAGGTTGTATATGATGGGTTGCCGGTAACTACGGGCATCGCGTTTGCACCGGGGAATCGCGTATTCCTGGCGATTAAGGAGGGCTCTATACGTGTGGCAGTAGCGGGAACGTTGCTGCCAGAGCCATTTATCGACATCTCTGAGATCGTCAATCGGTCAACTGACCGTGGATTGCTCGCAGTCGCGGTTCATCCAGAGTTTCCGCTCAAACCATTCATCTATGCTGCATTCGTTTACGATCCTCCCGGATCGAACAAGGATCTGCGTGAGCCTCGGGTAGCGCGAGTGGTACGCTTTACTGCAGATGCTGCGCGAGATTTCAACGTGGCACTTCCAGGTAGCATGGAGGTCATTCTGGGCAAGAACAGCACGGCCGAGAATATGGCTCCTCTGGTTTTTGAGGGATCTCCCAACGCTCCGGAGGCCGCCTCGTGTATGACGGGGCTCACCATGGCTGGACAGCCGATTGAGGACTGTATCCCTGTGGAAGGTCTCTCGCATTCGGTGTGCGAGCTGCAGTTTGGCTCCGATGGTTCTTTGTACGCCTCGTTTGGTGATGGAGCGAGCTACGATGGCCCGAGTCGTATAGGGTTGCGTGTACAGAATGTGGATTCAATGTCCGGTCGTGTCGTACGAGTGAATCCGGACACCGGTCTTGGGCTTGCTGACAATCCGTTTTACGACCCGGCTAAGCCATCCTCGAACCGGTCCCGATTGTGGTCGTACGGATTTAGAAATCCGTTTCGCATGACTCTCGATCCGAGCACTGGGCAGGCATATATCGGCGATGTCGGCACATCCTACTTTGAGGAGGTCAATGTCGGGAAGGGCGGTAATTTCGGCTGGCCCTGCTACGAAGGTGGCTTGGTAGAGCGTAGTATGCAGGAGGGTGGGGAAACCACCAGCTTGGAGCAGGTCGGATATCGAAGAGAGCCGCGGACCCAGCAGTTTTGTCAGCAGATGTACGCCCAAGGGCAAAGTGTCGTAGTCCCTCCGGTGTTCACGTACCGGCACAAGTACGACGAGAACAAGAAGGATTTGGGCGCATCGATAACCGGCATCGCATTTTATTCGGGGACAACGTACCCCGCACCGTATCACGGGGCCCTTTTCATCGGAGATTACGCGCAGCGCTGGATCCGATACATTTCCTTTGATAATCAGGGAAATCCGAGGATCAATGACTTCGCCACTGAGTTGGGTTCGATGTTGGGGGTGGTACAGCTCCTGTCGGGGCCGGACACGAACATCTATGCAGTCTACCTCGATCTCAAAACAAAGGCGAGTCAGATCCGACGCTTTCGAGCTGGATCTGGCACAAATGCGCCTCCGGTAGTCCTCGCTGCGGCCGCTCCGCGTGCGGGTGATGTGCCTCTGGTGGTTTCATTCCGCAGCGAAGGCACATACG
>JBIIOE010000028.1:0-35216 GCA_044337105.1 Bdellovibrionota bacterium | reverse complement strand
ATAGTTTGTATTCCCGAATTCATCTTCAAGAAGCTGCGGCTGTGAGGAGCTTCGCGAATTCTCGTCGAACGAGCATCGCATAGATCGCAGTAGTCACGGACTCTCGAACTCCGAGTACTTCTTATTGTTCCCTCGAGACAGTTCCACAGGATACTTTTGCTCGTTTTCGGCAAGCTTACGTTGAAAAGCGTCCTCGAGATCGATCTCGCTGTCGCGAGCCATGAGGAGAACCCAGTAAAGCACATCAGAGAGCTCTCGCTCTAATTTCTCGCGAATGACTCCGCGTTCCTGCTCGACCTGCTCCTCGCTCTTCCACTGAAAGATCTCTCCCACCTCCGCGGCCTCCAGCATCAAAGAGAGCGCCATGTCTTTGGGTCGATGAAACTGCTTCCAGTCGCGAGCGTCCCGGAACGAAACCACTCGTTCGGTGAGTTCCTTGATCGTTTTCATGAGGGGGATATAGCACACACTCAACGAGGCACAACCACGGAGTTTCAAATCAGCCTACGCAAGCGCGGAAACGCCCCGACCTGATTCGGTATGAGAATGCTGGAAAGCCCCGTTTTCTAGCGCCCAACGGTAGGCCATCGCCAATCCATCCCGAAGCTCGATCTGAGGCTCCCATCCCAGAGAACGCACTCTCGTAACATCGAGAACCTTTCGAGGAGTACCATCGGGTTTGGAGGTATCAAAGCGAAGCTCACCCTGATATCCGACCACATCTCTCATCAGGTGAGCCAGCTCTCGAATGGTAACATCCTGCCCCGTACCGATATTCAAGGTACTCGGGTTGTCGTAGCACTCCATGACCCGCAGAGCCCCCTCTGCGAAATCGTCGACGTACAGAAATTCCCGCTTGGGCTCCCCGGAACCCCACACCGTAACGTGCGGAGCTGCTTGGAGTTTAGCTTCGTGAAACCTTCGCATCATACCAGGAATAACGTGCGAACCCTCGGGATGGAAATTATCGTTCGGCCCGTACATATTGGTCGGCATTACCGAAACGAAGCATTTGCCGTACTGGCGGTTGTATTTTTCACACAATTTGAGGCCGGCGATCTTGGCGATCGCGTAACCTTCGTTAGTCGGCTCAAGCGCTCCCGACAAAAGCGCATCCTCGGAGATAGGCTGAGGCGCAAACTTTGGATAAATGCAGGAGCTTCCAAGATAAAGTAGCTTTTTGACATCGAAACGTGCCGCTGCATGGATCACGTTTGCTGAGATCATCAGATTTTCGTACAGAAAATCCGCCTGGTAGCGTGCGTTGTCCATGATCCCGCCGACCCGCGCCGCGCACAAGAAAACGAAATCGATTCCTTCGCGGGCGAAGAAGTCGTCTACTGCCGCCTGATTGAGAAGATCGAGTTCGCTACGTGTTCTCTGCACTATGTCAGTGTAGCCATATCGCCGCAGTGCGCGAACGATCGCCGACCCGACCAGTCCCCGGTGACCGGCTACGAAGATCCGGGAATCGAACGCCAATCGGGAAAAGACCTGAGGTGGAGCCATGTCCCTTAAGATGAACTCTCCAGGAACATGGATTCACAGCTATGGCACGGTTCGACCTAACCTATCGAAGCGAGGCAAAACCCCTCCCTGCTACGAAAGCGAATCTTGGATTGCGCTCGGAATTTCGAAACGTCGAAAAATGTCTTTCTGGCACCCAATTCTCGCTTACACGCCTGGAGGAGCCGCGACTTTGTGCGAACTACGCATTAGCACCCCGAAAAGACTGCGAAAGCTCGAAGATAGCTGGCCTTGGATTCAGACTCACGCAGTAACACTTTCGGCGTTACTCCTCGAGCAGGAACTGGATCTGCTTGGGCAGCAGCGTCTGTACCCGGAATTTCTCGCAAAACATATCCGCCCCCTGCTCAATTGCCGCCAGCTCAACATCTCCCTGAGCGCCTGTCAGCATGATTACAGGGAGTGAGCGCGCGGCATCCGGTCGCTCGAGCGCTCGAACCGCCTTGAGAAACTCGAAGCCATTCATCTCGGGCATCCTCAGATCCGAGATGAGGATCTGAAAGGACCGCTGCGCGAGAAGTGCCAACGCATTAGTCACGGTAGACACAGCGGTAACTCGATATCCAGCCCGAGAAACCACGAACGAAAGGTATCGCAACTGATCTGGATCGTCGTCCACCAACAGGACGCGGGTGTTCACCGGATTAACCGGTCTGAGCTCCAAAATCGTATCCGGCGCAATGATGGTATCGGCTGAGTCTTCGTAAAATTCAGGAGAGAAACTCATAACCCCCTTGTCTGTGCTCCGCCCGGGACCGCGCTACCTCGCCTGATATCGACACCACGACGACCTCATCAGTACGAGCCGCACGGTGAGTCACCGTACACCCTCTTCAGCGGATACTGAGAGGTTCGGCACAATCTCTCATCTTCTTTCGTCTGCGGCGCGAATTTGCCCAGCACATCCGATTGGGACGCGGGCTCTTCTAAGGAAGCGAGGCAGAATCCCTCCCTGCTGCGAAAGTGGAGGTTGGGTGTTCTACGAGATCTTCCTAGCAAAACCTACCCGTAGGTCTCTCAACAGAGATAGATCATCAATCCGCGATTGAATGCGGCGGTCAATTTCACGAAGTCAACGAACTGCTCCCAATGCTCTTCGATGTATTCGAGCGCTTCGCCCCCACGTTCGTGCGCCTCGAACGGATACACGTCCTTAGCCACAAGATCCGACACAGAAAGTCCGCGCCCGATGGTCTTGAAGGACGCCTTCTCCAGCACCTTGCTCATCTTCGCTACCTCTTTGGGGGTGTAGTACCTGGCCGAACCAAAGCCCAGGTCGATAGCTGCAAGTGGTGTGCCCCCATGGGTCAAAAACTTGTTAGGTAGCTCTAGCCGGCCGTAGTCTGCAACGAAGTTGATTCCGTCCCAGGCCTTGTCCAAAGACAATACTATCTTCTCGTCCGGGGGTAGCTCCTCGTTGTATTCCCGCAACTCAGACAGCACCTCCCGACCGATTGAGGGATCCGCGACGAGATCCTGAACCGTCTCTTCAGCGATCTGCCAGACCTCACATACCATCCCCATGTCGCATCCCTCCCCGTACCTTGAGCACACTATTGACCCCCTTCATAGTACGCCGAGGAGCGCCGCTCGTCGAGGCTTGCATTTTTAACTAAGCGGCCATTCGAGGCTCCACCAGACAAACCAGGCAAAACCGGGTTCCGGTCTGATCTTCGCACCGAGCATCTGAATCTTCCTCCGCAGCAGGAGTTGGTTTTGGCCTGCTTCCCTCAGTAGTAGGACGGAGCGTACAAGTGGTATATGCTCCTATCTGGTCCAAGCCGGAGTATTACCATGCAAAAACCCTTCGGAGTCATAATTGTCGGAGGCACCGGGTACGGTGCCGGAGAACTGCTACGCATGCTGGCCCCACATCCCGCTATCGAGGTATGTGGGGTAGTATCCCGCTCGCACGGTGGCGACCCGGTCGCTAGCGTACACACGCACCTCGCGGGCATAGTTGGATCTCACTTCGATGCAGCAATCGACCTCTCGAAGCTCAGAGACAAGCGGAGCCGTGCCGTCATTCTCGCAATGCCGCCGGGACAGGCATCCCCCACAATTCAATCACTACGCTCGCTCGGACTCGACGACCACACCAAGGTAATCGATCTATCGGGAGATTTCCGGCTTCGCAACGAAACCTCACACGCTGAGTTCTATGCGGAGGTGCCGTGGGAACCAGAGCTTCGTCAGCGCTTCACGTACGGCTTACCCGAGCTGGATCGAACCGCCATATCGGCGACACAGTTTATTACCAACCCTGGATGTCTCGCCACGGGGGCGATTTTGGCGCTTGCACCACTCAGAGAGATGACCGACTCGGGGAATGTTGTTATCGACGCGAAAACTGGTACCTCAGGGGCAGGGCGAGAGCCGCAAGCCTCGATGCATCATCCGGGTCGCTTTTCTGATTTTACAGCATACAAGCCACTCTCCCACCGACACGAGCCTGAGATTGTCCAGGCACTGGGGGAGCGGTTCGAGCAAAACTTCGGGATTATGTTCGTACCACACCTCATCCCGGTGTCACGTGGAATCTTTGTCTCCGCATACGTCTCTCAACGAAAGAACCTGTCAAAGGAAACGGTCGAGGGCGCATATCGCGAATTCTATCGCGACTCTCCGTTCATACGCTTTCGGTCCGCACCCCCGCGGCTCGTAGACGTAGTCGGTACGAACTTCTGCGATATCTTCATAGCAACCCGCGCATCCCAGATAGTCGTCATGACGGCCCTCGACAATCTGGGCAAGGGAATGGCAGGACAGGCGATTCAGAATCTGAACCTCGCTCTTGCGCTTCCCGAGGAAACCGGACTACTGGTACCGGCACTAGGACCTGCCTGACACGCACACAATGGAGCACAGCCGCACGATGTTGGAGATGACGAAAGATATCATCGAGAGATTTCCAGATATCCCCAAGATGAAAGGCAAGCGAGTACTGGTCAAGTACGGTGGCGCAGCCATGGAGAACGAGGAGACAAAGCAGCGGGTCTGCCAGGAGATCGCTGCATTGGTGGAGATCGGTGTCCAGATCGTTGTCGTACACGGCGGAGGCAAGGAGATTAGTCGCTGGATGGAGCGAGTGGGCCTCCAGCCCCGTTTCGTCGATGGCGTGCGTACTACCGATGACGAGTCGATGCTCGTCACCGAAATGGTCCTTTCAGGGCTCATCAACAGTGATTTGGTTTCGCGTTTGAATCGGCTTGAGACTCAAGCAATTGGCATTTCAGGGCGCCACGGTAGACTTCTCCAATCAGTGCCGCTGCGGCTCGACAACGGGGGAGAGCTAGGTCGGACAGGACAGGTCGAGCGCACAAACGTGTCGATACTGAGCACATTACTCAATGCGCACATGACACCAGTCGTCTCTCCCGTTGGAGAGACCTTTGAGGGAATCGCCTTGAATCTAAACGCCGACTATGCGGCTGCCGCATTGGCAGGTGCCTTAAAAGCAGATGTCTGCATCTTCCTTACCGATGTAGATGGAGTAAAGCGAGATGACCGTGTGCTTTCCACACTAACCCGAGAGCAGATCGCCCCGATGATAGCAGAAGGAAGTCTCTATGGTGGAATGATCCCCAAAGTCGAGTGTGCCTTACAAGCGCTCGCTGATGGATGCAGGAGAGCCGTGATTACGGCGACTCACCGTCCTTACTCGGTCACCGGAGCTTTGCTCGAAGTTGAGGGGTGCTGCACGAGCTTTGTAAGCAGCTCAGTGGGCTAATCCTTCCTCGAAGCCTGCTCTACGGGACGCACCATAGCGCCTTTCTTTTTCTTGATCAGCACTCTGCATGCCTTGAGAAACGGAAGAAGATAAAGCCTAAGAGGCGACGAGTATTCCCGCTCCTCTCCCCTTCCTATGCCGAACTCGAGCTGCTCGCGCTCTTTTGGCACATACAGCGACTGAAAGAGTAGATCCCACACGGCAAAGATGAATCCGTAATTTTTGTTCCAATGGCGTCGTGCCGCGCTATGGTGGATCTGGTGTTGTGCGGGGCTTATGAAGATTTTGCTCAGCAGCGGACCGTACGATACCCACACATGAGAGTGCCGCAAATTGTAGCCAAACACATAGAACAACACAGTCACACCACTGAGCCCGGCAATGACATAGGGAGAGGCCTGAGTGCTCACGAAGAATCGAAAAAACGCATCTACTGTACCGAGCAGCGTACTGGTGATGACGAGAGTAATGGCGTCATCGAGGGGGTGCATCCGATACACCGTAAGCGGTGTCATGACCTGCGCCGAATGATGCACTTTGTGGAACTCCCACAACACCGGAATGCGATGCATGAGGACATGTGCAAGGTAGGTCCCAAAATCAACTACCAGTGCCATCAAGAGAGTGACAAGAACAGTAAATCCCATCGACACCGGGCCGGTACTCGCGGTAGGTGTTGCGACAAACGACAACCTCTCCGTGATGTACTGAGTTACGACGAGAGAGAGCCCGCCGAATGGCAGTAAGATGAAGAGGTATAAAATCGAGTTGGAGAAAAAATAAACATAGTCGACTATCGACGACGAATGCGTGTAGATTTTGCGAGGCAGCACCTCTCCTACCGTCTCGGACAAAGAGGCCTCAACAGCGTGACTGCGACGCTCGACAAAAATGGCAATGAGGAAACTCGTAACGAGGTACGGCAGGTAAATACGCTCTACCGGAGAGAACAGGTAGGATAGCGGAGTTTGGAGAACCTTCAAAAGGGCTTCAGTATAATCCATGGCTAGAAAAGAAGCAGGTATAGCTCTCCACTTTAGACGATGGATCCTAGCGGTAGGAATCCTTTTTGTGTCAATCTTCGTGGCGCTGCGGTCCGATGCGCCTCCAGTGCCACCTCCCCCGGAGCTGCTGAACCCAAATCCCCTCCCCCCTGTTCCTGGCCTCGAACTCGAAAACCTCACCTGGATGGACGTTCGTGACCGAATCCGCGCAGGAACAACCCGAATCCTGGTACCAACAGGAGGAATCGAGCAGAACGGTCCCTTTGTCTCGCTTTCCAAACACAATCACATTGCGCGCGCCGTGAGCATGCGGGTCGCAGAGCTGCTCGGGTCGACACTGGTGGCGCCCGTAGTGGCTTTTGTTCCAGAAGGGAACATCGAGCCCCCCTCTGGCCACATGCGCTTCCCTGGCACACTTTCCCTGCGAGAAGGCACGTTCCAGCTACTCATGGAGGATGTCGGGGCCAGCCTGGCGGCTCACGGCTTCACGGAGATAGTGCTGCTGGGAGACAGCGCGGATAGCCAAACGAGCCTCGAGCGAGCGGCCACCACGATCAACCAGCGCTATAGCGCAGGCCCGGCCCGAGCCTTCTACATACCAGAGTTCTACAACTATCCCGATATTCGTCGCATGCTGGCCGAGAAGGGTATCAAGGCGAAGCCCGAGGAGTTCCACGAAGAACTCGCTTTTTCTCTCCAGTTGATGGCTATTAATCCCTCCATCATTAACTACGAGAGAAGGATAGCTGCAGGCCACACGAGCCTAGAAGGCTTGTCATTACTCGAGCGTGAAAAACTGATCGCGCTCGGCCACGAGATACTCGAGAGCCGAGCCCAATCCACTGCGGCGGCCATTCGAGCTCGAGAACAGACGTTGCAACGTCCAAGTCGGAGCTCTCCACTGCAACCCGAGCTACCGCCACAAGGGGGCCCTTCGCCCTAGGGAAGCAAGGCACGTCAAGAGCCGCTGGCCTCTGACCACGAAGATTGGCGCCTACAATCCGCGTAAAACCCGACGAATTGTGCACACAATCTGATTTGCAACAGCTCGGGATTTAAGGGTAATCTCTCTCAGATTTCTAAGAGTTCGGGAGAAGCTAACCGTATGGGTCGTATCTTTGAAAAACGCAAAGACCGCATGTTTGCGCGCTGGGCCAAGAATGCGAAGGCGTTCACAAAATTGGGCAAAGAGATAGCTATCTCTGTCAAACTCGGTGGCCCCGAGCCTACCGGCAACCCTCGCTTACGCATGGCTATTCAGACAGCGCGTTCGCTGAATATGCCCAAGGATCGTATTGAAGCAGCCATCAAACGCGCATCGTCCAAGGACGACGCAGACCTACAGGAATTGAGCTACGAGGGATTTGCTCCTCACGGTGTTGGTGTGTTTGTCGAAACCGCCACCGACAATCCCACTCGCACCGTCGCAAACGTGAGAAACATCCTCTCCAAAAACGGAGGCAATCTCGCGACAAGCGGAGCACTCGACTACGTCTTCGATCGCAAAGGTATCTTCAAGATCACGCCTCCTGCAGGTGACTTCGACGAGCTGGAGCTTGAGCTCATCGATCACGGCCTCGAGGATATCTTCGAAGCCGACGACGGGATCCTGCTGTACTGCGGTTTCAGGCAATACGCCGATCTCCAACGCGTGCTCGAGGCGCAAGGAGTTGAGGTAACGAGCGCCGCAATTCAACGGATACCGACCAATTACGTCAAGGTAACTCCAGAGCAGGAAGAGGAGATACAGAAGCTCCTCGAGCGATTAGAAGAGGACGACGACGTTCAAGTCGTGTTCCACAATATGCAGAGCAACGAGGAATAGGCATCTTAGTCGGATAAGTCGAAGATTCGGGAGAACTCCTCTCTCAACCGGATCGCCTTCTTGTGATTATTCTCCAACGTTACGCTCATCGTGCAATACTTAGTCAGAGTCTGATAATGCCGTGCGGCGCTTTCAGCAGAGCCGCTCTTGGTCGTGGCGAAAAGCTCGTCGATGCGCTTGTTGGTTCGGGGATCCAGAGTGACTGTTAAAACAAAATCCCCGATGACATCCAGATAGCCACGTCGCTCGGATGGAAACCCTGTGGGGGAGAAAGATACCGTATGCTGAGTGCCCCGATAGAACTTACCGATCGCCGTTCTGTCCAAGTATGTCGTGCCACCCACAGCCGTATAGAACCTTCGCCTCGCGAAACCGAACAATCTGTGCAATCGCTCCTCCTTCTCGACCTCCAAGAGAAGGAACCACGGATGTCGCACCCAGGAGAACATGTCGTTGGAGCCGCCTCGCTTGAGAAGCGCCAAAATGATCTGATTCCAGAGGTCATTTCCTCTGAGAAGGGAGTGAAAAACCCAAGACTGCTTCCTTCCCGGCTCAGGCAAGATCGTCTTGAGGTAGGGTTCAGAAAAGTACACCGAATGGAGGCGCTCCCCATACGCCAACACATCGAAAACCCACCCCAGACTGAGGCTAAAACGGGCTTCGTCCTTCACTAAAACCCCAGCCAACTGAAGCTTTGTAAGCTCCTTGTAGACCGCTGCAAGGCTAAAGCGACGGCGATTTCTACGAGCTGCCGCGTGAATCTCCGCCGCCGACATACGCGGCGTTGCCCCAAGCAGGAGCACGATAGCGCTTTCCAACTTGGTGTCAGGACTCAAAAGCATGTCCCTTCTTCTCCTACGAACGAGCTAGGCGATGCGTGCCAATCGATGCTAACACTCAAGCTCTTCTACTAAAAGTAGAATATGTTGCTTTTTTCCCTGGAAACCTACCTAAGGCGGCGATTGTCGCTACTATGTGAGCCCAACGATCTCACTGGCGGAGAGAAGTGAAATGAAGACTCAATTTGGTGGACGGATAGTAGTTCTTGGGTGCGGCTCAGTGTCGCAATGCACCCTGCCGCTGCTTTTGCGTCACTTCGACGTATCGCCGACTCGGGTAACCGTTATTGAGATGCTCGACAACCGCCGCCGGATCGAGTCTCTCATTAGAGATGGCGTCACGTACGTCCAGGAGCGTATTACCCAAGACAACTACCGGGAAATATTCAAGCGCCACCTTAGCGAAGGCGACCTCCTGATTGATCTCGCGTGGAACCTAGGCACGGGCGATCTGCTCGAGTGGTGCCATGACCATAACGTACTGTACGTCAACACCTCGGTCGAGGAGTGGGATCCATATGCAGACAACGACCGCACTGACCCACGTAAGTACACGCTCTACAAGCGTCAAATGGAGCTCAAAGACCTCATCGTCCGCTGGGGACACAATCACGGGTCTTCAGCCATAGTGGACCACGGTGCCAATCCAGGGCTCGTGTCGCATTTCGTCAAAAAGGCTCTGATTGATATCGGCTCTCAGTTGATCCAACAGAGCGAAAAGAACACCCGCTCCCTCGAGATCGAAAGGGCGATCCAGGAATATAATTTCAAGAGGCTCGCGCAGATCGTCGGGGTAAAAGTGGTTCACATCAGCGAGCGCGACTCTCAGATTACCTCGCTCCCGAAGCGCATGAACGAGTTCGTCAACACCTGGAGTGTCGAAGGGCTGTATGAAGAGGGCGTAGCCCCAGCAGAGATGGGATGGGGTACTCACGAGCGCAAGCTGCCCCAGGGAGCTTTCGAATTCGAGACCGGTCCGCAAAACGCTATATGCTTGTCGTCTATCGGCATGAACACGCTCACCCGCTCCTGGGTTCCGAGTGGAGAGATCGTAGGGATGGTGATCCGACACGGAGAAGCGTTCGGCATCTCTGACAGGCTCACAGTCTGGGAAGGAAACAAGGCCACCTACAGACCGACCGTGCACTATGTGTACTGCCCGTCGGACGCCACAATCGCGTCGCTGCACGAGCTGCGCATGAGGCAGTACGACCTTCAGGCCGATCAACGCATCCTGAACGACGAGATATTAGATGGCACGGACGAGCTCGGCGTACTGCTGATGGGCCACGATTTCAAATCATGGTGGACTGGGAGCGTCTTGGATATTCACGAAGCTCGTCGCCTCGTCCCGTCGCAAAACGCCACAACCGTGCAAGTTGCCATCTCCGTGCTCGCAGCGGCAGACTGGATGATTCGCAACCCTCGTAAGGGACTGCGCCTCCCCGATGACGTTGACCACGAGGATATCCTGTCGTACGCAAAGCCGTACCTTGGGGAATTGGTATCAAGGCCTGTTGATTGGACTCCCTTGGATAACCTCGACACACTGTTCACGGGGTTCGGACGCACAACTCCCAAGCACGAAGACTGCTGGCAGTTTGAGACCTTCACCCTCGGAATCAAGTAGCTCCGAAATCGAAGACCTCTTCGTACACCTGCCCATCGGCTATACGAGTTACAGGCCCGCTCATTCGAATATCGTAGTTCGAAGAGATCTCGATATCAATGGCACCTCCTGGCATGTGGACGGTAACCATATCACCGACTAATCCGAGGCGACGGGCAACCGCCGCAGCAGCGGAGCTACTGCTTCCAGAAGCTAGAGTATACCCCGCCCCCCTCTCCCAGATCTCGATCCGAATGGATGAGCGGTCCAGCACCTCCAAGAACTGCACATTCGTGCGATTCGGAAAGTATGGGTGCCGCTCCACTAGTGGACCATAGCGGTGAGCCTCCTCGACGGAGACCTCACCATCGAGAATCACGCAGTGAGGATTCCCGATAGACGCCGCGCAAAAGGTGAAATCGCGATCTCCCACTTCGATTGTTTCCTTGATGACCTCACGTGCAGGTCCGATGACTGGGATCGTCGTACTTGAAAAGCTTACTCGTCCCATATCGACCGCTACAAAACCTCCCTGCTCCTGCACACTACATGTGACAAGTCCGCCAGCCGTCTTGACCGTAAAGGGGGCATCTCCGACCGCTTTGATATCCCACAAGTAGCGCGCGAAAATTCTCAGGCCGTTACCGCTCTTTTCTGCTTCAGAGCCGTCGGGGTTGTAGATCCTTAGACGAAAGCTCTCCGGATCGCTTGACGCCTCGCGCAGCAGGATCCCGTCGGAACCAACACCGAAATGACGGTGACATATCCGTTTGACCCTTTCCTCCGTAAGAGCAATTTCGAGCTCGTGCGCATCCATCACGAGATAATCATTTCCGAGGGCGTGATATCTACTGAATTTCATGACGAGTTTCCTACTTCACAATCGTAGCCTGAGCGTCTGATTTTCGGCTACACTGACGAGTACTAGTCCTTGAGGGTACACAGCCACAGCCAGCCCGTCTAGGACTCGCCTTTACGGCACTAGGAAAAGATGGACCAGCTTCGCGCCACCCCGAGAACCGCTCAGTCGAACTATGAATCGGCTCAATGCGCATACTTTACGAGCGCACGATGCGCGTCGTGTAGCTTGCTGAGTCAGCCCCCTGGGGAGCGGCTCTCGGGAAAAATGACCCGATTACTCCAAACTTTCTCCAGCTCCCGAGTTACACCGCTGCAGATGGAAGAGGTGGTCATACCACAAGAGGTATGGGGCTCCCGTCACAAGATAAAAATGAATGTGGCTGGGACGCTTCTAGAGCCCGTCATCGGCCTCGCCGATGCAGATGGGCGCGCCGAGGATCTCAGCGCATGTCCCTTGATGCCGCAGCTGGTCCAGGATCTGATTGCTGGGCTGAAGTCGACGATTCGCGAATCGCAGATTCCTCCGTACGATATATCCGCTAGACGCGGCGAGCTGAAGGGGATCATTGTGATGGTCAATCGAGCCGGCTCGGAAGGGATTCTCCGCTTCGTACTGCGCAGCACCGAAGCTGTCGCTAGGATCCGCAAGAACCTTCCCACGCTCCTCCGGCAGCACCCCTGGCTGCGCGTCGTGAGCTGCAACATTCAACCCCTTCATGCGGCTATTCCAGAGGGATCGGAAGAGTTAGTACTAACCTCAGACGATACTATCGAGGAACGCTATTCAGGAACGCCTCTGACCTTCGCACCTCAATCATTTATGCAGGTAAGTCCAGAGATCGCAGAAGCGCTCTATAAACGTGTTGGAACACATGTGAGAGAAAACCCTGCGCATTCTGCTCTCGACCTCTTCTGCGGCGTTGGTGGATTCTCGTTCGCGATTGCCCCATTCATACAGACTCTAACGGGGGTCGAGCTTTCACCCAAAGCGATAGAGAGCGCTTCCCGCACGGCGCTCAGACTGGGATATTCACACCTGAGCTTCGTCGCGAACGACGTGGATGCTTACCTTCATCGAGTCCACAGCGAGCCATCCCCAGAGCTGGTGATAGCGAACCCGCCGCGCAGAGGACTCTCAAGTGCGGTGAAGCGCTGGATTACCAGCGCCTTGCCGCAAAACTTTATCTATTCGAGCTGTAATCCCGAGACCTTCTGCAGAGATGCGGCGGAGTTGGCAGAACGCTATGTTCTTACGACCCTCGCCCCCTTCGACATGTTTCCCTTGACCCCTCATATCGAGGTGCTGGGCTTCTTCACGAGAAAGTGAGCGCTCGCCTCATCCCGAGACTATTCCCACTCGGTATGAAAAGATCCTGCCTTATCCGTTCGCTCATATGTGTGCGCACCGAAGAAATCGCGCTGCGCTTGAGTTAGATTTTGCGGCAAGCTCTGCGTACGGAAGCTGTCGAAATATGCAAGCGACGCAGCGAATCCCACCACAGGAACTCCCCGCTCAGCCGCCAATGCGACTACCTTACGCAGATTCGGTACACAACGAGCCACCTCTTTTTTCATGTACTCGTCAATTAGAAGGTTCGTGAGTCCTGGTTGCGATGCGAATGCACGGCGTATCTCATCGAGGAAACGCGCCCGGATGATACATCCGCCCTTCCACATAGCTGCAATCTCGTGCAGCTTGAGGTCCCAATTCCACTGACGCGAGGCGGCACTGATGAGAGCCATACCTTGCGCGTACGACATGATTTTGGAGCAATACAGAGCATCGTGAACCGCTTCAACAAGCTCCTGGCGGTCTCCCGTAAAGTCCTCTACGGTGGGGCCGGAAAATACCTTTGCCGCATGCCCTCGCTCGTCCTTCATGCTACTGAGAATTCGGGCATCAACGGCTGCCGAGATGGTCGGAATGGCAACTCCGAGGTCAAGTGCCACTTGCGCCGTCCATGTTCCGGTGCCTTTCTGCCCGGCCTTGTCCAGAATCTTATCAACAAGAAATCCTGCACCTTCGGCATCTTTCTTTGAAAATATCTTGGCTGTGATCTCGATCAAGTAGGATGACAGGACACCTTGGTTCCACGTGTTAAAGATAGAACTCAACTCCTCAGGCTTGCTCCCCACTACGTTCCGAAGCACATCGTACGCCTCTGCTATAAGCTGCATGTCGCCGTACTCAATCCCGTTGTGCACCATCTTCACGAAGTGGCCAGCTCCGTTCGGGCCGACATAATTCGTGCATGGCCCGTCAACTTGAGCAGCTATCTTCTCGAGCAGCGGAGCCACGATCTCCCATGCATCTTTCGGCCCACCCGGCATGAGGCTCGGTCCCTTGAGAGCCCCCTCCTCTCCGCCGGAGATACCGATACCGAGAAAATTCAACCCTAGTCCTGTAAGGTGCTCTTCGCGACGGATGGTATCTTTGAAATACGCATTTCCTCCGTCGATGATGATGTCCCCCTTGTCGAGGAGCGGAACAAGCTGATCGATAATCGCATCCACGGGTGGCCCGGCTTTGATCATGATAAAGATCTGTCGAGGAGCTTCCATGCTTTTGACGAATTCTTCCATGGAATAAGAGGCAACGAAACCGGTGGACTGCCCATCCCGGGTTCCGAACTTACTCATGAATTCCTTGGTCACATCACCACTACGATTGTATACAGCGACAGGAAATCCACGACTCTCAATATTGCGCGCGAGGTTCGATCCCATCACCGCCAAGCCAACCATTCCGACATGTGGTTTCGCCATATAAAGCTCCTTGTCTCTCTCTCGAGGCCTTCTACACCCCGGTCCTACCTACGCACCGCTCAAGCGCTCCCGTAGGGACGACACTTTAACATTCCCCTCGCCAAAGTCCACTTGGTAGAGGTCTCCTTCGACCAACTCGACCATACTGAGCTTATTGCCGTACACAAGCCCGGTATCGATACCGATTTTAAACGGCAGATGCACGACCACATCCTCGAAAGGCGTATGCCCAAAAACGATCGTTTTACCGAAATCGTGCTGTGATTCGACGAAATCCGCGCGAATCCACATGCAGTCGTCCTCGACCTGTTTGTCGAGCGGCACACCCGGCCTAACACCCGCGTGAACAAACACGAACTCGGCGAGACTAACGCCCACCTCAAGCCCTTGCAGAAATTGCAAGTGACTCTCCGGCAAGGCGGCCTTGAGCTCCTTCCCTTCGAGAGCATCCACGGGATCGACTCCATAGCTAAGGAGAGTGTCACCTCCTCCATTCGCCAGGTAGACGTCCCCACCAATACCATGTAGGCCCAAGAAGCCGAGTAGCATCGCCTCGTGGTTCCCCTTGAGAAATACGGTCTCCGGCCAGCGCTTTTTGAGGTCCAGGAGGAAGTCAATAACCTGCTTCGAGCCCTTGCCTCTGTCTATGTAGTCCCCAATGAATATCAACTGGTCATCGGCGCTAAACTTCAACTCCGAGAGGAGATAGCTCATGAGAACGCGGAGCTCTCCGTAGCAGCCATGGATATCCCCCACGGCAAACAGCCGTTTAGGACGCCGAGATATCGTCCGTATAAGCGGCCGATTAACCGCCGCGCCCTTTCGCCGCCACCTACTTTTCATCCCCTAACTTGAGCACTGCAAGGAATGCCTCCTGAGGTATCGCCACATTACCCACCTGCTTCATCCGCTTCTTACCTTCTTTCTGCTTTTCGAGAAGCTTACGCTTACGGCTAATGTCTCCTCCGTAACACTTGGCTGTCACGTTCTTTCTCAAAGCCTTGACCGTGCTGCGGGCGATGACTTTGGTTCCTATCGCAGCCTGTATCGCGATTTCGAACATCTGCCGATCGATCACTTCCTTTAGCTTCTCTGTCAGGTCCCTTCCTCGATTGAAGGCCTTGCTGCGATGAACGATGATGCTCAGTGCGTCGACCGGGTCGCCGTTCAACTTAATATCGAGCTTTACCAGGTCGGACTCGGCATAACCCGCCAATTCATAGTCAAAAGAAGCATATCCCTTCGTCAGCGACTTCAACCTGTCATGGAAATCCAATACGATTTCGTTGAGCGGGAGCTCGTACACGATCATAGCCCGCTCGGTGCCGTGAAACGAGATGTTCTTCTGCACACCACGGCGATCTTCACACAACTTGAGAACATTCCCCACGAATTCCTTAGGAGTATGAATCGTCGCTGTCACGATCGGCTCCTCGATATGCCGGATGAGGCTCACTATCGGCATCTTGTCCGGGTTGTGAATCTCGAAGGTCTCCCCACTCTCCATGACGATTTTGTAAATTACGGATGGGGCAGTGGTAATCAGGTTTAGCTGGAACTCTCGCTCTAACCGCTCCTGGACGATCTCCATGTGAAGCAGCCCGAGATAGCCGCAACGGAATCCGAATCCTAACGCCGCAGAGGTCTCCGCCTCGAAAGTAAACGCGCTGTCATTGAGGCTAAGCTTCTCGAGTGCGCTCTTGAGGTTAACAAAGTCGTCGGCGTCGACCGGAAAGAGGCCACCGAACACCATGGGCTGCACCTCTTTGAAGCCGGGCAAGGCCTCCTGCGCTTTGTTTCGCGCATGCGTAACGGTATCTCCGATCCGAACATCACGCAGATTCTTGATCGAAGCAGAGAAAAAGCCTACTTCACCGCTCGCGAGCTGGCCCACTTCACGCGAGTGCGGGGTGAAAACGCCAAGCTTGTACACATCGTATTCTGTGTCTGTCGTGAAGAAGGAAATCCTGTCTCCTGGCTTGAGGACGCCGTCCATCACGCGCACCTGCACTACAACTCCGAGATACGGATCGAACCACGAATCATACACGAGCGCTCGCAACGGCGACTCGTCCCTGCCACGCGTCGGAGCTGGGATACGTTCGACGATAGCTTCGAGGAGCTCGTCGATCCCTAACCCAGTTTTGGCGCTGACATGGAGAGCCTCAGAGGTATCAAGGCCGATCACCGTCTCTACCTCCTCCTTGACTCTGTCGGGATCGGCATTTGGAAGATCGATTTTGTTGACGACCGGGATAATCTCCAGGTTGTTTTCGATCGCGAGATACACGTTCGCGAGGGTCTGAGCCTCGACTCCCTGGGATGCGTCGACGACCAAAAGCGCACCTTCACAGGCCGACAAGCTCTTCGATACCTCGTAGTTGAAGTCTACGTGACCCGGGGTGTCGATCAAATTGAGCTGATACTCTTTCCCGTCCTTGGCGCGATACGCAAGTCGCACCGTTTGAGCCTTGATAGTTATCCCTCGCTCACGTTCGAGATCGAGCTTGTCGAGAAATTGCGCTTGCATCTCGCGAGCCTGCAATGCGCCGGTCTGCTCGAGAATACGATCAGCCAACGTCGATTTACCGTGATCGATGTGCGCGATGATACTGAAATTTCGTATGTTACTTTTATCGGTCACGATGTACGACACCCAACTACATTAAAGATATTAGGCGCCCTCGCCCTGCCGCAACCGCTGCGCGAAGTCGGCTATTGTACGCTCCAGGCCTGCATCGAGATCGACTGTAGGCCCCCACCCCAACTCCTTTGTTGCAAGCGAAATGTCCGGCTGCCGTCGAACTGGATCGTCCGTCGGCAGGGGCTTATTGACGATCTTCGACGTGGAGCCCGTCATCGCGATAACCTTCTTTGCGAGGTCGAGAATCGTCATCTCGTTCGGGTTTCCGAGATTGACCGGCCCAGAGAACCCTTCACGATTCATCGTAGCCATGATCCCCTTAACCAGATCGTCCACGAAGCAGAACGAGCGTGTCTGTTGCCCCTCCCCGTATACGGTGATGTCTTCACCTTTGAGCGCCTGCACGATAAAATTGGAAACCACACGACCGTCGTCGAACAACATCCGAGGACCATAGGTGTTGAAAATACGAACGATACGGGCATCCACGTGGCCCTGATCGCGATATCCGACCGTCAGCGTCTCAGCTACGCGCTTGCCCTCATCGTAGCAGCTTCGAGGTCCAATCGGATTTACGTTTCCCCAGTAGGACTCTACCTGCGGGTGCTGCAACGGATCTCCGTATACCTCCGACGTAGAAGCCAATAGAAATCGAGCGTGCACGCGCTTTGCAACTCCCAGCATGTTGATGGTGCCGGTCACATTGGTCTTTATCGTCTTTATGGGATTATACTGGTAGTGTACTGGCGAAGCCGGACACGCCAGGTGGTACACCTGATCACACTCCACAAGCAACGGCTCAGTCACATCGTGACGGATGAATTCGAAGTTTGGATGCTGCACGAGGTTGCGCATGTTGCGCTTAGTTCCCGTGAACAAGTTGTCCACCGCAATCACCTCGTGGCCCTGCTTGATCAACTCGTCACACAGATGTGAACCGATAAATCCTGCGCCGCCTGTTACAACTATTCGCATCGTCTCAGTCTCCTCTGCTCTTCCTACTTCGCCAGAACTGGCGTTCGTCCGATGCTGTAATAGGTTATCCCGTATGACATCATGTCGGCAGGGTTAAAAATATTGCGGCCGTCGAAGATCACTGGCGCGGCAAGTTCCTGCTTGATGCGCTTGAAGTTAGGCTGCCGGAAGGCATTCCACTCCGTACACACAATCAGTGCATGGGCGCCTTTCAGAGCATCGTAGTTGTTTTCTACAAAGCCTATCTCCTCACACTCCCCGAACTTTGCCTTGAAGGTATGATTTGCCTCAGGATCAAAAGCCTGAATCTTCGCGCCGAGGGCGATGAGCTCTCTGCAAATGACGAGTGCAGGAGCCTCTCGTACATCGTCTGTCTTGGGCTTGAACGCGAGTCCCCACATTGCAAAGATCATTCCCTTGATGTTCGAGTGACCATAGTGTTCGACTATCTTATGCACCATCGACATCTTTTGAGCTTTATTCACATTTTCGACCGCCTGCGCGATACGTAGCTCGACCTTGTGTTCCTTGCCTGTACGAATCAACGCCTGCACATCTTTGGGGAAGCAGGATCCGCCGTAGCCGATGCCTGGAAATATAAAGCTCATTCCAATTCGAGAATCAGTGCCGATACCGACACGCACCTGATTGATATCGGCGCCGGCAGCTTCGCACAGATTTGCGATCTCGTTCATAAAGGAAACACGCAATGCGAGCATGGCGTTTGCCGCGTACTTGGTCATCTCGGCCGAACGGATATCCATCACAAGGATCGGATTGTTGGTTCGCACAAAGGGTGCGTACAGCTCTTTCATGACCTGCGCCGCTGCTTCGCTTGCAACTCCAACCACCACCCGGTCCGGACGCATGAAATCGTCGATAGCCGCTCCTTCTTTCAGAAACTCCGGATTGCTAACCACCTCGACCGGAAACTTGGCTACTTCTTCAATCGCCTTCCTTACCCTATCCGCTGTCCCGACAGGCACGGTAGATTTGTCGACAACTACCTTGGGCCCATTCATGCACTCGCCAATACCCCTGGCGACCGCTAGTACGTGCGTCAGGTCAGCGGAGCCATCCTCGTCTTGTGGAGTGCCTACGGCGATGAAAATGACCTCACTCGCTTCGACGGCATCCTTGAGTGAAGTAGTGAATGAAAGCCTGCCCGCTTTGAAGTTGCTCTTTACCAGGTCCTCGAGACCGGGCTCGAATATCGGAACGACTCCGTTGCGGAGCCCCTCGACCTTCTTTGCATCGACATCAACACATACGACGTCGTTACCAGTTTCTGCGAAACACGCGCCAGCCACGAGGCCGACATAACCAGTACCTACAACCGCGATGTTCATGTGTCTCTCTCCTCTCGGGTCCTACAATCCGCATAGCTGCCCTATGCGTCACACCAGCAGCCACTGTCCTTATACGTGAGACTACTCAAAAAAAAGGCCCTCACGATAGGTGGCAGGTCACCAAAAGAAGTTGCATACGGATGGCCCGTCCCGCCTCGGCTTTGTCCGGAGTTATAGCCGAACGAACCAAGGAGATCAAAGGGTTGGCTTATTTTACGCTAGCCAACCACCTCAAGCCGCCTGTACCGCTCGCTTGGAATCTCGCCTATGGGTGTGCGTGTGCAGGGAATAATGCGGCCCTGAGCTGTTTTTTATCGCCTGAGGTCCGTAGGAGCCAGCCAACATCCCTCCGATAGCCCCTAAAAGCCCAGCCAACTGCGCCGGGAATTCCTCGCCTGCCGGCGTCACTAGGAAAAGAACCCACGAGAGAACCCCCAAAACAATCGAGAAAATAGCTCCCTGGGTGGTCGCTCGCTGCCAATAAAGGCCGCACAAAAGCGGGATAAATGCCCCCACTAGCGTTACCTGGTAGGCACCGGAAACCAGCTCGTAGATAGGGGTACCTTGCATGGCGATAGCGTAAGCCAGAACCATCGCACTAAACACCAGAACGGTAATCCGCATCGCTTTGAGCTCGGATTTATCCCCGTCAAAGGGCCTTATTTGGCGCCATATATTCTCTGTAAAGGTGACGCTCGGTGCCAGCAACGTAGCCGAAGCGCACGATTTGATGGCCGACAAGAGTGCTCCAAAGAACAGAACCTGCATAATGAAAGGCATACGCTCCATAACCAGGCTCGGAAGCACCTTTTGCGGGTCTTCGTTCATCAGCTGGGTCGCCCTCTCAGGCATGACAATCAGAGCGCTGACCACCAAGAACATCGGAACGAAAGCGAACACGATGTAGCAGATTCCTCCTATGATAGGACCACGCGTCGCCGAGTATTCATTGTTCGCCGACATCACCCGCTGAAACACGTCTTGTTGCGGAATAGACCCGAGCATCATCGTCACGGCTGCGCCGATAAAGAACGCTATGTCCTTGAAGTTTGCCTGGGGAAGGAAGTTGAACATGTCTTTCTCGACCGCAAGTGCGATGACGCGCGAGGCACCCCCTGCCTGATGTCCTGCGAAAAGCGCGAGGATCGCTAAGCCACCCACCAGAATGATCATTTGAATGAAGTCGGTTACCGCCACCGACCACATACCTCCAAACAAGGTGTAGGCTAGGATAGAAATTACTCCTATGACCATCCCTTGCGGGATACTCAACGCGCCATCTGAAAGCACATTAAAGACAACACCTAGGGCGGTAACCTGCGCGGACACCCAACCTAAATAACTTACCATGATCATCAGCGAACAGATGAACTCGACCACTCGTCCATACCGCTCCCTGTAGTAATCGCTGATGGTTAAAAGGTTTTTCTTGTAGAGCTTGGATGCAAAAAAGAGTCCGACCAGAATCAGACACGTTCCAGCCCCGAAGGGGTCCTCTACGACGCCGTTGAGACCGCTGTTTACGAATTTCGCCGGGATACCCAGTACCGTCTCCGAACCAAACCAGGTAGCGAAGGTGGTAGTCACGATCATCACGAGTGGTAGATGTCGTCCCGCGATGGCGAAATCGGCGGTATTCTTGACACGCTTCGCGGCCACGAGCCCGATGGCTATCGTGACGAGGAGATACACGATTACGAGTGCTAGCAGCATCCGTCCCCCAGTTTGAAGTAGTTTTCTACTACACAGCGGGTCGGAGCATATCATGCTACTCAAACTAGTCACTATGGGACTTGGAAACATTTTTCCTCAACATCCCCACCCTGCAGCGGATAGCAGAGCTCTTGACCCCCTATTCCGATACAACCACAATCATCAGTATGGCTCTGACCATACTGACCAACGAACAAGCATTTGAAGCGAACACCGCCAATCAGACCAGGGGACACCTCGGCACCCGCGATCGAACCGACCCCAGTTGTCGCTTCGACTTTCCAGGTAAGGCGTCCGGGTGCCTAGCAGCGGCAAAAAAACTCCAACAACTTACAGGACTGCACACCAGTCGTTTCCTTACCGATGGGTACGGGCAGCCGTTGCCAGAGATCGTTATCAAGAGCTCCTGGCGGCTACCAGAACGTGAGGAACTCGCCAAAGGGCACGAGCTGCACTACCTAGAGAGCCTCGAGTCGACCTCCGAGAAAGCGCTCAACCGTGCCATGGCGAACGAGGATCCATTCATCTCCGACTTCGGATCCGAAGCTGATGTAACGCCTGGGACCTTTCAGGCCGCCCGCAGCGCCGTCGGCGCAAGCTTCGACATGATCGACACGATCCTCAGCTCGCCGGAGGACACCGGCTTCGCTCTCGTCTGGCCTCCTGGGCATCATGCGGAAAGAGCCCGAGCGATGGGCTTCTGCTACCTCTCAAATGCGGGGCTGGCCGCTCTGTATGCTCGGGACCACATTACACAAATCCGACCAGGGCATCGCAATCGAGTGGTAATCATCGATATCGATCACCATCGCGGAAATGGAACTACTGATGTCTTAGCGAACGCACCAGATCTGCTCTTCGTCGATGTATCGTATCGCTCCCCGTACGATCCTATCCGACGGCGGTTCACCGACGGCGATTACAATCCAATCAACGATCGGTATGAGGACTCAGGAAAAGAGTATCCCTATTCAAAAGAAGATACGGATTATCACCTCTCGGCGCACCCAGTGGCGTACGCCTCGAACGTAGTCTCTGTTGAGTTTGAGGGAATCCAAGAGGATCACAACCAAATCATCGGCCGCTTTCTTGACGAAGCGTTGACTGCCATACACAGGTTCCAACCAGATATCGTTTTGTGGTCGGTGGGCCTCGACTCTGCGCGCGGGGATCCTCTCGGCGGACTGGGCTATCGACCAAGTACCTTCTACACCCTTATTCGAGGAACACGGTTGGCTTTTCCCCATGCGCGCCATGGAGGACTGCTCGAAGGTGGCTACGATGTGCGACGCTGGTTTACCTGCCTGCCCCCTGCCCTTTTAGGGTTTCACGAACAACCAGACGACCGTAAAAACCGTTGCCATACCTTTAGACGCTACCGAGACGCGTTCACTCATCGGCGACAAATGCGAGCCTAAACCCCTGAGATAACGAGGACCAGCATCCCACTCGGGGTTTTGCCTTCCTTTTCCTAAAACTTCTCGCATTTAGGGGGCCTATGTCCTCAAGCTCTTTATCAAGGCCGCCGAACGTACCCACTAAGGAAGTTGTTACAGTACGAGTCGGGGAGCGTGCCTGTGATTTCCCATAAGCCGTCTTTATCCCGACGCTATTACGAACACACACCATGAAATTAGGAATTACAGTCGGTGTCCCAAAGGAAACCGCACCGGGAGAGACCCGGGTCGCGGCTACTCCGGATTCGGTGAAGCGCCTGGTTAAATACGGGTTCGATATCTACATAGAAGAGGACGCCGGCATCTCAGCTGGATTCAAAAATGAGGACTACGACGCAGTCGGCGCCATGATCGTCTCGCCAAAAGAGGTATGGACTACGACGGTCGTTACCAAGGTAGCCCCTCCCACTCCGACGGAGGCCTCCTCGATTGCGTCAGGTGTCTTCATCGTCTCGCTACTCGAACCGTTTCGAAATGTCGATCTTCTCGAGAGCTTTGCCAAGCAGGGGGTCGATGCTCTTGCGCTCGAAGCCATTCCACGCACGTCACGCGCGCAGTCGATGGATGTACTCTCCTCTCAAGCCGGTATCGCAGGATACCGAGCGGTCATTGAAGCAGCACACCACTACGGAAGGTTCTTCCCAATGATGATGACCTCTGCGGGCTCCGCAAAGGCAACAAAGGTAACCGTGCTTGGTGCTGGCGTAGCGGGGCTACAAGCTATAGCTACAGCGCGCAAACTCGGAGCAATTGTTGAGGCGTACGATGTACGCCCCGAAACGCGCGAACAGATTCAATCCCTCGGAGCCAAATATATCGACATCAAGCTGGAAGAATCCGGCTCTGGTCAAGGAGGCTATGCCAAAGAGCTTTCTGAGGAATCCAAGAAAAAATTACAGGACGCCCTCGATGAGCGACTCTCCAAGAGCGACATCATCATCAGCACTGCAAACGTGCCAGGACGAAAAGCTCCGACGCTGATCTCAGAATCGGTGGTTGCCAACATGCGCCACGGTTCGGTGATCGTCGACATGGCTACGCCAAGTGGCGGCAATTGCCCTCTGAGCAAGGCGGACCAGGTTATAGACGTCAACGGCGTCAAGATCATCGGTCACACCAATTATCCTGCGATGATGGCGACGGACTCGAGCAACTTCTTCGCGCGAAACGTGGTGTCATTGCTGGACCTCTTCGTCAAACCACGCGACAGCGGTGCTCCGACGTTCATAGTGAATCTAGAGGACGACATAATAGACACGTCACTCCTAGTACACCAAGGAATCTTGAGACTGCGAAATCGGTAGAGGTCATATGTCCAGTACGATGATAGCTATATACGTCTTCACGTTAGCCTGTTTCGTAGGCTATCACGTGATATGGGGTGTCACACCGGCACTTCACACACCACTCATGGCAGTGACTAATGCAATCAGCGCAATCCTGGTCGTTGGAGCCATCTTTATCGCTGGCTCGACGGAGGCCTCGCACTCGGTATGGATTCAGGTGCTCGGCTTCTTCGCAGTCACGCTCGCATCAATCAATATCTTCGGCGGCTTCGTGGTAACCAACCGCATCTTGGCCATGTTCAAGAAGAAATCCTGACGAGAACCTATTATGAATCTAAACCCCGACGTTTTCGATCTCGCATACCTTGTTGCCACGATTCTTTTTATCTTCGGCCTCAAGGGTTTGAGCCACCCTAAAACTGCCCTGCGCGGCAACCAGTTCTCGATGGCAGGTATGCTGCTCGCCATCGTCGTGACCCTGCTGCATCCGAGTGTGAAAAACTACGGGATAGTTTTCGGGGGTCTTGCCGCCGGTGCCGTGATCGGTATCCCGCTCGCACTAAAGATTCAAATGACCGCGATGCCCCAGCTCGTGGCAGCTCTTCACAGCTTTGTGGGCTTGGCAGCCGTTCTCGTCGCCGGAGGAACATACCTCACCCACGTCCAGCAGGGGCACATCGATGCTGTGCTCCTGATCGAACTGATAATCGGAAGCGCAATTGGAGCTGTAACCTTCACCGGTTCTTTGGTGGCGTTCGGAAAACTGCAAGCGCTGTTGGGATCCGCCCCCCTCGTATTCAAGGGACAACACGCACTGAACGCTCTCTTGATTGCCGGGGTCGTGGGGCTGTCCGCACTCTTTGTACAGGGACACAGCGTACTGCTCTTCGCGGCTGTGACTGCCATCGCGCTCCTACTCGGCTTTCTTCTAGTTTTACCGATCGGCGGCTCAGACATGCCCGTTGTAGTTTCGATGCTCAACTCCTACTCCGGTTGGGCGGCTTCAGCGACCGGCTTCACTCTAGGTAATCAGCTCCTGATCGCAACCGGTGCCTTGGTAGGCTCGAGTGGAGCGATCCTCTCGTACATCATGTGCAAGGCGATGAACCGCTCACTTCTCAACGTAATTCTGGGAGGGTTCGGAACTACCGCGGAAAGCGCCGCAGCGGAGGCGAACACGAAAAGTTGTCGCTCGGCGAGCACCGAGGATGCGGCGTTTATGTTCGAGAACGCCTCGAGTCTTATCGTTGTGCCAGGATACGGAATGGCGGTTGCCCAGGCGCAGCACGCAGTCAAGGAACTCTACGAACAACTTCACAGCCGAGGAGTCGACGTGAAGTTCGCTATTCACCCTGTTGCTGGTCGGATGCCCGGACACATGAACGTCCTCTTGGCTGAGTCAGAGATTCCCTACGATGTCGTGTTAGAACTCGACGACGTAAATGCGGAATTCGCGAGAGCCGACGCTGTGCTCGTCATTGGAGCCAATGACGTGGTAAACCCTGCAGCACGCACCAACAAATCGAGCCCACTCTACGGTATGCCCATTCTCGATGCCTACAAGTCGAAGATGGTATACGTGATCAAGCGTTCCATGAATCCTGGGTACTCTGGGGTAGAGAACGACCTTTTCTACCTCGACAATTGCTCACTGATCTTTGGTGATGCAAAGAAGGTGTGCGAGGGGCTCGTTAACTGTCTCAAGTCTGCGTAGCAAGGGGAAATATGATAGCGGGGGCAGCTTTTAACCCTCGCTGCTCTCCCGTTCTCTTTGTGCCCGCCTCCTGCGGGCTACTCCCAGCTTAAGGACGCGGTATCAGTCTGCCACGATACTTTCTATCTTCGCAGACATACGCCCTCTTGGTAGCGCCGGCCTCGTTGCATGCCACAGACTGAATAGCCTCTACGGTAAGAGAGCCGTCGCTGTTACGCGTGAAAGTCCCCCCAGTGTTTGCGACCGCGCATCGACCCTCTCTGCTCGGAATAGGTGCGGACGCGCTGAGATTAAAATCCGCCGGATCGTTGCCAAATCCGGCCATCTTCACTCCATTGAGGGTACCAAGAGTTCCCACAATATCCTCCGAGTTGAACCTTAGATCCTTAAGCGATACTCGAAGGGTTGGGGGTATGTTGATCCGCGCAGCACGACCACATAACGACCCTCGGATTACTTTTTTAGTGCTTCGGTATCGCGTGGTACCAGCGAAATTCTCAGCGTGTGCTGCGATTGAGTGTGCGAAAAAAAATCCTGATGCGAGCGCAAGGATGGCGACTTTGTTCATGGCAATTTTCTCCTCTTAGGCGCAGTCGATAGCAGCGCGCCTATATACTGCGTATTTTTTACAGTATTACTTAAAGTCCCAACATATGCAAGTGAGTAGTCGATGGCTTTCTTACCCTTCAGGGACAAACTGCGGCTCCAGCATCGAAACAACCCCATCTTACAGGACTAGCACTACGATACTCAGCCTCGCATCCCATGAGAAACGATCATATGAGGGAGAGTGAGCCCTGCTATCAGGCAGATAGCCGCGGAAAACAGTTGATTGATATCAGAAAAATCGAAGAGCATTGCAAACGGCGCAAGCCCGACAATTGCCAGAAGAGAGATCGCGATAAAATCGGTCGGGATCTTGTGTTGCGTATCGGTAAACATTTTTCTACACAATTCGATATGCTGATGTGAGTGTCTCCCGATAAACCAAACCGAGAATCCAGCTAGAGGAGGCAGCACGACCCATCCAACAAGGCTGATAAACCGCTCAAGGAGCGTCGAAACATCTTTCTTCTGGGTGTAGAGGTCGTATGCGAGGAATGCTCCGAGAAGCGTGACAAGACCGACTGCGCAGGCAAAAAGAAGTGGTCGGAGCGCCTGAAATAAGTCTGACGAGATAAAATAGCCTACATAGGGCTCTGTCTCATTCAGGTGAAGTCCTATCGGCAGCAGGATGGCACCAAGTCCGAATAGCCCCCCCTTGAGGCGGGCGATAGCTGCGGCGGATTCGGCCTCACCTTCTGCAAAGTGGAGAACTGAGATCCCAATAAATAGCGTTAGACCGACAAGAGGAATGAAGACGCACAACGCACTCATCGAAAGTACGCAGACCAGGTAGGATAGAACGAGTACAACACGAGACGATTCAACCGAGCGCCACTTGGCCTTCGCGATCCGTAAGTCAAATGAGCCGTGTGGAATCCCAGCTCCAATCATGAGTACAAGAGCGCCCCACTCTACGAACGCAGGTGATACAAAAGCACACAGGGACATCCCGAAGAAAAGAGTCGCGACGATCGATGAGCGTCTGATCATATGCCCAACAGCGCTCTGATCATCGAAATTTTAGGTACAGAAAACCAGACTGAAAGCGCGTCTCTAAACGACAGATCTCCGGACAAAAAAGATACCAGCGCCCGAGATGGTGAGCGAGATAGCAGCTTCTCCATTAGGTTGTGCCCACGCAGAGGCGAACGGCGCAGGGCTTGTAGAAAGAGTCTATCGCCTACTGTAAGCCAACTTGGGTACGCTCCGAGAGGATTGGGGGCTCCACGAAATATGTGCTCGCTGAGATGCCGAGAATATCGTTGTGTTGCCATGAAAGCGTAGCCTGTTGCCGGACGTACCATACCGGCGGTGCTACCTGTGACGTATTTACCCTCCGCGTGGGGGATCCGTAGCCCCATGGGGATAGTCCCGCGCTCCATCTCGAGCTCTTCGAATTCATCCCCGACGTTGCTTCGTATCCAGGATGTGCACTGCTCCAGATGGTACTGCTCAGGAAGGGGGCTTGGACTGAAAGTTGTGTGTTCAACTAACGCGGTGAACGGTGATGTCGGTAGAATATAGAGGAAACTCACAGGAGCAGCATCACTACTCTCGCGAAGATCCATTAATATAGCCGTTGTAGGATCAAAAGCCGGGGATGCGGCTCTAATCCATATGCCAGCAAACGACTGCCACAAGGTCGAAGTTGCCGTAGCCGTTTGGAATGCAGCGTCAATGACGCAATCAAACTCCAACGAAGCCCCATTACATCGAATTGCTCTGTCGGTAACCTCGACATCTCTGCAGCCCCAGTGAAAAGAGACTCCCGCGGACTCAAGTTCTTCAAGTAGGGGTTCGAAGAAATCGTCCCCCCGAATCATGGTGTAAGGAGTCTGGGAGACGTCCAGTCGCCTCTCGAAGGATTTGCCGCGAAAGATGACAGAGTCCCACGAAGCAGTGAAACGAGCAGAAACCGGTGTGTCATCTGTTCGAAAGAAGCAGAAGGTTCTTGGGGGATGAGGTAATCGAGTTCGAAGGTCAAATACAGAGATAGAGACGTTCGGCTCGAGACGCACAATCTCCCGAGCAATACTCAGGCCGGCGAGCCCAGCCCCTCGGATACCCACGGTCCGCTTCGTAGGCATCTAGCTGACACCGATTTTTTGTCTCACGTTTGAACGCGCTTGCTCAAGCGGATGTTGTATTATCTCGGAAGTATCAAGAGTGCGCGACCTGCTCTCGGTACAGCAGCTATAAACGGCAGCCTTGCACGCGATCGCCATCTTACTGAGACTAGAAACGACTGCACGTTTGCGAGAGATGCGAGAGCCTTTTATTACTCGGGCGCCGATGGCTCTGTAGCACTGTGCTGCCACCCGAATCGCGAAGCGATTTTCAGGGGCTAGGTAACCAAGCCCTGACAACCCTCTACGATAGCGATCCTCTGCGAGGAGAAGAAGCCTTTCAATAGCCTCTACTATCACATGTTCATTTTGTTCGGTAATCGTCTGACCAGGGAGCAGCGCGGCTTGTGAGATCCACGTAGCAGGAAGATACATTCTCCCCCGACCGAGATCCTCAATGACATCTCGCGCGATATTGGTGAACTGCATCGCGATTCCCAGGTCCGTGGCATAGCTTAGGCCCTGGAGTGATATTCCGCCAAGCATCGGATACATTATGAGCCCGACGTTGCCAGCAACGCCGTGCGCGTACGTTTCGAGGTCCCGTTCATCGTTTATTGTAAGGCTTGGAATGTCTCTCCGGCATGCCTCTACAAGATCAGCGAGCGGTTGTCTGATATCTGGAAAGCGGACGAGAAGCGGAGATATTCTGTGTACAAGCTCCTGTGAAGTATCCCCATCGAGAATAGCGGAGGTGACTCCCCTCAGGTATGCGTCCCTGTCGGGACGACTGGGCCATGTGTCGGCGATATCATCGATACAGCGGCAGAAGTCGTAGGCTCGAGCTGCATCGTGTCGCACAGCCTTCGAGAGCCAGAATGTTGCAAAGTAAAAAGTCTTGCCCGCTTTCGAAATAAGGCGCATCTCATTTGTCATGCGACGGATCTCTCCTCAGGCTCGTTTGGTTCCTCTTCCGCCAAGTTGGGCGCAGCAAGCTCTCCTGAAATCATGTCGCGCCGGATCATCCGTTCTATCACCTTCGCGGACGTTACTACTCCTGGAAGGCCACCTCCGGGATGAACCCCAGCACCACAAAGATAGAGGTTTCGAACCTTATCCATTCGATTATGAAACCGACCCCATGCAGATTGGCTAAGTACCGGTGCAATAGAAAACCCCGCACCGAGCGGGCTCATGAGAGTATCCCTAAAATATCTCGGGTCAACCGACTCTGCGAATACTAGTTCCGATCCCAAGTGCGGTAGAGCTCGTGTCTCTAAAATCGACACTATAGTCTTTCGAAATCGCGCCTCGTCTGACTTCCAGCCATCGTAATTACCAAGATGGGGAACCGGTGCAAGGACGTAAAAGACCTCGCCGTCAGGAAACTGCATCGAGGGATCTGTTGCAGCGGGGCGGTGTAGGTAAAGACTCGGGTCGTAGGGAAGCTTTGAGCCCTGGAAGATCTCCTTCAGCAAACTCTCCCAACGCTCCGAGAGAATGATAGTATGGTGAGCAACATCTGGATAAGAACGGCGAGTCTTGAAGTAGAGAACATAAAGACCCATGCTCGAAGTTACGGTTTTGGCCCGAACTCGTTCCGTTAGCGAAAGCCTCTTTGGCCCAAGAGTTTGGTACAGCGTTCGAGGGTCCCCTCCCCACACCGCGAGATCGCACGGAAACACAGCCCGCTGCCCTTGATGAACAGCCTCTATTGCCGTCACACGCTTACGCGCATCCGTACGAAAGCTCACGACCTTTGTATCAAAGCGAAAGCGTATCCCAACATCTATTCCGAGATTGACTAGTTGTGCAATGAGTTGCGAGGTTCCTCCCTTGGCGAACCAGATACCTCCTTTACGCTCCATCGCATGAATGAGTCCGTATATCGCAGTAGTAGTGAGCGGATTTCCTCCTACCAGCAGCGGAGGAAGGGAGAATGCTTGCCGTACTCGTGGATCCGAAAAGTATCGCGCCGTGAGCCGCCATAAAGTAGTGAATCCTCCCAGCCTCATCAGCTTGGGAACCATGGCGATCATCGAGCCAAACGAAGAGAAGTCTGCGTCGCCCAACTCCTCGTATCCTACTTCATACAAACGTTTGCTGTGCTCGAGAAACCGGCGATAATTACGTGAGTCAGGAGGTGAGAGCTTGGCGATCTGCGCCTCTTGCCGCTCAACCGATGGAACCAGATCCATCTGGCTGCCGTCTGCGTACGAGAGTCGATACCAGGGATCACATGGAAGGAATTCGACGTGGTCAGAGCGCCGTTTCCCGAAGAGAGAAAACAGCTCGTCGAAAAGCCATGGTGCGGTGATAACCGTGGGTCCGGCATCAAAAGGATGCCCATGAAATGAAAGAGTACGGGCCCGACCACCGGGGTCAGGGCACGCCTCTACGACGACTACCTCATAACCTAACGCGCGGAGTCTCAACGCACTCGCAAGGCTACCAGCCCCGGACCCTATAACAACGGCTCTCATAAGGGAGATCCTAGCAAGAAGGTGAGTCTGTTAACATTCGAAAAGATCGATTTGTTCAAAGGGCAAAGAAAAGCAGCGCCCTAGGGCGCTGCTTTCCTGTGATTCTGTCACGTTTGTGTGGGCCTACCCGCCTCAGGCGTTAGACTCAGACTTACGAACAGCTACTACATAAATCAGTACACCGAATACCGCCTTGGCGACGATGTCCGCGACCGTGTATCCGATCTGAACGTATGTGGCTACCTCTGCACTCCCGACGTTCGCTCCTGGGAAGAAATAAAGAGCATAAACGACTGGATAGAAGCACCACGATACTACCGTCAAGTTACGAGCCGTAACGATCAGGTCTCTTACAGACTCAGGCTGTGAGTTGATCGCTTTCGAGAGCCCCGAGAAGAGACTGAAAACGATGTACAGGAACGGTATCATCGAGAGGAACCACCACTTGAACTTGGTTCCTAACTCAGCGGAAATCTCGCCTGGATATCCGAGGATAATCATGAGAACCGCAGCTCCAGCGAGCTTCTGCGCTTTGGAGACTGTTTCCTCTCGCGAAAGCCGCATTACGAGGATGAGCTCAATCAAGAGCAGGGGAACCGTCAGAAGCCAATCTACATAACGGTATGCATCATTAAACTTGGCAGTAGTTGCTTCGAGCCCTGTCTTTGTGAGGCTGTAAGCACCTTCCCAAGAATTGAATATCCTCCAGTAGTGATAGAAGGCTATGAGGGTCACAATACCGCTGATTGTCACAGCCGTTTTGTACTGAGGCGCAACTTGGCTGCGTCCTAAAAACAAGAATATCGTCGCAGCTCCCATCACAGCGATCGCAAAAGAGAAGGCATTAGAGACCAACTCGAACTGCCCGACGTTTAACATTTCCATGAAGAGGTTCCTCTCTATGTATTCCTACAACAGTTATAAATCGAAAAGGTCGGAGCGCTCATCGGATCACACGCGATTCGAGACTGCCGACTTTTCCCTATCCCTCTTGTAGAACGGTAAATCCCATGAGCCAACTACGTAAGTCGTTCTCCGTAATAATGTTTTGCGTAGTGAGATGACTCTTTAGGTCAGTAGTGCACTTTGGCTAGCAGCAATAACTCATTAAATGTTCAAACAAATGGGGGGGTTTCCTACTCTCAAACAACTAGGATAAGGCTTACAGGAGAGGTCGCCGATAGGCTGCAAGCCGCCGACTATATAACCCTAACAGCGTTTCTTATGAGGCTCTCAGCCGCCGTATTTGTCCGGATCTGCCTACTTGGTCTCACCGAACACCATAATTATTCCTCTCATTGACCCCGTGAAAGCACCAAATCTGCGAGTTTGCCTAACTTAGTCAATGAGAAATCACGGCAGCTGCTGCGATATGGGAATCCTGCAACCGATAGAGTATCGTTCCACGGTGCGGTGCCTCTCCTTGCTCGAGCAGGGCGAGCCGATTTGGCATGTGGAGTATATGAACGAATTTCCCCTTCTCATCCAATTCGCTCCCGGTAGTAGGATTCTGCGGGAGTCGCCTTATGAGCCCAAACTCCCAATCGTCCAGAATGGGCCATCTGGGACCTTCGTGCAGCTCAGTGACGGCAGACTGATACCTCTACCGACCGATCAAATTGTATTCGCAGATGACAGCAAAGGAGCGGCTCAGGTGGCGTTCGGTGGGATGCAGCCAGCAGGCATGGAAGGAGACGAGCTGGTCTTCTATCGAGTGAAGGATCTCCAGCCTCCCGAAGAACTCTCTCCTCAGCGCGGAACACGAATGACACTCCAGCCCGAGATGGTATCGGCGATTCGAGTTGCCGGACTCATCGTATGGCCGCAGTGAAGTAATCCTTCAAAAATGAAAGCTCGCGCTCAGTGAAAGGCGCATCACCGGTTGCCATAGCTACCGCGGGGAGATGAAACTGCACATCATTCGGCAAACGAGAAAACCCGATCCTCTCGTACATCGAGAGCTTGCCCTCGGAGCACAACATGAAGCGAATCCCTGGATCCTCACATCTGAGGATCTCCATCACCGCACGTGTGAGGATTGAACCGTACCCTCGGCTTCTCTGGCTCGGGTTCACCGAAAGAGAGGCGATACCGACGAGACCGCGAGCGAATCGTATGGTGTTGAGATTCCCAATCGGCTCGCCACTTGGAGACTCGAGCAGATACCGAGTACCTCGAAGGTGATTCTTGTTGTGCGCATACGACGACACGAACTCCTCTACCGACGAGCCCCCTCCCCACGCATCGTGCCCAAAAGCTAGGTAGATTGCCCTATCCTCGGGCATCATAGTTCGCACTCGGCCAACCTCGGTGAATCGCTTGCGACCTGGGGCAACCTCCTCATAAAACATCTCCCGCGGGCGCGCCCACGTCGACGACCTATCGTTATCGTACACCGTACGATACACCTCCAATGGTTCATAGCTCTCGGAATGCAAGGCAGTTCCGAGTCTGAGGTACACCTTTCCATTCGAATGTCGATAGAGAGTCCACATAGCTAATTGAGATACATCGTAGTGATCGATCTATTGTTGCACGGGCGCAAAAAGATCGGCACCTAAAACCAGAAAGTTCGGCAGGGTAAAATCAAAATGTTCGAAGGCGAACTTTTGATTACGTGCAATTGAGGAGATCATGAAATCTCAAGGAATTCCAGGCTTCACCGCACCTCCTCCAAAAACAACGACCGGCCAGCCACAAAAAGCCACCTAAAGCTCAGGCTCGACCATGCAGCTCTTTCCAAAACTACCTTCGATCAGACCAAAACAGCCGTCAAAACCGCCCCCTACTGGCAAACGCACTGATATAACTTCCGAGAGATTCGCTGGGGAAGGCGTGGAGTGTCGGGTCGCTATCTCTCAGCTACGGTGGTATACCAATCCAAAGATGGAGTATCAAAAGAATTACGTTTGCCGAATCAGGTCGTTATTCGGGGGTGTTTTCACGAGAGTTTCCTTCTTAGTTCGGCGGTTGTGGCAGAAGAGCATGGAGAAGGATTTGACCTGCACAAAGTGCGATTTCGCGGGGCTGGCTGGGGTCACGGAGTCGGCCTCTATCAGATCGAAGCGCTTGGTATGCCGCTCGGCAAGAGGGAACCTTGGCACCGTGCTCGTACGAGGCGATCCGCTCACACTACTTTCGAGAGTCGGTCGTAAAGAACGCTTTTGCCCGCGAGTAGTAGGTATAAGTGCCTGTTTTGTCAGCAACGGCTAGCCGTCTGCGGCGCAGGCCCGCGTGGCCATGTTACGCATCATGTGAAGCAGCGCATATCATGCTCAGATCTACTCCTCCGGCGGATTAGGGTAATGTATCAGTCTTTAGTTGACTTACTCAAAGGATTAACCCATCAAACTGTCACTCTGGAAGAGCGGCTCAAAGTAGATCCATACGTTGGCGATTGCCTCAAGGTTACATCGTGGACGGTGATTAAAGACGCGGCTTTGCCCAGCACATCTCCGTGGAAGGTTTGTCGTAAGCCTAATCGAGACGCTGCAGGTGAAGTGACGATGAGCGCTGAGATCCGAATATCTCCCTATCTCGCTGAGCAAACGATGAGTCAAGGCTCTCCCTCCGACGCGCTTATGAAGCAGATGATGTCGGTGTGCTGGCATGTTGCTGACGAGAGCCGCTTGTGGGCCACGGAGACCTCCGTAGACACGACACTGCCGAACAGTAAGCCGTACCGCTGCGTCAACCAAATGAGTACCGGGGGTAATGGGGTCGCTACATCGATCGTGGTAGGACCCGATTTGGCGGAGCGGTTAGGGGAAGCTGACAAGTTCTCAGCAGGGGATCTTGTGAACAATTTTAGGACGGACATCCGAGTCTTTGCTCATTACAAGCTCGCGCTGCGTCCCTCTGAGACGGCCGGAGCCTTCGACGTCTATAGTCCAAACTCGGAAACTCCTCCCTACACCGTTGCGAAGTCTGTGAAACGGGTGATCGACGTTTTTATGCGGACCCTTCCATTGTTTAACGAAGACGTGAGGCGGGGCGACCTCGGTCCTGCGACTCTCCTTGATAGACTCCTGTACAATTCCATTTCGTTACACCGCATCAGTCGTACTTCGAGTTCCGACGAGCTTCCTGCAGATCCTGGCGCTCATTTCGACGCACTTACGAAGCTCGATCAAGAAGAAACGACCTGCCAGGAGCAGCTCTCTAAAGCCAGGGAGGCAACGAAGCGGATTTTCGGAAGCGACATGCTCGATGCGCTCTTATCAGCGGTCGACGAGCTGCAAGGCCAGGTCGGTTTTCCGATAGCGTACGTTCGAGATTTCTCTCGGATTCATGGATTCCGATATGGGAGTTATGACGAGCGCCTCGAATATCTCTTTGAGTCGCATGAACTCACGAAATTGGTAGCTGCTCACAATAAGGGCTGCGAGGAGCGACACGCTCAGATTTATGAACGTGGTGGCAAGCCGACAGAGCCTGAGACCTTTCTCTTCCTTCGGTTTTTTCTGAGTAGTACGGATATGGCTCTTCCTCCTCAAGCTGAGGTTGTCTTATCGGACCCCGAAGATAAGTTTCAGAGCAAAGAAGATAATCAGCGACTTGTGTGTGTAAAGCTAACCCCTCAAGCCGTGCAGCTTCTTCTCAACGCAAAATCCCCCGAGGACGACTCTATCAAATCCATCATGGACACGATTAATGAAGCGACCGCGAGGTTGTTTAAGGGCAGAAGGGAGCCTCGCTAAAATCGGATGGGGCTAGCCAAGTCGTCAACAACACGTCAATTTTCTTTGTGTCCAAGCATCCA
>JBIIOE010000127.1:0-9873 GCA_044337105.1 Bdellovibrionota bacterium | reverse complement strand
CCAGATCCAGTGCTTGCTGGAGCTGCCATCGATAGGCTCTTTGACCGCGCTACGGTTGTTCCCTTCAGAGGTCCAAGCTACAGGCTTAAGGGGAAAATCGTCGCTTCAATGAGCGCCGAAATACAAAGTTTCAACAACCTCGAATAAGAGAGATGCTTATGCTAATTTAACACTGGAGTCCGGTATGTGGGATCGTACTGGGTTCGGTTATGTGGGATTCGACAGTCATCTCGTTAATGCCATGTAGCTTGGCTACTTCTAACACCTTCTGACCGTTTCGGATCTTCTTCACGACTTCTTCTCTTACTTCAGGGGCGTAGCGCTTTGACATCCTTTACTCCTAACAGGTTTTTTCCTCGTGTGCCGGGGCTACCTCCACAACCTGAGGTAGAGGAGGCGCCGCTAGTCGGATGCGTAGACTCCGAAGCCAAGCCACAGAAAGCCTCTGTGCGGGCAAACAGCTGACAGTAGATACACCAGTGCCCTGCGAAACGGAGAACGCACTACGGCTCTATACAGTGAACACTATGGGTAGAGAGCGTTCGCTAACTTGGGCATCGACGGAGGATACAAGCCGGGAGGATACCTAAGACCTACCTCCCCTAATTTCCACCGCTCCCGAATATCACGTGCCTCATCCATGAGG
Organism: Bdellovibrionota bacterium; assembly: GCA_044337105.1. Lineage (GTDB taxonomy): Bacteria > Bdellovibrionota_C > UBA2361 > UBA2361 > OMII01 > OMII01. The sequence goes on along the minus strand of JBIIOE010000127.1, from coordinate 9,227 downwards.
TTCTTGAAAAAGGAGATGAACTTCACCCGCTCTTTGCGTTTCTCTGAAAGGCACCACATGCGCCTCCCACAGCGCCGGGAGCGATAGGTCAGATCAAAGGGTTGTTTCATCAACCGGTCTCGTCCGATGACGCGCATGTACGGCAAAACCAACTTGCCTCGCGTGCACAGAACGGTACCGTTTAGAACAGCGTAAACAGATATTGGCTGAGAGCCCCGAGTTAGTCGGCGATGTTTGCCCTGAATACGAGGACTGTCTTGGGCTAGTTACCGCGATTGATATCCGTTCAGCACTAATTCGGTTAGATCTGGTACCATCTATTACCGATGACGAAATCGATAAATCTATAGAAATAGTCAAAGAAATTTACAGATTCACCTGTTCTGTCTCATATAAAGAGATTGACTCAAGCCTACTACAAGCGTCTACGGCAACGGACGAAAAGGTTAAGTCCAGGCATGAACAGTATGCGCTAGAGTATGCGGACTCAATAGCGAATTTGATAAACAATTTCGGATTTAATATCTGTGAATTTACGTCTGATACTACCAATACATTCTTGGTTAAATTTGCCGGCCTGATGAGTTTTTACATGCGTTATCAAGACGAGCCAGGCTCTCCAGACGTTGTGAAATTGATTTCTAAATTAAACTAGACAGACGATTTGAGCGACCACTAGTTGATGGGCTCCAAACGCTCAGAGACGGCAAGAAGCTCCTCTCTACCATCAACATTCCCGGGACAGGATCAATCAGGCGGCTATGCCTAAGCTCGCCTACTCGCTTGGAAGATAGTTTCTCCATTCACGCGCTTTTCGCGTTCACCGACGCGCAGGGCATACCCGACAAGAAGAAGCTCAGACGATCGGACTACCAACGAGTGCGCCCGCCCGTCAACGAGACTTATTCCACCGGCAGGTTTGTCCGCGTTCGATTGATCACAAAGCGGTGCTCGCCGAGCGGAAAGCTTAGAGACGGGTAGATTATCGCGCCAACAGATTCTATGAGCGGCTCCATCTCCGGGGTCTCGTCTTGAATGCCCCACTCTTCGGCTAATACTGCTCGAACTCTACGGATCGAGTCATCGATCTTTTCAGGTATTCCCGCGACTGCGAGTGAGAAATAGTCCCAAGAGATCTGGAGAAAGAAGGTTGGTGGTGTGAATTTATCGCTCATCGCAGCGTTGTTTTTCGGCGCATCCTGCCCGAGCTCAATTGAAATAGGACAGGCAAAGCCAGGTTGCGCCGATAGATAAACAGAGTGGAAGACGGGCTCACCAGCCTCGAGCGCCTGATCGATGTCGTTAAAGGAAACAGAATCTTCGAATTCATCGTCGTCCTGCTGCCCGTTGATGGCGAAGTCCTGCAACCTCTCTTCTGACTCCTCGTCCTCGCTATGAACTTCATCGCCCTCTTCCTCGAAGACTGAGGAGGATCCGGTCTCCAGCAAGCTTGAGACAGAGATTTCTAATTTCCCCGGATAGCTGGGAAGGTGCTTCCAGAGAGTTTCCGGTTGAAAGACATTCCCCGATATGTGATCCCGAAAATGGTCTAGAACGGAATCGGTGAGCTGCCTAGCGAGCACTTCTAGGCCTATAGTGGAGAGCGTAGTGCGAACAAGGTCGTTGCTTAAGTCTCCGATTTTAAGAGAACAGGGAACTAATCGCTCAAGTGAGGGTCTCGCCGGCATCGCGGGCTGCGCGAATGGTGCTGCGCTCTCCTCATCTTCTAACGGCTCATCATCAAACTCACAAACTGAATTAACCAGATGTTCGGGCATCGGCTGTAACCGATACGAAACTCTCTCACAGGCCGTATGTTCGGTCTCGATGCTGGTGGCAGGACCAGGAACGCTCGCACACGTTCCCCTGTCCAGTTTAGACACGTTCTGAAGCACGTAATCGAGTATGGACCAAATGTCATTCGCTTCATCTTTCTCAAAGATGTTGTCTCCATCGAAGTGAAGCTCTATGTCGAAGCGATCTTTGTCGGCTTTGTTTAAACTGATCTGCACTCGCAAGTAGAGCGGCCCGTCTTCGTCAACCTCAAAGCCGATAGAGCGTTCGAGGAAAAAACTGTCTGAAGTAATAGTCGTCCTCGACTCTAAGATAAACGATACAGCGATACCGAGACCCTTTGTAAGTTTCAGAGGTTCTTCTCTCAAGGGGTCTCGTCCCTGCAGGAGAGGCTTGAAGGTGTTAACGAGGTCTTGATCGACAGGCAGAGACAACTGAGAGCAGATCGCGGCAAGCTCCTTTGATGACGCACCCACAATTCCGATTGTCTTAGGTACGGTGGTGGACCGATCCAACAGTGCGGCAGGCGGGGAAAGCTCTTGGGAGGCACGTGCATGAAGATTAGGTTCGGTCATGATGGGCACCGTTGGTTCACGAACCGGATCTATACCACAGCGTGGCAGGTTGGATCGATGTTCGAGATGGAATGAATTCTCTTAGCAACTATCAAGAAGCTACGGATGCATCACGGTCGCTATAAGAAAGATCACATACCGCTAGAGGCAACAGATCGACCTAACCAGTGCGACTCTACAATACCGAAGTCGTTGTGTGTCACCTGAATATGATGGGTTGCCTCGACCACTCCATCGGCGGCGATTATGGACGACGATCGCTGCCCCTCCGTGAGGGATAAAACCGACAGTTGGAATACGCGATTTTTGCTGGGCCCCACAAGCCGTTTGACGCCCAGGATCGAAGTTTCACGGTTACGCACCTCATTGAGCAAGAGTGCGAAGATCGAAGCCGCATAGGGCAAGACGAAGGTCAGCGCGTGGGGATTCTCCTTGTTCCTCGCATCGAGAAATTCAGAGACCGTCAGGAGATGACTGAGTGCCTGCTCAAAAGCCCCGCCAGTCAGGATCAAAGCGAGCGAGGCTGCTTTGCTGACATTCCAGTCGACGGACACCACAACACCAGCAGCTTCATCTAATACCTCCACAGGTGGCATATCGACCGGTACTATCGACGAATTCGGAGATGCTATGTGGTGCTTAAGAGACCCCGTAGGTAGGCCGAATTTGTTGGCTGAGGACACTATCCCCTCAATGAGCACAACTCCCTGTCGACCATCGTTGGTCATGCCACCCGTAGCACAGACTGGGGAGACACGCTCGACCCGCTCCTCTGGCGATGCCGTGAGAGGCACGTCGAACAATTCTCCCACGCGACAGATAGCCGCTCTCAATAACTTCCACGCCGGTGACCTAGGGAGAAACTGGTGCTCCGCCCCGACGGACTCTCGATAATCAGCAAAATCAGCCGCAAGCACCGCATCACCCACGACAGCCTGCGAGTGTTGCGGCATCGAATATCCCTGCAGATCGCCAAGCTCGTCGTTAGAGCGGTCCGGGCGGGGATCAAGTGGCAGGTCGGGCATACGTTGTACTCCTCAGCTGACAGCCGATACAAGCTCAGTCTTATGTCCTTAAGTATATAAAATTGCCGACCACTCTTTCCAGAAAAAAATGAACCCCGTACAACTGACAGAAGACCACACTGTAGTCTGGAGACCCAGCGCGTATGAGCTTCAAAAAGGAACTTCTCGAACTCTTGGTTGCGCTGAGCCCGCTGCTAGTTTCGCTCGTCGTAGGGATAAGCAAGCCCACTGCAATCTCGCGATGGGTTGGCGCTGTGTTAACGACGGCCACCCTCGCGGTAGTGGCTACCGGCTTCAGCATGATGCGTTTCATTGCGAAGTGCACGAACCAACTACCCGCATGCGGGCCAGAGCACGTCTCTACGGCGTGGCAGCCGGGACTCATTCAAACTTCTATCTCACAAAACTGCTTCACGTGCGTGCCGCATCAACTCGATTTCTTCACCGGGCTGGCCGTGCAGATAAACGCCTGGACGCCCCGGATATCGGTTGGCGCAGCGGGAGTGTGTGTGCTCGTGAGTGCTTTGATACTCGTCAGGTTCGCACGCTGGAGCAAAGCGCACTATCGACGCTAGGAAAGCGAGGTACCCCCCTCCCTGCTGCGAAAGCGGATCTTGGGTAGATTTCGCCTCGCTTCGCTAGTGCTTGGATCCGATGCGCGCCCACTTGGTTATTGGGTTTCAACCCGGTACTATGCGACACACTTCATGTACTTGTAGATGTCATGGGCACAAATAGCGACAAAGTGATCCTCATCGGCTTCATGGGAACCGGCAAGAGTACGGTTGCCAAAGCGTTGGCCAAGCAGCTGGGCTTCTCGGTACAGGAGCTCGACACGTTAATTATCGAGAGATCGGGACGGGCTTCCATACCCGAGATCTTCGAGCACGACGGTGAACCACACTTTCGGAACCTCGAAACAGAGGTCTGCGCTGCTACCAGCAAGGAGCGCTCGGTGGTCATCTCTACCGGTGGCGGAGTGATCGGACGAGACGTCAACATGGAGCACCTTACTGCGCGTGGTGGAGTCGTGGTTTTTTTGAAAACCTCGTTCGAGAGTATTATCGCTCGCAGCGCCGATCTCTTGAATCGTCCCCTATTCAGAGACGGACACCAAGCTCAAGAGCTCTTCGATCGCCGAACTCCGGTGTACCTACGATGGGCAAACCTCGTCGTTGAGACCGACGGAAAGAGCATAGAAGAGGTTTGCTCGGAGATCCTTTCGTCGCTACAATCGCGAGCATGACAGGTATCGACGTTACTGCCCGCTCTTCGGTGTGTCTGATCATCGGCGACCCGGTGACTCATAGCCTCTCCCCCACCATGCACAATGCAGCGTACAACGCGCTCGGAATTCCGTTCGTCATGGCGGCAGCTCACGTACGAGCAGAGTCTCTTTCGGCTGCCATAGCAGGCTTCAAGGCACTCGGTTTTCGAGGCCTCGCTGTCACCATGCCGCATAAGCGGTCGATTATTCCCCTCTTAGACGAGCTCGATCCAACTGCCAAGGAGATCGGCGCCGTCAACACGGTCGTGTGCTCCGATTCGAAACTGACAGGATACAATACAGACTGGCTGGGCATACTCAATCCTCTCGAACGTGTGACCGACCTGAATGGTCGCCGGGTGGCCATCCTCGGCGCTGGTGGCGCGGCTCAGGCAGCTCTGTATGCCTGTACATCGCGCGGAGCGCACGTGACGATATTTAACCGATCGGTCGATAAGGCTCGTGCTCTTGCATCGCGCTGGCACTGCGCTGCGCGACCTCTTGATGCCGCCGAGGAGATCGCCTCGTGCGAGATACTCATCAACACGACTTCGGTGGGTATGGGCGAGCTCATCTCGAAATCTCCGATCTCCTCTGAGTGTCTGACTTCCAATCAGATTGTGTTTGAAACGATCTATGCGCCTCGCTCTACGCGATTAGTGTGTGAGGCGGAAGCTCGTGGTGCACACGTGATTCGAGGTGCCGAGATGTTCCTTGAGCAAGGGCTGGCGCAATTCCAACTCCACACAGGTGTCAAGCCCCCGCCTGATGTGATGCGCAAGGTGCTGGAACTTGCGTCGAAAGCGTGACCTCGTGAGCGTTTTCTGATACCCTTCTTGCTCTTACCGTAATCAAAAAAGCCACCTGACATGTGCGCCGCCCGAGTAGACAACAAGTACTGCCTCCCGATTATCAAACGAAAATCGGCGGAGGTTCAGCAAATCATCGAAAGTAACATCTCGCGCTTCCGCTACCTGGAGATATGGCTCGATCACATCGAAGACCTCGATGCAGGTTTCGCGGCTTCATTGGTGGGTCTGTATCCGCACCGCCTCATCATGGTTTTTAGGCGTCAAAACCTGGAACCCATGAAGATGGCTTCCGAGTTGCGTTTCAAGATCCTGTCGACGCTTTCCCGCAAGCAGGTGCTCGTAGACCTTGACGTGTCGGTCCAGGCCGAAGAGATCACCCGGCTGCAGGCCGACCGGGTCGCATTGAAAACTATCCTCTCGTATCACAACTATTCATTTACCCCCTCGGATACCGAACTGCGTTCCATAGCCGCTCGCATGGAAAGTTGGGGCGCGCACATAGTGAAGGTGTCGACGCAATGCACCACTCAGCGCGATGCTTTGCGCCTTCTCTCCCTTCTGATCGACCTACGAGAGGCGGGCAAGAAGTGCATCGTGCTGGGTATGGGAAAACACGGGGTCATCACACGGGTATTCGGAACCGTGTGGGGCAACGAACTTACCTTTACCCCTATGGACCTAAGCAATCGCTCGGCCGCCGGCCAGCTCACGGTCGACAAGCTGGACTCCATTATGCAGGCTTTGGGTTAACAAACCGCTACTGGCGGAATCCTACCCTGATTCGCACACCACCACGGCACCCGTGGGAGTTTTCTCATCAAGGGGTTTGTCTCGCTTCCCTGCGATGGTAGAGTACAGACGTGGCAGGAAACTCATTCGGCGAACTGTTCAAGATAACGACCTTCGGTGAATCCCACGGTGGTGCCGTGGGCGTGGTCATCGATGGATGCCCTCCGGGTATCTCGATCTCTCAAGGAGATATCCAAAAGCAACTCGACAGGCGTCGCACCGGCCAGAGTGACATCACGACCCCGCGAAAAGAAGAGGACACGATCCACATCCTGAGCGGCGTGTTTGAGGGGAAGACCACCGGAACCCCTATCTTGATGTTGGCCCACAACAAAGACGTTCGCTCTCAAGACTACAACAACCTTAAAGACCTCTTCCGCCCCTCTCACGCCGACTACACCTATCTGAAAAAGTATGGCGCACGCGATTGGCGTGGAAGTGGTCGAGCTTCAGCCCGGGAAACCCTAGGAAGGGTAGCCGCCGGAGCCGTAGCGCTTAAATACCTAGAACAGCACCTCGGTATCACGATTCTCAGCTACGTGGAGCAGGTCGGTGAGATCAGAGCATCAGTGGATCACGAGAAGGTATCTCTGCAGGAGATCGAGGCAACCATCGTTCGCTGCCCAGAACCGACCGCCGCGCAGAAGATGATCGAGTTGATCCGAGAGGTGCAAGCCGATGGTGACTCAATCGGTGGGGTCATTCGTGGAACAATACGCGGCGTACCTGCGGGACTCGGAGAGCCGGTTTTCGACAAACTGCATGCCGACCTCGGGAAAGCGATGCTCAGCATCAACGCAGCCAAGGGCTTCGAGATCGGACTTGGATTCGATGCGGTTCACCTGCGCGGCAGCCAGCACAACGATCCCTTCGAGCCGGACAGCTCAGGCGGAATCCGAACGCGCACCAACAACGCTGGAGGCGTCTTGGGTGGCATCTCGTCGGGAGAGGCGATCACGTTCCGAGTAGCCTTCAAACCGGTAGCCACTATATCGAAGGAGCAGGACACGACGACGGTTACAGGAGCTCCGACGAAACTCGCAGCCTCGGGCCGACACGACCCGTGCGTGTTACCTCGCGCGGTACCGATAGTGGACGCCATGGCTGCACTGGTGATTATGGATCACTACCTGCGCCACAAAGCCCAGAATGGTTGAGAACCTCGACTAGAGAGGAGTCGAGCCGTAAGCGGGATTCTGTTCAGAGTTCTTGCGAACCGTGTGGTCATTCATCTGGGCCCACCGTTACCGTTGGGCTCGAGCGACGCTACCCGAAGGAACGACGCGGATCACGCCGTCCGTGTTGCCACGGAGATCCTTCCTATTCGGTCTTGCTTCGATTGGGGTTTACCAAGCCACGGAGTTACCCCCGTGCTGGTGAGCTCTTACCTCACCGTTTCACTTTCGCCATCCAACGCTCGTTTCCGAGCATCGAATTCGGCCCCTTCTTTTCTGTGGCACTTTCCGCCGATCACCCGGCGCCGCCGTTAACGGCCAATCTATCCTATGAAGTCCCGACTTTCCTCTCAGGGTTTCCCCCAAACGACCACGCACTCAACTCCTCTCTACTGGAGATTCTCTTACGACGGCTCAGCTGGCAAGCTGAGTATCCGTCCACAACCTGGGCACCTTACCACATCTCCCCGCGCGATCTGAACAACCGCCTGAGGTCCCAGCTTCATGTGACAACCCGAGCAGGTATCTTTGTTCATGACCTCTACCACGGGGTTTTGGGGAAACCGGGATTGAATCCTGCTGTACACGACCAATGCCGGATTCGAGGCAATACTCGTAGCCAACTCCGCACGCCGCGGGCGGTACTCATTCAATCGCTGCTCAAAATCCGCGAGCCCTTCCGCCGAATCCTTCTCTATCGCAGCAAGCTCCTCCTGAAGACCTGCAACGACCTGGTCGAACTCGGCGAGGTCCTTCTCGAGTAGCTCTACCTCGCGCATCATCCCGAGGACCATCTCCTCGCGCTTACCGATCTGTTTAGCGACGAAATCTATCTCTCTCTCCGCGGCCTGTTGCACCTTGTAGTTGTTAAGAGTACCGACCGAACGCCTGCGCTCGTTGATTCTATCGCGCTCGTTCTTTACCCCCTTCTCTTCCTTGGTGCACGCCGCTCGCTTCTCCTCTACCAGCTTGAAGCGCGCCGCCCGCTTACTTTCGTGCGTTACGACTGCCTGCTTACGAGCTGCGAGTTCATCGAGGACCTTCTTTTTCTGTACTTCGATTCCAAAGATGAGGGCGTCTACTTTGCTAATTTCGACGAGAGTCGGGAGTACGGAAGGGCTTTGTGTATCGGCCATGTATCCTCATGAAACAAATTGTATAGCGATAGTACGGGCATACTACAAATATTTCAATTGCGCCCAATACCTCGATCCTACCCGGTTGTTTTGCCGGAGCCTCTGGGGGGGGGGGACATCCCCTACCCCGAGCTCATCCAAATACCCGGGAAGCACCGCCTGTGAGGGCTTATCCTCTCCGGGGTTGCACTTGACCCGTTCTAAGTTGTAAAAGAGTCTCTCGATATGGCCCTATAGCTCAGTTGGTTAGAGCGGCCGGCTCATAACCGGTAGGTCCCTGGTTCAAGTCCAGGTGGGGCCATTCATTCAGCGCCAGCTGAATGAATTCACCATCCTGGACTTCAACCAGGGATGATCCTCTAAAAACGCGAGCTAGCGAGCGATTTAACGTGCGCGACGCGAAGGACACAACGTGTCCGTAGCGTGGAGCAAACACGCGATCCCTGGTTCAAGTCCAGGTGGGGCCATTCATTCAGCGCCAGCTGAATGAATTCACCATCCTGGACTTCAACCAGGGATGATCCTCTAAAAACGCGAGCTAGCGAGCGATTTAACGTGCGCGACGCGAAGGACGCACCGCGTCCGTAGCTTGGAGCAAACACGCGATGCCTGGTTCAAGTCCAGGTGGGGCCATTCACTCGAGCATTCGCTCGA
>JBIIOE010000126.1:0-9875 GCA_044337105.1 Bdellovibrionota bacterium | reverse complement strand
GCTCGTCGGATTGCGTCGCTTGCTTGACCTGCTCGACCAGCGAGGCAGCGCAGCGCGCTCCGACATCGCTAGAGATGAGCGACTCTTCGAGCTCATCCAAGGTCGCCTGATCTATTCGCTGAGAGCTATTTAGGAATCCCGTCAACTTGTCGAGAAAAGAGGTTCTGGTTTTCGAAAGACCGCGCGCTATAGTACCACGCCCCTCAGTACCGCGTTCCCCCTTGCTGGCTGCAGCTTCAAGTACCTCTCCGCCTCCTTCGTCAGAGGCTGTAGGTGCTTTATCAGCACCGCGATTTCTCTGCAAAATAAAGACAATACCCGAACCCGCAAGGAAGATAACGAGCAGCCATAGGACCGTTTCCGGATCAACACTCTCGCTCGCCCGCTGAACCGCGACGTTGAATTGCCTGAAGAGCTCTCCCATTTACGCCACCTGCTTTACCGCTTCTTGTAAAGAAACGGTAAGCACCCTCGAAGCTCCAGGGGTCGGCATTGTAACTCCAACCAAGGTGTCTGCGGCCGCCATCGACTGCTTATTGTGCGTAATCATCAAGAACTGTGTACGGCTACTCATCTCTTTGACGAAGGAGACAAAGCGGTGCACGTTCGCCTCGTCGAGCGGCGCATCCACCTCGTCGAGAACACACAGCGGACTCGGCCGAACCATGAACATGCTGAAGACGAGCGCAATCGCACACAACGCCTTCTCTCCACCGGAGAGGAGATCGATACTCTTTGGCTTCTTACCCGGAGGGCGTACGAGAACCTCGACACCCGACTCGAGTGGCCTGCTCGGATCAATCAAGCGCAGCTCGGCACTCCCGCCGCCGAAAAGCTTCGGAGCGAAGTAGGCGAAGTTCTTGCTGATAGCCTCAAAGGTCTGAGCAAACCGCCGTGTACACGCTTCGGAGAGCTCGCCCAAGGTGGCTTGCAGGGTCTCCGTAGCTCGAATCAGGTCATCTTTTTGATTGGTCAAATCTTCGAGGCGCTTACTCTCGATCTCGTGCTGCTCGACTACCCCGGGATCCACCTCGCCTTCGCGCTCGAGTCGCTGTCGGATACCGCTAACTTTCCCTTCGAGCTCACTACGCGCGCGATCGTCGAGCCGCTCTACGTGCTGCGCTGCATCCAGCAAAGTCGAGAGCATCTCCTCGCCGAGCTTTTCCCGGATATGCGCCTGAGCACTACTGATCTCGCCGTGCAATCGCTCCGAGGACATCCGCTCTCGATACAACCTGTCGCGACACGCTTCATAGCCCTGGCGCTTAAACTCCACGGCACGAAGCATCTGCGTGGAGCTGTCACGCAGCGCCCGCCGTTTGCTCTCCAACTCCCGTAGCGCCGCGCTCGCTTGGTTGAGAGCAGCCTCGAGATCCGAGTTGTCCTGCTGCTTCAATACCGAGATCTTTTCGGTGACTTCGGCGATCGATTCCTCCAGAGAAACCATCTGCTGATGCAGCTCCTGGGCCTGAGGCTCAATCCGCTGAATATCGCTGTCGAGCTGATTACACATCTTTCGCTCGCTCTGCAGCCGTCCACGTATCTCACCCTGACGATTGCCTATTTCGCGAAGTCGCGCCTGAGATTGTTGAATAGTCCGCACAAGCTCCGTATGTCGACGCTCATCGGAGGTAATGCGCGCCGCGACTTCGTCACGCTGCGCAACCAGGGAATCGTACGCACCCTGATTCTCTTCGATGATCCGAGCCGCCTCGTCGACCTTGCTCTTCATTTGGATTACACCACCCTCGTGGCGCAGACTGTAGAAACTCCATGCCGATACAAGATCGCCAGTCTCTGTAACGATCACAGCATCTTCACTGATTCCACCCTGCGCCTGCCCGACCTCCAAAAACTTGAAGGCGCAATCGAGGTCTACTGCTACGAATACAGAGGCGAGCAATTTCGAAACCAACCCCTGGCTCCACGGCACCGTTTCGACGTGCGACAACAGAGACGAAACTCCCTCGACCTGCGGAAATGAAACAGGTACTGCTGCTCCCGCGGGAACTGCCGCGAACAAACCGATACCGATCCCCTTCTTATTGGACGGATCTGCTTTAAGCACTACCTCCTGAAAAGCACGTGCAACCTTGGTTATCTCTTCCACTACGAGGAAGGAAGCCCGCTCTGCCAATACGGCTTGGAGCGCCTTGGTATATCGGTCCGGCACCTTAATCCCGTCGACCAGCAGTTTGTAATCACCCGTGATCTCTGATGGCATCTTGTTGTCGCCACCCAAGGCGCGCTTGAGATGGGTCAACGGTGATGCCGCTGTGAGTTGGGATTGGAGCGCCTCGCGGCGGCTCTGCGCAGACACCAACTTGTCACGCATCTCACGAATAGATCGATCTCGGAGGCGCTGCTCCTCACGTAGCACCTGGAGATTGGCAGAGATCTGCTTCAACTCGTCTTCACCCGAGAGGTCGAGAGCCCGGAGGCTTTCCTCGAGCTCCTCCTCCTGCGCCTCCAATTTGGCCAACGCCTCCTTGGACTCCTCCTGCCGTTGAGCGAGCATCACCTTACGCTCATCGAGACGACGGATTTCAGTCGAACGCGCCTGCACTAACGAAGAGAGTTCGCGAAACTTTGCTTCGCACAACCCGATCTCCCGATTTCGCTTGGTCAGCTCGTCCTTGATCTGATCGGCTTTGTGGCGCAAGTGCTCGATCTCTGAATCGAAGCGGACAGACTCCTCTCGAGCCTGCTGTTCGGCACCTTGAGCTTCGGTCAATTCAGACTGGGCCCCCTGCTCCTCCTGCGCCAAGGCCTCGATGCGTACCTTCACCTCCTCTATCCTGGAACCGAGTCGCACCAAGGTATCCGTAAAAAGGTCGCGCTCAGCGACAACCAGCTCCTCTTTGAGCTGTGCACGCGTAACGGCGCGCGCCGCCTGACGCTTGAGGCTTGCAACTTGTCGAGCGACCTCCTTGATCACATCGTCCATTCGGACGAGCTGACCCTGCGTATCGGTCAGTCGCTTTCCTACTGCGTTCATGTGCTCTCGGAATCCCGCAATGTGAGCGGCCTCTTCGATCACCTGCCGACGGTCATCAGGCTTGGCGGTTATGATACGTCCAATCTCACCTTGCGCGATGATTGTGTATCCCCGTGCTGCGAGGCCGACAACCCGGAAGAACTCCTTGAGATCCTTCAACCGACACTGAACTTTGTTGATGAAAAATTCCGACTCACCACTGCGATACAAGCGTCGGGTAATCTGCACTTCACTGACCGATTGCAGCCATGCATACTTGGATAGAGAGGCTTTGATGTCTGCGAGAAAGTCACCGGTTGATTCCTCAACGACAACCTTCGAGGCGGGCTCGTAGGTCGCCTGCTCGACCTCCGACGTCGCAACGACGCCGTCTTCTTGCGCAGAACCTGCGGCAACTTCTCCCATCTGAACCTCTGCTACGCCAGCAGTCGCGGCCTCAGTATCGAGCTGGTCGGAGTTTTGCGGCTCTCCGAGTACTTCAACGGGAGGTTCTTCTGCGGCAGCCTGTACCTGGTCGGTATTGACGGCCTGCGCTGCATCAATGACACCGACCGGGGCGATACCCTTCTCTCCGATCTCAATCTGCTCATAATAGGATACCAGGTCCTGATAAAAGCTCTCCGTGTCGGCTCGAATGACTATTGAGACCTCCGCCAATCCGAGCGGTCTCAATGACTCCGTTCCGTTAAAAATCACGTCTTCGAGCAGATCTCCACGCAACTGCGACGCACGGGTCTCTCCGAGAACCCATCGCAGAGCATCCACGACGTTGGACTTGCCACAACCGTTGGGGCCTACAACCCCGGTTATCCCTGTCTCGAGGGGAAGTACCAACCGCTCCATGAAAGATTTGAAGCCGAATATCTCTAATCGCTCTACACGCATCTGAATATCACTACAGAAAAAGCCGACACTACACTTGGAGACTGGACGCTCCACCCGACTGGTTTAACATTGTTAAATCAAGAAAGCACTAGGGAACTAAGGCTAAACCCATTCCTGCAGCGAAAGCGGATCTTGGGATGGTCTTGCAGAAATCGAGTGAGTGATAACGAGCACAGAGACAACGTAAATCCCTGGTTTGACCAGAAAATCGCGCCTTACCACGAGCACGCGCACGTCGGCGTAGCAGCGAGAACTACCCGCTACTCGTTCGATTGCCCGTCTTTAGTATCCTCGCTCGGTCCTTCCACACCGGGAGGATGCGCCTCTGATCCGGCCGGTGACGCCGCAGCCTCACCATTGCCAGAGCCCATCAAAACCGACCCGAGGCGGCGAGTCAGCTCGCCAAGACTCCCTTGCCCAGGAGCGAGTATCGCCAGGGAGTAGTCCAGCGCAGAGAGGTACGAAAACACGATCGATACCAACAGTATATTGAGGCCCAGAAACTGGAAGGTCACACGCAGCCCAAAGACCGGGAACGAGTAGTCATGCAGCAGCAACGCCAGAATGCTCACCATTTGGAGGAAGCTCTTAACCTTTCCTCCTGCCTTGGCAGCGACGATCGTACCATCCTTTGCGGCGAAGGCTCGCAGCCCCGTAATCCAAAGCTCGCGCGCCAACACGAGAACAACCATCCATCCCGGCACGAACGAAACACACCGATCGTCGCGCAAGGCTACCAGCATAACGAGCGCTGCCATCACGAGGATCTTGTCTGCGAGCGGGTCGAGAAGTTTTCCAAAATCAGTTATGGCGGCATACCGGCGCGCCAAGATACCGTCGGCATAATCCGTAATTGCCGCACACACGAAGATCACTGCGGCGAGATTGAGCTTACTGCGCGACGGATCCAGCAACACGACCACGAAGATCGGGATGAGGACGAGACGAAGAAAAGTCAACCAATTGGGGAGACGTTTGTACCATTCAGCCATGCGAGGAGACACTATACTGCTTTTTGAGCTGTAGTACACGCCTGACGTACTGCTGAGTTTCGGAAAACGGAGGGATACCGTTGTGGCGCTGTACGTGAAGGTCACCCGCGTTATAGGCCGCCAGGGCATGCTCGACGTTATTATAACGTCGGATGAGTCGCGCCAGATATGACGTCCCTCCCTCGATATTGGACTCCGGAACGAAGGCGTTCCTGACCCCGAGCATGCGAGCCGTAGCCGGCATGAGTTGCATTAAGCCAATCGCCCCCTTTGGCGACACCGCCCGCGGGTTAAAGGCCGATTCGGCGTGAATGACCGCCTTTATCAGAGCCGGGTCGACCTTGTGCGCTCGTGCAGCCTGCTGGATCGCATCCGAGAAGAGATCAGGATAGATCTGCTTAGACCTTCCACGAGAAGTGCCCGAGTACGACAACCCCTTGATATACGAAACCCCCTCGCTGCGAGCCCTAAAGATCTGAGCCTCGACCCCTGGCGGCGGCATACGATTGGTAAACCGAACGGCCCCGTCGGCTTCGTGAATAACATAGATACGGGCATCACTCGCTTGCGCCAGCGGAACGCCTGCTCCTAGCCAGCAGCCGACAGCCATCGCGACCACTCCTACCAGCGGCACAGCTGCCACTCTTGTAAGCGCGGAAATAATAGTCGTGGCAATACTCATAGCCCAGCCCCTCAAGTCAGTTCACACCTTGCTCTGTTGGGATGCGAGGCAGCCCTACCGAGCTACAGACAAGTTGCAGCCGTGCAATAGACTCCGCCTAACCTCCTGAAACCAGCAGTAAAATGCCGTTTAGAATCAAGCCTGCTCGGGGCCGTTACTCCGAGGCCTCTTCCGAGGCCCCGGGTGGCATCCACTTATATCCGCACGCTAAAGCTCATCATCTGAGCAGCGACAAGGCCAGCGACGGTGCCTGGTTCGCCTGTGCGAGGACCGAAGCACCCGCTTGCTGCAGGATGTTGAGACGCGTCATCTCTGCTGCTTCGGTTGCAACGTCGACGTCGCGGATACGACTCTCCGCTGCTGACAGGTTCTCTCGAGAAATGGACAGGTTGCTGATCGCCACCTTCAGTCTCGATTCAGCAGCGCCTAAAACTCCGCGTGTCGACGCGAGCGAGGCCACCGCGGCATTGACGGCATCCAAGGCGATGCGCGACGCGCTCGCACCTTCCGCCAAGGTGGTCCCGTTCAGTGAATATGAAAGCGAGGAGGAGTTCGCCTGAGCGAGCCCCAGCGATGCCAAGGTTCCCTGTACTCCAGCAAAGGAGATCTGCGAAGTGGAGGTCGAGTCGAACCCTACTTGCAGCACCAGATTATTATTCCCAGAGAGGAGCCTCACTCCGTTGAATTCGGTAGTCACCGCGATACGCTCTACCTCTGACGCGAGCGCTGTGAACTCGTTCTGCAGAGCGGACCTCTGCGACACCGAAAACGTTCCGTTAGCAGACTGTTCGGCGAGCTCTGCGAGTCGCGACAAAACATTTCCTATATCTGCTAGCGAAGAATCGGCGATCGCAATCGACGAGATACCGTCGTTCGCATTACGCACCGCCACCTGTCCTACCCGGATGTTCGCCTTCAACGAATCTGCGATAGCGAGACCTGCGGCGTCGTCACTAGCTTTGTTGATTCGTTGACCGGAACTTAACTTGAGAAAGGTCCCATTCAGAGCTTCGCTCGAATTCGCCAATCGGCGTTGGGCCTGAAGTGATGAAATATTACTACCGATCGTGATTGCCATGCCTCATTCCTCCTTGAACTACACCGGCTCTTGATGGACGTATTGAGAGCAACAGGCCAGTAAAGTGACCTTGGAGGTGCTGCCCGGTCGACCTGAAAACTATCCGTGTCTTCTGGTTCGCCGGTCAGTAGAGGGAGACGTTCGGAATAAACTGCTGGGACCGCGCGGCTCGATACTACGTAGGCACCAACTACCCTGGGAAAGATTGGCAATTAACGAGAACCACCCTCACCTTCCTAAGGATACAGGTCGGCGCAGCGGCTGGAGAGCTTGAGACAGAAAACGGCAGCTCGGAAGGCGCCGTGGAAACGGAGCGAAATGAACACCCTACAAAACCGTACCAGTAACCCCGCCGGAGGCAGCGTGACGAGAACTCGTCTCATCACGCCACCCCGACGAAGCGTTACCTCACGATTACCGTAGAAGCGAAAGAGCCAGCGAAGGTGCCTGATTCGCTTGCGCGAGTACCGACGCACCTGCCTGCTGCAGGATGTTGAGTCGGGTCAGCTCTGCTGCCTCGGTCGCTACGTCCACGTCTCGGATTCGGCTCTCTGCGGCGGAGAGATTCTCTCGAGAGATCGAGAGGTTACTGATCGCTACTCGGAGTCGAGACTCAGCAGCACCGAGTACACCGCGCGTCGATGCGAGCGAGTTAACCGCACGATTCACGGCATCTAGAGCGAGTCGCGACGCACTCGCGCCCTCTTCCAGATTGACACCGTTCAACGAGTATGTCAGCGCCGAGGCGTTCTGCTGTGCTAGTCCCAGCGCAGCCAACGTTCCCTGCACTCCGGTAAAAGCGATCTGCGAAGTCGATGCCGAATCAAATCCGACCTGCAGAACAAGGGTACTGTTACCCGAGAGCAGCCTCACTCCGTTGAACTCCGTTGTGACCGCGATACGTTCGATCTCCGATCCCAACGCCGTGAACTCGTTTTGAAGTGCGGAGCGCTGGCCCACCGAGAAGGTACCGTTCGCCGATTGCTCGGCAAGCTCGGCCAAACGCGACAGAACGTTTCCGATGTCCGCCAGCGAAGCATCCGCGATCGCAATCGACGAGATACCGTCGTTTGCGTTTCGCACCGCCACCTGACCTACGCGAATAGTCGCCTTCAACGCATCTGCGATAGCAAGACCTGCGGCGTCGTCGCTAGCTTTGTTGATACGTTGACCAGAGCTCAACTTGAGAAAGGTTGAATTGAGCTGTTCGCTCGAATTCGCCAGTCGCCTTTGAGCTTGTAGCGACGAAATGTTACTACCAATTGTAATTGCCATGCCTCATTCCTCCTTGAACAACAGTGGCATAAAATGCACGGGCCATCATTTCTGGCAGTGGAACTCACGCGAGTTGAATCCCTAGAGGTTGGGCGCTCTCGAGCCAAAACATCCATGCTTTGGCTACAAGCTGAGGTGTATGAGGAGAGGAGAGTGAGCGGAACTGCTCGATGAACTTCCACAACAACAACACTACAACTTCGAGGCACAACTACTGCCGTCAGATATAAGTTCGGCACCGTGTGGTTTTTACTGAAACGATATTTTCGTGGGGTGTGTTTTTTGCGCGCTTTGGGATTCAGAGTGAGTAGTATCGGGACTTCACGCAGAGCCTAAAAAGAGAGCGCATGGTGAAGCCCGAAGGCTCCACCATGCGCTCTAGTATCATTAGCCCAGCGATCGCTACGATTATCGTAGGAGCGAGAGAGCCAACGATGGCGACTGGTTCGCTTGCGCGAGAACCGATGCGCCAGCCTGTTGCAGAATGTTGAGTCGGGTCAACTCTGCGGCCTCGGTCGCTACGTCCACGTCGCGAATTCGGCTCTCTGCGGCGGAGAGGTTCTCTCGAGAGATCGAGAGGTTACTAATCGCCACTCTGAGTCGAGATTCCGCAGCTCCAAGCACACCGCGAGTCGATGCCAGCGAAGCCACAGCGCGGTTTACCGCATCCAGAGCTAGTCTCGAAGCGCTCGCACCCTCTTCGAGAGTGACTCCGTTCAACGAAAACGAGAGCGCCGATTCATCCTGCTGTGCTAAGCCCAGCGATGCCAACGTTCCCTGTACTCCGTTGAAGGAGATCTGCGAGGTCGATGCCGAGTTGAACCCTACCTGCAAGGTAAGAGTACTGTTACCAGACAACAGCTTAACACCGTTGAACTCTGTAGTAACTGCGATACGCTCTACTTCGGACCCTAGCGCCACAAACTCGTTTTGCAGAGCCGAGCGCTGCGTCACGGAGAACGTTCCGTTTGCAGACTGCTCAGCAAGCTCTGCGAGACGCGAGAGCACGTTTCCGATGTCCGCCAGAGAAGCGTCCGCGATCGCAATCGACGAGATACCGTCGTTTGCGTTACGCACAGCCACCTGACCTACACGGATGTTTGCTTTCAACGAATCTGCGATAGCGAGACCTGCGGCGTCGTCGCTAGCTTTATTGATACGCTGACCAGAACTTAACCTCAGGAAGGTCCCATTCAGAGCTTCGCTCGAATTCGCCAGACGGCGTTGGGCCTGAAGTGATGAAATGTTACTACCAATCGTAATTGCCATGCCTCATTCCTCCTTGAACAACAGTGGCACAAAATCAACGGTTTCCCCGAGGCAGCAGGATTCGGTTGAGCGAACCCTGACTTGTGCGCGCCGTTCCCTAATTAGTGCATCCTTGCGCTGACTAGGAACCGGTAAGTACGGCTAAAGGCCGGAGGAGCAACAAAACGCTACTTCTACTACCACTACAACCGCACCGTCTTTCGAACTGCTACACAACAACTGCTTCACAGATTCATTACGGCAAGCTTTGAGTTCGGCTTGACGAAAATTTTGGCGTCGAAAGCTAAAGTTGCGTAGAGCATCGAAATAATGGGAATTTTTCGTGTCGCGATTCCGAAAAAAAGAGCACCATTTTGTAAAGTCTAAGAAGAAAGGTGCGGCTCGGGGGGTCTGTGGTTCACAGAACCAACCCATTATCGGAGCGAGGAGACCCGCAAAATTCAGAGAGCAGCCCTGAAAACAAGGCGCGGGTTTCCCCGCGCCTCATGCAAAGGACTTCTACTACTTCAAGGACATACTGCTTGTACCGACCCGGCAACTGCCTCTCTTGAAGCTGCGATCGACAACACGGCAATTCCCGGCCCGACCAACGCCGTATCCACTTCGCCCCTCAGCTCGACACACCCCCCGTTGCATGCGCCTCTGCGAAGCGAAGATACACCGGTAGCGTGGACGAAGAGCGTCCTTGTCGAAAGC